>JAOPVE010000112.1 GCA_025963185.1 Actinomycetes bacterium
GGGCCCCGGCGGATCCGCGCCCCGTTGTGGTAGGTCTCGGCGGTGAACAGCGGCTTGCCGGTCAGCGCGGGGCACCCCGGGCGCTGGGGTGGCGAGGCGGCGGGCGTCCGGTCGCTGGCCGGCCACAGCGCGGCCGTCGTGCCGGCGAGCACCCCCGCGGCGACGAGCGTCACTCCGGCCACCATCGCCCACCGTGGCACCCGGCGGCCCGAGGGCATGGCCGGCATCCGGGCCGGATCCGCAACCGGCTCTTCCCCCACCCCCGCACCGGAGCCTGCGGGCTCGGCCTCAGCCACCGCCGAAGGCGTAGCGGCGGGCTCGGGGATCGCGCCGAGGGCGAGCCAGCGCTCGCGCCAGTCGGCCTCGCCTCCGCCGCAAGCCATGGCGTACGCGAGGGTGACGTCGAGGCTGGGACGGCGGCGGCCGGCCGCGGCCTCGGACAGGGTGGTGGCGCTGAATCCGGCCGACTTCGCCAGCGCCCGATACGTGGGATTTCCTGCCTCGCCGCGTAATTTCCGCAGCTCGAAAGCGAATGCTTCCAGCGGACCCGCCGCCGGATCGACCGGGCGTTCCCGCCGCGCCATCCCCACACCCCCGCGTGTCGTCGGCGGCCGATTGTATGGCATTGATTGATCGGCGGATCCAGGCAGTGGATGACAATCATTTTCGCCGGTCGGATGGGGTGCGTCGCCGGGCCACGGCGACAGCGAATTCCCGACCGGAAGGTTTCAGCATGTCTGCATTCCTGCGTATCGCCGTAGCGGCGGCGCTCGCCACGGGCGCCACGGCGCTGCTGCCGGGCACAGCCCAGGCCGCGGAGTACAACGGCGCCTGCGGATCCGGATACGCCGCGATCGACCACCTCGACGTCTCCGGTGGCACGGTCTGGCTCACCTACAGCGGGGCCACCGGCAAGAACTGTGTCGTCACCGTGCGCAACAGCCCGGGCGCGAAGAAGCACATGGACGCGAAGATCTCGCTGGCCGGAGCCCCGTGGAAGTCCAACCCGGGCGACTTCAAGGAGTACGCCGGACCGGTCTACGTGTCCGCCCGCAACGCCTGCATCGACTGGGGCGGCGAGATCGAGAACTCCACCGCCTACCGCTATGGGGTCCACTGCGGCTGACAGGCCCTAGCCCGGTCGCGGCCCGCCCGCCCAGCGCCGGCGGGCCGCGACACCCGGGCCGGCGGCGATTTCACGACGGCCCGCCCGACCTGGGAGGATGGAGGCGCGGCAAATCGACTCCGGAGGCCTCCCACAGTGGCGCAGTACATCTACACGATGCGCAGGTTGCGCAAGGCGCACGGCGACAAGGTGATCCTGGACGACGTCACGCTGTCGTTCCTGCCCGGCGCCAAGATCGGCGTCGTCGGTCCGAACGGCGCGGGCAAGTCCACGGTGCTGCGCATCATGGCGGGCTTCGACCACCCGTCGAACGGCGATGCGCTTCTCTCGCCCGGCTACTCGGTCGGCATGCTCCAGCAGGAGCCGCCGCTCAACGAGGAACTGGACGTGCGGGGCAACGTCGAGGAGGGCGTCGCCGAGATCCGCGCGGTCCTGAAGCGGTTCGAGGAGGTCAGCGCCGAGATGGGCGGTGACGATCCCGACTTCGACGCGCTGCTCGCCGAACAGGGCACGCTGATGGACAAGATCGAGGCCGTCAACGGCTGGGAGCTGGACAGCCAGATCGAGCAGGCCATGGACGCGCTGCGCTGCCCGCCCGGCGACGCCGACGTCAAGGTGCTCTCTGGCGGCGAGCGCCGTCGCGTGGCGCTCTGCAAGCTCCTGCTCCAGCAGCCTGACCTGCTGCTGCTCGACGAGCCCACCAACCACCTCGACGCCGAGAGCGTGCTGTGGCTCGAACAGCACCTCGCCAAGTACCCGGGCTGTGTCGTCGCCGTGACACACGACCGGTACTTCATGGACAACGTCGCCGAGTGGATCCTCGAGATCGACCGCGGCCGCTGCTACCCCTACGAGGGCAACTACTCCGTGTACCTGGAGAAGAAGTCCGAGCGGCTCAAGGTCGAGGGCGCCAAGGACGCCAAGCGCCAGAAGCGGCTCAAGGACGAACTCGACTGGGTGCGGTCCAACGCCAAGGGGCGGCAGGCCAAGAGCAAGGCGCGGCTGGCCCGGTACGAGGAGATGGCGGCCGAGGCCGACAAGTTCCGCAAGCTCGACTTCGAGGAGATCCAGATCCCGCCGGGCCCGCGGCTGGGGAACGTCGTCGTGGAGGCCAGCCACCTGCGCAAGGGCTTCGGCGACCTGCTGCTCATCGACGACCTGAACTTCGACCTGCCCCGCGGCGGCATCGTCGGCATCATCGGCCCGAACGGCGCCGGCAAGACCACCCTGTTCAAGACGATCGTCGGTCTCGAAGAGCCGAACGAGGGATCTGTCCGGGTCGGCGAGACCGTGAAGCTGTCCTACGTGGACCAGGCGCGTTCCGGTCTCGATCCGAAGAAGAGCGTCTGGCAGACCGTGTCAGACGGGCTCGACTACATCCACGTCGGCCAGGTCGAGATGCCCTCGCGCGCCTACGTCGGCGCGTTCGGCTTCAAGGGCCCCGACCAGCAGAAGCCGACCGGCGTCCTGTCCGGTGGCGAGCGCAACCGGCTCAACCTGGCGCTGACCCTCAAGCAGGGCGGCAACGTGCTGCTGCTGGACGAGCCGACCAACGACCTGGACGTCGAGACCCTGTCGTCGCTGGAGAACGCGCTGCTGGAATTCCCGGGCTGCGCCGTGGTGATCTCCCACGATCGGTGGTTCCTCGACCGCGTGGCGACCCACATCCTGGCCTACGAGGGCGACTCGCAGTGGTACTGGTTCGAGGGCAACTTCGAGTCCTACGAGAAGAACAAGGTCGACCGGCTCGGTCCCGAGGCGGCTCGCCCGCACCGAGCGCCGTACCGCAAGCTCACGCGCGACTGACACCGCCGCGCCGCAGCCCGGCCCGCCGCCCGTCCGCCCGGCGGCGAGCCGGGCTGCTGTCGATCCCGGCAGGCCCGCTGCACTCCGGCGGGCCCACCGCTTGCGAAAGGCTTTCCGCCGTGGCCCGGTACACCGCGCACTGCCAGATCCGCTGGTCCGACATGGACGCGTTCGGGCACGTCAACAACGCCCGCTACCTGACCCTGTTCGAGGAGGCGCGCACCGAGCTGATCGCCCGGATCGCCGCCGAGCGTGGCCTCGAACGGCTCATGTCCGGGGTCGTCATCGCCCGCCACGAGATCGACTACCTGCGCCCGATCGACTACCAGCCCGCTCCGGTCCGGATCGACACCTGGGTGCTGGAGGTCCGCAACGTGAGCTTCAAGGTGGGCTACGAGATGTTCGACCACGACGGCGGCCAGATCGTCGCCAGGGCGCAGACTCAGATGGTGCCGTACGACCTCGCCGCGAGCAGGCCCCGGCGGCTGGATCCCGTCGAGAAGGCGTTCCTCGAAGCCTGGCTGCTGACCGCGCCCGAGCCGGATCCGGTGCACCGGTGAGCCTGCCCACCTTCGAGGCCGCCGCGGACCGGTCCGACGCCACTGCCTTCCTCGGGCGGGTGGTCCGGCTCGACCCTGCGGCGCTGGTCCGGCTGCGCTCCTCGGGCGGGGCCCTCACGCTGTGGTCCTGGCTCCCGCTGGACACCCTCGCCGCCCGCACGGTCCGGGGTGAGGGCGAGGGCGACGTCACGGTCCCCGCCAAGGCCCTCCTGGACGCGCTCACCGCCGGATCGAGCGCTCTCCCGCCCCGCCGCGACGAGGGCTGGCGCGGCGCCATCCCGCCGGACACGCCCGCCGAGCAGCTCGACGCGGTGCCCGCCGAGGTCGTGAACGGGCTCCTCGCGTCCGCGGAGAAGGCCTTCCGCGAGGCCAGCTCCGGAGGGGACCCCCAGGTGGTCGGGGACGCGCTGGGAGACCAGGAGGTCCTGCAGGTCACTGGTGGTGCGCACACCGTCGGCATACCCTTGCGCGCACTGCTTTCCTGCGCGCGGATGGGGTTTCTGGGGGATGATCCGATCCGGGTTGTGGTGGCTGGCGGCTGGGTAGGAATCAGGGCAAGTTTCGGGGTCGTCTACCTCCGGCGGGGCGGTCGCCTTGCGCTCTTCCCTACCGGACGTTGAGCCGGGGTACTACGGTCGCGGGCGCACGTGTTGTTCCTGCGGCGTCGGGGAAGGGAGGCCGAGGTGTCGTGGTGGCGTAAAGAGGCGGTCAACCTTGGGCATCGCGAGCCGGAGTTGCCGGCCGAACGCGAATGGCTGCCCGACGAGGCCCGCCCGATCACGCTCGAACGGGTCAAGGAAACGCTACGGCGGCTCCAGATCCGGTTCCTCACCGACGACGAGGGCTACCTGCTCGCGCTCTGGGAGGGCCACTCGGTGCTCTTCGGCGTCGAGGGCGAGGAGGACAACGTCCTCGTCATGCGGGCCCGCGCGGACGCCCTCGTGCCGCAGGAGTGGGCCGTGCGCGCCTACACGGCCGTCAACGAGTGGAACCGCACCCGCCGCTTCCTCAAGGCCTTCATCGGCACCCCGGCCGACAGCGGCAGCCTGCCGGTCTATGGCGAGATGCAGGTCTACCTCGGCACCGGAGTCCACGACGCCCTGCTCGACGACCTGGTCGACTGCGTCACGTCCGTCGCGGGAGCCTGGATGGAATGGCTATCCGACGAAGGCGGCCTGATTTGAGGTGCGCGGCCCGCCGAGGCACGCGATCTGCGGCGCGGCGAGAACCGCCAGGTACAACACCGGTACCTGGCGAACCTCGCCGCTTGCATCTCGCGCACCTCGGCGGGCTCCAGGTTTAGATCAAAGCTTTCAATCCTTTTCAATTACCGCGTTCTGATGCGGGCCGTAGCCACTCGTGCTCCCTGGCTGCGGGGGCGTCAGTGGATCAGTTCGCCCGGGACCTGGAGGTCTGCGGTGGCGTAGAGGCCGGCCACCGCGGACGGATCGCCCGAGGCGGATGTGGCGGCAACCACGTCGATGAGCTCGTCATAGTCGGCGCCCGTCGCCCCCTTGTACGACGCCTCCATGCGACCCCAGTTGTCCCAGGGCAGCATCTCCACTTTGTTGAGCGCGGCCAGATCCCGGACCGCGTTGCCCCGGATTTCCGCTTCTCCCCAGTTGTCGGTGCTGTAGACGCCGAACTGGCTGGCGTCGAGGTCGCCCCGGCGGTATGCGGCCCAGGCCTCGCCGCCGGTGAGGAACTGCTCGGGGCTGACGTCCTCCGGAGTGGCCAGGACCGAGTGACCCATGATCTCGGAGTCGGCCCGCACCCAGCGCTCGTCGTCGTGCCAATACTCGGTGATCCAGTGGTCCACGCCCAGCCCAGGCTTGAAGTAGGTGGCGAAGCCGCAGCGTGCCCTGGCGGGGATTCCGCGGTGGCGCAGCAGCGCACAGGTCAGCACCGAGAAGTCGCGGCAGGTACCGATCACGCGCTCGTGCGGCTGGCGCGGGACATGGATCGGGGCGGGATTCAGGCTGAGCACGGCGCCGGCGAGGGCGTCGGCCCGGCGGATCTCGATCTTGGCGGTCTCCGCTCCCGGCACACCGAAGCGCTGCGCGTCGCGGGGCTGGATGATCAGGGTGTTCGCGAGGCGGCAGATGTCGGCAGCCGCGGCCGGCACCAGCGCGAGCGCCAACGGATCGACCTCGCGCAGACTGGTGAGCGGACCAGGGAGCGCGTAATCGATTGCCGCCATGCCCGGGACCGTACCGCGGGTGCCCGACAGTTTCCGGTGTCCAGCGAGGACTAGGGCTGGACTAGGGCTGGTCCATGGCGTTGACCATGAAGTAGGCCGCGCGTTCGAGGTACTCCCACAGGGCGTCGTGCTGCTCGGGCGGGAGGCTGAGGGCGTCGACCGCCGTGCGCATGTGGGCCAGCCAGGCGTCCCGTTCGGCGGGACCGATGACGAACGGCGCGTGCCGCATCCGCAGCCGGGGGTGCCCACGCGAGTCGGAGTAGGTGCGCGGACCGCCCCAGTACTGCTCGAGGAACATCCGCAGGCGATCCTCGGCCGGACCCAGGTCTTCCTCGGGATACAGCGGCCGGAGCAGCGGATCACCGGCCACGCCGAGGTAGAACTCGTGGACGAGCCGCCGGAACACGGGTTCGCCGCCGATCGCGTCGTAGAAGCTGGGCTCGGCCACGTCCCCATCCTGCCAGGGCGGATCGGTCAGGCTGGCTCGGGGATCGCCCCGACCGCGTCGCGCGGGGACGGCCAGACCACGGCGAGCAGCCCGAGGCAGACGACGCCGAACACCCCGCCGAGGCCGATCACGACGCTGGCGTGGACGGTGTCGGCGAGCCAGCCCGCGACGACGATCGCCAGCCCCTGGCTGATCTGCAGCCCGGACTGCACGACCCCGAACGCCCTGGCCCGGAAGCTGATCGGCAGGGCACGCACGAACATGGCGTTGAGGGGCAACAGGAACGACATGCCGAACCCGCTCGCGAAGTACAGCACGAGGACGACCGCGAGCGGCGGGGAGAACGCGAGCGGGACCAGCGCGAGCGCGGACAGCAGGGCCAGCGGCCGCAGTAGCTGGGCGCGGCGGGCGGGGGAGATGAACCGCGCGACGACGATGCCGCCGGTGATGGTGCCGACGGGGTTGGCGGCGAGCAGCAGTCCGACGACGACGTTGTGGCCGCGCCCGGCGATGTCGTCGGCCAGTGGCGCGGCGAGGCCTTCGGGGGCGAACGCGAACGCGGCGGACGCCCACACCATCGCGGTGTAGACCCGCAGGACCCGGCTGCCGAACACGAGCCGCAGGCCGTCCGCTGTCTCGCGGCGCAGCGAGAACTCGCTGTGGGTGGGCGTGGGCGCCGGGCGCTGGGCGACGCGGTAGCGCAGCAGGATCGCCGATCCGAGGAACGTGGCCGCGTCGACGATCAGTGCGCCGCGCGGGCTGATGACGGAGACGAGGTAACCGCCGAGGATGAATCCGGCGACCTGGCACACCTGGGCGGCGATGTTGTTCAGCCCGAGGCCGAGCACATACCGGTCGCCGGAGAGGATGTCGGGCAGCAGAGCGGATCGCGCGGCCTCGAACGGTGGCGTGAGCAGTGCGGCCAGGAACAGCACGATCAGCAGGCCGGACAAGGGAATTCCGGGGATCGCGAGCACCGCGACGAGCACGAGCCGGCCGAGGTCGCACCACACCAGGGTGCGGCGCCAGGGCAGCCGGTCGGCGAGGGTGGCGAGCAGCGGGCCACCGGCGACCCACGGCAGGTAGCCGATCGCGAACGAGGCGGCCGACAGCAGGGCGGAGTGGGTGCGGTCCCAGACGAGGATCGCGACGGCGACCTTGGCGAGCATGTCGCCGAACGCCGAGAGCACGTACGCGCCGAACACCGCCCGGTATTCGCGGACTGAGAACACCTCGCGGTAGGTAGCGGACCGCTCGGTGTCGGCAGTCACGATCCCCTCCCCAGTCCGGCGCGCAGGTGCTGTGCATCCGGTGCGCAGTCTGCCCGATTAGCGGTGATCCGGATAGATGTCGGGGAGTCGGCAGCGCGACACATGGCCGACTTGCGGTGCCCATTCGGACGACGGCGCGGCTCTCGTTGGCAGCCTATCCTGCGACATTGCCGGTTGGGTCCCGATGCGGGATGAGACAACCTTTTTCGGCCCATTGCCCTTGCGGGAAAGTCACTCGGGGCACGTTGATCCCGGCAGCCCCGCGGCGATCCGGCCGCAGATCGCGCGGAGGGCTTCGAGCTGGTCCGCGTCGAGCCTGTCGATGACGAGCGAGCGCACGGCGCCGACGTGTCCGGGCGCCGCCGCGGTCACCTTTTCCCGGCCCGTTCCGGTGAGGATCGCGTTGGTGTAGCGGCCGTCCTCGGGGCACGGTTCGCGGACGACCCAGCCGCGCTGTTCGAGTCGCTTGACGACATGGGAGAGGCGCGAGAGCGATCCGTTGGAGATGGCGGCGAGCGAGCTCATCCGCAGGGACTGCGCGGGTGCCTCGGAGAGCCGCGCGAGCACCATGTACTCGAAGTGGCTGAGCCCGGAGTCGCGCTGGAGCTGCGCGTCGAGGGCGGCGGGCAGTTTGACCACGAGTTCGGCCAGTGAGAGCCATGAGGAGAGCTCGGTGGGGTTCAGCCAGTTCGTCACGGGTCCGAGTCTACGCCGTTTACTTGACGCTTCAACTGATCCGGCGTAGGTTCTGAGTTGAAAGTTCAACTACTTCGTGAAGGACCGTGATGACGTCGATCCTCAATCCGCGCGTCCCCGCGGGTGCGCTCGACGAGTTCCTGGTCGGGGCCGTCCCGGTGGCTCGCGGCCGTGCCGCGTGGACCCCGTCCGACGGCCCCATGCCCCCGATCTACCTCAGCCACGGCGCCCCGCCCCTGTTCGACGACGGCGAGTGGATGCGCGAGCTGTTCGCCTGGACCGGCCGGCTGCCCAAGCCCACGGCGGTGCTGATCGTCAGCGCCCACTGGGAGTCCGCGCCGCTCAGCCTGTCCGCTCCGGCCGCGAGCACCCCGCTGGTGTACGACTTCGGTGGCTTCGCCCGGCGCTACTACCAGCTCACCTACGCCACCCCCGACGCCTCGGCGCTCGCCCGCAGGGTCGCAGCCCTCATGCCGGCCGGCGATCCGGTGCACCAGCACAGCTCGCGCGGCCTCGACCACGGCGCCTGGGTGCCGCTCAAGGTCATGTACCCGCTCGGTGACGTGCCGGTGCTGCAGCTGAGCATGCCGACGCACGATCCGCGCAAGCTGCTCGAACTCGGGCGCCGGCTGCGGCCGCTGCGCGAGGAGGGTGTGCTGATCATCGGATCCGGCTTCATGACCCATGGGCTCCCGTTCGTCACGGCCGACATGGTGCGGGGCAAGGTGCCCGGCTGGTCCCAGGACTTCGACGACTGGGTCGCCGCCGCGCTCGCCCGCGGGGATGTCGACGAGCTCGCGGACTACGCGGCCAAGGCGCCCGGCCTGCCCTACGCACACCCGACGGTCGAGCACTTCTCGCCGATCTTCCTCACGCTCGGCGCGGCCGAGGATCCGGAGAAGGCGGTTGAGACGACCATCAGCGGTTACATGATGGGTTTGTCGAAGCGCTCGTTCCAGACAGCCTGACCACGCATTTCACCAGGAAGGGACACCGCATGATCGCCGTCACCGGAGCGTCCGGCCACTTCGGACAGCTCGCCGTCGAGGCGCTGCTCGCTCGCGGAGTGCCCGCGGGGGAGATCGCCGCCGTCGCGCGGACCCCGGAGAAGATCGCCGGGCTCGCCAAGCGGGGCGTGCGGGTCCGCAAGGCCGACTACACGGATCCGGGCTCACTCGACGCGGCGTTCACCGGAGTGGACACGCTGCTGTTCGTCTCGGGCAGCGAGGTCGGCCAGCGGATCGGCCAGCACACCAACGTGGTGAACGCCGCGGCCCGCGCGGGGATCCGCCGGATCGCCTACACGAGCATCGTCAACGGCGAGCGCAACCACTCGCTGCTGGCCCGCGAGCACCTGGCGACCGAGGCCGTGATCCGCGAGAGTGGCATTCCGTACACGTTCCTGCGCAACGGCTGGTACCTGGAGAACTACACGGCCCAGCTGCCCGGGTACCTCGAAAGAGGCGTCATCACCGGATCGGCGGACGACGGCCGCATCTCCGCCGCGACCCGCGCCGACTACGCCGAGGCGGCGGTCGCCGTGGTGACGGGGGACGGCCACGACAACACCGCGTACGAACTCGGCGGCGACGAGGCGTTCACGATGACCGAGCTGGCCGCGCTGATCACCGAGATCACCGGCACGCACGTCGAGTACCACGACCTGCCGGTGGCGGAGTACACGAAGGTCCTCGTCGCGGCGGGGCTCCCCGAGCAGGCCGCGGCCGTCTACGCCGACTCGGACGCCGCGATTGCCCGCAACGAGCTGTACACCGAATCGGGTGACCTGGCCCGCCTGCTCGGCCGTCCGCCGGTCACCCCCGCCGAGGCCCTGCGCGAGGCCGCCAAGGAAGCCTGACAACCCCGAAGTGCGGAACGTGCGGCCGGTCATAGCCGGTCGCAAGTTCCGCACTTCGGCTGTGTCCGGCCTCGCGCGGCTAGGTCCGGCCGGGCGGATGTGGTGGCACCGGCGGCTGGACCGGTGGGGGAGTGGACGCGATCGCGGTCCCCGACTGGATCTTGGCGTCGTCGAGGGCCTCGGTGACCCGCCGCCGCAGCTCGCGCGCGACCCGCCACTGGGCCGCCGAGGTGGTCTTCGCGTTCACCCGCAGGGTGAGGCCCGTGCCGGTGATCTGCTCGACGCCGAGCGCCTCCGGTGGGGCGAGCAGGTCGTCCTTCCACTCGTCGTCCGCGGCGAGCGTGTCGGCCGCCTCCTGCATGACCTGCTGAGTGCGCTCGATGTCGGTGCCGAACGGGACCGGCACGTCGACGTTCACCATGGCCCAGCCCTGGCTCTTGTTGCCCACCCGCACGATCTCGCCGTTGCGGATGTACCAGACCACGCCCGCCGAGTCGCGGACCGTCGTCACCCGCAGCCCTACCGACTCCACTGTGCCGCTGGCCTCGCCGAGATCCACGACGTCACCGACGCCGTACTGGTCCTCCAGCATCATGAACATGCCGGACAGGAAGTCCTTGACCAGGTTCTGGGCGCCGAAGCCGATGGCGACCCCGGCGATCCCCGCGCTGGCGATCAGCGGGGCGAGGTTGAGGCCGACCTCGCCGAGGATCGTCATCACCGCGATCGTGAAGATCGCCGCCGAGGTGATGCTGCGCAGTACGGATCCGATGGTCTGGGCGCGCTGGGTCCGGCGCTCCGAGAGCAGGGCGGCCGCTTCGAGGAAGGCGCTCGGCGCGCGCTCCTTGAGCGGCTTGAGGATCGCCGGGGCCCCGCCGGGCTTGCCCCTGGTCAGCTTCGTGATCGCCCGGTTGATGAGCCACCGCAGCACCAGGGCGATGAGGACGATCATGACGATGGTGAAGACCTTCGTCAGCCCGCCCCAGCTGGCCAGGGTGGCGAGCCAGCGCTGCGAGGTGTGGCGCCACAGCACGCCGCAGAGCGATCCGGGGTCCAGCTTGGCGCACTTGGGCTCGGAACCGCTGAGTGGGAACAGGGGGCCTGCGGCGAGGATCTGGGCGAGCATCACACCGTTGTAGTGCCTCCGGCCGCCGGAGCGGCACCCCACCCCCACCTGGCGTGTCCGGTTCGCGGCGATTGAGGTGCCGTTTCCGCACGCAGCTGGACACCCGGCCCGCCGAATTCACCGTTCGTACGTGCGGATACGGGCTTCGTACGGGAGTATTGCTGCCATCGGAGGTGGTGCGATGTCTGGCACGGCCGTAGCGCTGGTACTCAACGCGACGTACGAACCATTGTGCGTGGTACCAGGCCGCCGTGCCGCCGTGCTGGTGCTCACCGAGAAGGCCGTCCCCGTCAGCGAGGGGGACGGTCTTTTGCGTAGCTCCTCCACGCTCATGGTGCTGCCCGCCGTCGTGCGGCTGACCCGGTTCGTGCGAGTCCCCTTTCGTCCGCACGTCACCCTGACCAGGCGCGCCGTGTTCGCCAGGGACGGCGGCAGGTGCGTGTACTGCGGCCATTCCGCGAGCACCATCGACCACGTGCTCCCGCGCAGCCGCGGCGGGCACCACACCTGGGACAACGTCGTCGCCGCCTGCGGGCGCTGCAACCACGTCAAGGCCGACCGGATGCTCACCGAGCTGGGCTGGCGGCTCCGGCAGCCGCCCACCGCCCCGACCGGGGTCGCCTGGCGGGTGCTCGGGCACCGCACGCCGGATCCGCGGTGGCTGAACTGGCTCGGGCTGCCCGAGCAGGAGAGCGCTTGACCGGTTCGCCGGGCACACGGACGATGGACTGACGGGAACGTCCCGTTCACCACGTTCGCAGAGGGGCTCCGCTTGGGCCACGGTCACTCCCACGGCGTGCCGGTGGGTAGCGCGGCCTCGGCTCACCGCGGTCGGCTCCTCCTGGCGGCGCTGGTTACGGCTGTCTTCCTCGCCGTCGAGGTCGTCACCGCCCTGGCCACCGGATCGCTGACCCTGCTCTCGGACGCCGGCCACATGGTCACCGACCTCGCCGGGCTGCTGCTCGCCTACGCGGCGATCACGATCGGCGGGCGCGCCTCCGCCAGGCCCGGCCGCACCTACGGCCTGTACCGGATGGAGACCCTGGCGGCGCTCGCGAACGCGCTGCTGCTGTTCGGGGTGGCCGCGTACGTGGCGATCGAGGCGCTGTCCCGGCTGCGCGATCCGGTGGCCGTGCCCGCGGGTCCGATGCTTGCCGTCGCCGCGCTGGGGCTCGCGGTGAACGTGGGGGCGTACGCGCTGCTGCGGTCCGGTGCGCAGGCCAGTCTGGCGGTCCGGGCCGCCGCCACGGAGGTGTTCGCCGACGCCATCGGATCCGCCGGAGTGCTCGTCGCCGGGCTCGTCATCGCGTTCACCGGGGCGCGCTGGGTCGACCCCGTGGTGGCGCTGCTGCTGGCCGCGCTGATCCTGCCGCGCACCTGGCGGCTCGCCCGCCAGGCCTTGCGGGTGCTCGTGCAGGCCGCGCCGGAACACGTCGACGTGGCCGAGGTCGAGCGCAGCCTCGGCGCGCTGCCCGACGTCGTGGACGTCCACGACCTGCACGTCTGGACCCTCACCTCGGGCATGGAGGTCGCCACCGCCCACGTCGCCGTCGAGCCGGGCACCGACGTCCACCCGGTACTGGAGGCCGCGCAGACCCTGCTGGCCGAGCGGTATGGGATTGCGCACGCGACGGTCCAGGTGGAGCCGGTGGACCGCTCGGCGTGCCGCGAGGTGCAATGGTGAGTGGGGCATAACGGACACGTGTGGACTCGCGTGGCTTAATGGAGGGATGGAGATGGGGGGAGGGCGGCATGCGGCCTGAGGCATCCGGGGTCGACCTGGTGTGCGGCCCGGACAGCCCGCTGCCCGAAGCCCGCGAGCGCTACCGGCTGCTGTACCACCTCGGGTCTGGTGGCCAGGCGGAGGTGTACCGCGGGGTCCGGTTATCTGCCGGGGTCAGTTCCTCGCCCGTGACCGTGAAGGTGTTCCGCGCCGATCCGCGCCGGCAGATGCTCGACCAGCTCCGGTCATGGGACAAGGGCGACGCCGTCCTCATGGACCTCAACAGCCGTGGCGTGGCGGGCATCTGCCTGCGCGTCGACGGGTTCTACGGGCTGCCGCCGTCGGTGGCCGGCACGGTCCAGCTCAGCCAGGACCGGGTGCCCTACCAGGTGCTCGACTACCTGCCCGGCGGCACGCTCATCGAGCGGCTGGCCGGTGGCATGGGCGCGTCCGGCCCGGCCAGGCTTTTCGGCGCCTCCGTGCTCGCCACGATCGCCGAGACGCTGTACGCGCTGCACTACCCGGCCGACGCGGGGGACAGCCCGGTCCTGCACATGGACGTGAAGCCGTCGAACGTGATCGTGCTCCCCATCGGGGAGGTCCGGCTCATCGACTTCACCTCGGCCCGGTACGACCACGCGGCGCACATCACGACGATCGCGCACACGCCCGAGTCCGCCGGTCCCGAGGCCTACACCGGGCACGTGAACTCGGCGTACGACGTGCACGGGTTCGGATCCGTCGCGTACTTCCTGCTCACCGGCTGGCTGCCGCGCTCGGACCGGTCCGGCACCTCACCCGGATCCGTGAGCCCCGGCGGACTGCGGCGGCACCCCCTGCTCGACGAGCACCCCGTGCTGGCCGCGCACCTGCTGGCCCCGCTCGCCGACCGCCCCGAGGACCGCCCGCGCACCGACGAACTGCCCTCATGGATCGCCGAGTTGTGCGCGCTGGCCTCCCGGCTGCCCGAGCACGTCCGGTTCGTCGACTGGGACCTATCGGCCGCCCCGAGGCTGCCCGAGCCCTCGGGAAGGCTCCTGGTGGCTTCCGAGCACACCACGGCCGACATCGCGAGTCCCGCCGCCCCGACCCGCGCCCTGGCCGCGCCCGCACCCACCGTGAGCTGGGCGGACGCGTCCGCGCTCGCCGGCACCGCGAGCCAGTCGCCGGCCGCGTTCGGATCCGGCCGGGCGGCGTTGCCACGCACGGCGGTCCAGCCGGTGAACAGCACCGAGCGGCCGGGCGGGCCGCCGAGCACGACCGTCCAGCCCGTGAACAGCGCCGAGTCGCCCGGCGGGCCGCCGAAGACGACCGTCCAGCCCGCGGACCAGGTCCCGGGGCGCTCCCGGTGGGCCGGCCTGCTCGGTGGAGCGCGCAAGCCCGGCGCGGCCGGTACCGGGCCGGGATCGGCGAGCGCCGGCACCG
>JAOPVE010000254.1 GCA_025963185.1 Actinomycetes bacterium
CACGCGGCCCAGTAGTCACCGCCTGGCGTAGTAGTCACCGCGTCGCGTACCGGGCGCTCACCACCGACGGGGTCTCGACGGGGTGGCCGGCGTCCACCGAGAGCGCCAGCCGGACATACTGCGCGGCCGCCCAGTTCAGCGGGGCAGCGGATCCGGTGGCGTGGCCGAACCGGAAGCCGAACTGGTCGGGACGGTCCCAGGCCTGTTCGGGAACCAGGTAGCCGTCGTTCGCGGAGTTCGCGAGCGTCTGGAGGTAGCTGGTGGCCGGACGGCCCGCGGCCAGCTCGTACTCGCCCCGCTCCCCGGAGAGCAGCGGCCACAGCCGTCCGGTGCGGCTCGCGTGGCCCGACGGCCAGCCGGATCCGTCGGCCTGGCTCTCGCCGTACGAGTCGTGGTTGTAGCGGTACCACATGTCCCCGGCGGGGGTGCTGACCTTGTCGACGGCGTCGAGCTCGGCGAGGGATCCGCGGACCGGCCCGTAGTCGGCCTTGCGGATCCCCAGCCGGACCAGGTCCAGGAACCCGCCGTCGACGATGTCGCGCTCCCACCACGTGCCGTCCTCGAACGAGCGCGCCTGGGTGTCGTTCGGGTCGGTGCCGGTCTCGATCCGCTCGTAGTACTGGTGGTCGCCGAAGTAGCCGGTCGTCGTGAAGGTCCAGCTGTCGAGCGAGGTGCGCCACGCGTCGGCCGTGGACTCGTAGCGGGCCGCACTCGCCGGATCGTAGTTGCGGGCCAGATCGGCGGCGCAGACCAGCCCGGCGATCTCGGCGGCGATCGTCGACGGCGAGAGCCCCCGCTGCTCCTCCCACCGCTCGCTCGGCGTGGACGGGCCGATCGCGGCGACGTGATCCGCGGTGAGCTTGATCTTGTCCCAGGTCGCGCGGTCGGTGAGGCCGAGCTGCCACGCGAGGACGATCGGGAACGCGTCCTGGTCGAGTTGTTCGCAGCAGCCGAGTTGCTGGGGTGTCGCGCCGGGCGTTCCGCTGACCGGCGAGTAGCGCGGGAAGGATCCGGGGGCGTACGAGACGCCGTCGCCCTGGGTCCACGCCGTGATCTGCTGGCGGTCCCACAACCACCGGGTCATGCGGGTCGCCTGGGCCCGGTCGCCGGCCGCGATCAGGGCCGTGGCCTGCTGGTACAGGTCGCGGGCCCAGACCCGGTGGTAGCCGTCGCTGAGCGCGTTGCCGTCGACGCTGCCGCCCCACGGCGTGGACAGCGAGGCGACGCTCGCGCCGGGGTAGGTCTTGTCCTCGGCGGCGTGCAGCGCCATCAGGCTGGTGCGGTAGACCCGTCGGCGCCGGGCGTCCGTACTCACGCTCGCCGGCAGCGCGAGGGAGTTCACATAGGAGTTCCACCCCGACCGGTAGCTCGCCTCGGCCGCGGGGAATCCGGTAGTCAGGGACGCGCGGGCAGTGGCGGCCGCGGCCGTGCGGCTCGCGCCGAAGCCCAGCGCGAGGGTGAAGGTGGTGTCCGCGCCTACGGGGACCTGCGCGGTCTGCACGATGTTGCCCGGCCCGGACGCGGTGTCGTAGCGGGCGGTCAGGGATCGGTGCGCGGCGAGGTCGAGGTAGCCGTCGCTCGCGGATCCGCTGTAGCCGGTCGAGTGCGCGCTGAAGGGCACCGAGGACCTCACCGCCGACGCCACCGGCACCGCCGCCCCGCCCAGTTGTACCGAGTCGCTGGCGACGAGCGAGCCGGACGAGGCGTCCCACCCGCCCGTGTCGCCGGACGCTCCCCCGGCCAGCGACGGGTTGAACAGCAGGTAGAGCTGGTACCGGCCGCCGTCGAGCGACTGGAACCGGGTGCGCAGCAGCAGGGTCGGGCGGCCGGGATCCGTCACGTAGGTGTGCGTGAGCCGGTACCGCCCGGACTTCGCGGTGTTGGTCACCGTGTACTCCAGCGCCCGCTCGTCCGGCATGGCCACGGCGTGCGTGGTCGCGTCGCGCTCGAGGTCGGTGAAGCTCTGGCCGTCCGTGACGATGTATTGCATGTCCTGCACGTCCGGCACGTCCGCACGCGGGTAGAAGACCTCGCTGGTCACCCCGTCGGCCGCGGTGAACCACACCGTCGACGCGGTGCTGGCCGCCGTGCCGGCCGCCGTCTTCGCTCCGGTGGTCCACGAGGATCCGCTGCCGGGTGCCCCCGGAGCCTCGGTGGCCGCGTTCGCCGAGGTGGTCGTCACCGCGAGGGCGGGCACCAGCAACGCGGCGGCAAGCCAGAGGGCGGGACGGCGCGAACGGGCCGATGTGGACATTAGGAAACTCCTCGCGGATCCGTCACCGCAGACAGCGGACGGCTCAGGCGTGAACCGACGGAGTACAGGATCCCGTCTCGGCGCCCGGCTGGCTAGATCTCCCCGAAAACTTCCCGCAACCATCCCGCAACGCCGGACCACACCCAGCCCGCCCAGGCGCCTACGGCGGGACGTTCTCCCGGGCGGTGCGCTCGGAGGCGCCAGCCGTCCCAGTCACCCGCTTGAGCGGACCAGCAAGGTGCGGGTCGCGTGGGGCTGGCGGCCCGGCCGGGGATGTCCCGCGCGGCCGGGCGCGCCCTGCTCCGGTGGTGCCCCACACACGCACGGGAGCGTCCCGCAAGCATGCCGTGCCCGCCGCGCGCGCGGGTAAACACGACGTGCACAATGACCGGCCGCACCCTCCGTTCTGCCCGGGCGTGCCCAGGTGGCGGGCCGCTTGACACGGTGGCCTATTTTCGGGGTCCAGCAGGGTGCCCGGCGGCCTCGTCCTGCCGCCGCGCCGACTGCCCACCGACGACCAGGAGTACGCAGAGATGACCGCGGCGGCCACGCACACCGGGCCCGACTCCGACCTGTTGCCCCGCGCGGGCGCGGCGGAGCAGACCCCCGCAGGTACTCAGCACCCGGCGGTGACCGGCCCGGGCCGGGCCGCCGCGATCTGCCAGCTCGTGATCGCCGTCTGCTACACCGGGGGCGTCGTCGTTCCCGCTCTCGTGGCGCGCGCCTTACCGGCCGGTCCGGGCAATGGCAGCGTGCGGCTGTGGTCCGACTCGGCCGGGGCGACCGCCAGCGTTATGCACATCCTCGGCTTCTTCGCCGCCACCGTCGGCATGGCGGTCAGCCTCGTGTGCGTGCCGCTCTGCGGGATGGCGCTCGCGCAGGGGTGGCGCTCGCAGTCGGTCCGCTCCCGGGTGGTGCTGGTGGGGGCCGCGCTTGCCGGAACCGCGTTCCTGGTCTGGTCGGCGACCCCGTCCGGCCGGGCGCTCCGCGGCTTCATCGCCGACTGACCGCGTCACTGCCGGACCGCCGCCCCGGGGCGCTGGTCGCCGGGGTCAGGGGCGGGTTCGCGCGAGCGCCAGCCGGTCCCGCCGCGACTTCCACAGGCTTGCCAGCGTGGTGATCGCCAGGGTCGCGAGGATGACCCCGAGCGAGATCGTGATCGGGATGTGCGGGACCGCTTCGATCGGCTCGCCGTCGTTGAGGAACGGCAGGTTGTTGTCGTGCAGGGCCTCGA
>JAOPVE010000268.1 GCA_025963185.1 Actinomycetes bacterium
AGCACGAAGAATTCATCCGGCCGCGTTCGCCGCGTTGTGATCGGCGTGAGCGCGGCAGCTCTCATGACCGCGGCCACGGCGTTCGTCTCTGTCGCACCGGCCTCGGCCACGCCGTCCAACTGCAGGAGACGGCGACGACGTCATGCAGATCAAGGTCGGCCTGCGCAACTGATCCGGCTGCTGGACCGGTAACCGGGGGGCGCCAAGCCCCTCAGACCCGCCTCCCCCTGTACGGGGGAGGCGGTTCCGGTTTCCAAGGTCGTCCGCACGAACGACCGCACTCCTGAGGCGCCGGACTGCCTGAGCCCGCACCGGCCGCGCGAACGCTGTCAGGTGGTGAGGGCGTCGGTGAGGTCGCGGGCGTAGGGGAGGCTGACTCCGTCGGGGGTGGCGCTCCAGGCCTCGCCCGGGCGGCCGGCCAGGTGGATCACGACCTCGCGCCCCGATCGGTCGACGTCCACACAGATCGAGCAGCTCGCCGGCGCCCGCTCGCTGGACCGGACCAGCCGCACCACATGCACCCCCAGCGGCGGACCGGCCGTGCAGAGGTAGTCCACTCCGGGGACGCCGAGCCGGTCGTCGAGGACGGCCAGGATCCGGGGGACCACGGCGAGGGTGCGGTGCTCGGAGCCGCGCGCGGCCGCGATCCGGCGGACCTCGATGAGTTCGCGCAGCTCCCCGACCAGCGAGGACGCCTCGGACGGCGAGTTCACGACGTGCCGTCCGCTCAGTAGTGGCGTCCAGGGCCGGGCGTGCGGGGCGGCGGACAGCCACGCCAGCGGATCGGGTGCCGACGGGACGATGGCCGCCGCGATCGCGAGGTCCGCCGGCGAGTGCAGGCCGATCGCCTGGGCGAGGATCCAGCGCAGTAGTGGCGTCGTGAGCTTGGACTTCCCGCGCAGCGCGACCGAGGCGGTCCCGCCGAACGGCACGGACAGCGGCACGGGGGGCTGTCCGGCCTGCCAGCCGACCCGGATCGACAGGAACCGCGACTCCTGGGGCGATCGCGCGAGCCCGGGCCCGGCGTCGTGGACCAGCCTGCCGAGGGTCACCGGATCGGGCTCGGGGTCGTCCCCGGCGAGCCGCGCGAACGCCCGGACCTCCAGCAGCGACGACCCGGCCTCGATGACCTGCCCGGCGCGCAGCTCCCAGGGCCCGTCGGCCGGCTCCCCGTCGACCAGCACGGTTCCGGGCGCGGCTGGTTCGACGCGCACGCTCCACCCGTGCACCCGGAGCGAGAGGTGCGAGGCGCGCAGGTGCGGATCCGCGAGCACGATCGACACGGCGCCGGGCGGCAGGTCGCCGCGGGACCGCCCGACGACGTGCTCGCCGTTGGGCAGGGGCGCGACCCGGCCGCCGTCTGGACCGCCGACGACGGCGAGGCACAGGTTGGGCCCGGCGGGACGGATCTCCTGCTCGGCGGCCAGCACCGCGGGCAGGGCGGACGCGCGCCCGGTCACCACGGCGGACCCCCGGACCGGGGCGGTGCCGTAGACGCTGGACCGGCGATCCGGAACCACTGCGGGCGCGGCTGCCACGGACGCCGCGACCGGTGCGGCCATCACCGCGGGCGGGGCGACGGCGTCGCGGAGCGCGTGGACGAACGCGGTGCACGTGTCGAAGCGATCCGCGGGGCTCTTGGCCATCGCGCGGGCCACGATCGCGTCGACGCCGGCGGGCAGCGACGGCCGGATCTCCCGCAGCGACCCCGGATCCTGGTTCAGGTGCGCGTGCAGCACCGCGAGCTGCTCGTCGCGCGGGAACGGCAGCCGCCCGGACAGCGCCTCGAACGCCATGCAGCCGAGCGAGTACTGGTCGCTGCGCGGACCGGCGGCGAGGCCCTTGAGCTGCTCGGGGGAGATATAGGCCGTGGTGCCGAGGATCTGTCCCATCATCGTGATGTCCTGGGCGAGCCCGTCGCTCTTGCTCAGGCCGAAGTCGACGAGGTAGGCGTGCTCGTCGGGCAGTCCGGGGCGTTCGACCAGCACGTTGCTCGGCTTGACGTCACGGTGAGTGAGGGAGTGCCGGTGGGCGGCGTCGAGGGCGTCCGCGACCTGGCTGAGCAGCGTGATCGCCCGCGCGGGCGGGAGGGCGCCGTCCCTGGCCAGGATCGCGCCGAGGTCCGCGCCGGGCACGTACTCCATGGCCAGGTAGAGCTGCCCGTCGATCTCGTCGGCGGTGTAGACGGTGACCAGGTGCGGGTGGCGCAGCCGGGCGGCGGAGAGGGCCTCCCGCAGGAATCGGCGCCGGAACGCGTCGTCCCTGGCCAGGTGAGGCCTGAGCACCTTGACGGCGTCGATCCGGTCGAGCAGGCGGTGCCGGCACAGGTACACCTCGCCCATTCCGCCCACGGCGAGGCGCTCGCGCACCTCGTAGGCGGCGAGTCGGGTTCCAGGGGCGAGCACCGCTACACACTGCCACGTCGGCGCCCGGGTCGGTGCCGCTGTCAGCCATGCGACTCCCAGGGGGCCTGCGCGACGTGGCAACCGGGACGTGAGAGCCTTACCGTTGCTGATTCCGACCGTTCCCGCGCGAAAGAGTCACCGTGACCCGTCGATCCGTGCGCCTGGCCGCATTGGCCCTTCTCGCCGTCGTCCCGCTCAGCGCCTGCCGGCAGCAGACCGGTACCGCGGCGTTCGTCGGCGTCAAGCGCATCACCGTGTCCGACGTCCAGCACGGCGTGGACGACTTCTACAAGAATCCTGCGCTGGCGAAGTCGGGCGAGGGGCGCGAGGCGCTGGTCCGGCGGGGCACGCTCAACGCGATGATCCTCGACGCGCTGTTCGCCCGGGCCGTGCACAACCTCGGCGCGACGGTGTCGGACACCGAGAAGCTGGCGGCCGTCGCCCAGTACAAGGCGAACCCGGGCAACATCCCCGGTCCGCTCCAGGGCGCGCCGCTGGAGATCGCCGGGGAGACCGGGGCGTACGCGAACGCGATCCAGGCGGCGGTGACCAAGACGTCGAGCTCCGACCAGGAGGCCAACGCCAAGTTCGCCGACGCGGTGAAGAAGGCCGCGAAGGACGCGCCGGTCGAGGTCAACCCGCGGTACGGATCCTTCGACATCAAAAGCTTCCTGCAGACCTTCAGCATCACGCCGTCCAAGGACAAGGCCGTGGTCGAGCTGGCCCAGCCGGGTGCGGCCAACACCGGCGGCCAGGCTGGCCAGCCGCAGCCGGACACCCAGCAGCCGGGCTGATCGCGCGGTGCCCGACCGGCTCGTCCTGCTCGTCACGTCTCCGCGGCTACCCGCTGGTCTGCTGACCGCGCAGGCCTGGGATCTGGTCCGGTCCGCGCCGGTGTTCGCCGCCGCCGATCCGGCGCTGCCCGGCGTCACGGTCGAGGTCGTGGCGGCGGATCCGCGCGAGCAGGCGGCCCGGGTCCGGTCGGCGGCTCGGGGTGGAACGGCGGTCTGGCTCGCGGGCCCGGACGGCGATCCGGGGTTCGCGCACGCGCTCGGTGATCTGCTCGCGGGGGATCCGGGTGGGGCCGAGATCGAGGTCGTGTACGGGTCGTGGGATCCGCCCGGCGCCCGGCTGCTGGACGTCGTGGCCGTGATGGACCGGCTCCGCTCGCCCGGCGGCTGCCCGTGGGACGCCGAGCAGACTCACTCCTCCCTGATGCCGTTCCTGCTGGAAGAGGCGTACGAGGCCTACGACGCGCTGGCCGACGGTGACCTCGCCGCGCTCCGCGAGGAACTCGGCGACGTGCTGCTCCAGGTCGCCTTCCACGCCCGGCTGGCCGAGGAGGCGGGCGAGGACCCGTGGTCGATCGACGACGTGGCCGGTGACCTGGTCGCCAAGCTCGTCCGGCGGCACCCGCACGTGTTCGAGGGCGCCCCCGCCGACGACCTGCACGGCGCCTGGGAGCGGATCAAGCAGGAGGAGAAGGGCCGCGCGTCGGCGCTCGACGGGGTGGCCCAGTCCCAGCCCGCGCTCGCGCTCGCCGCCAAGTACCTCAGCCGGGCGGCCCGCGCGAAAACCCCGGTAGCGGATCCGGGGCTGCCCGCCGGCCTGGCACCCCCGCGCTCCGAGGACGAGCTGGGCGAGCTGCTGCTGGGCCTGGTCGCCGCGGGCCGCGCGCACGGGCTCGACGCCGAGGCCGCCCTGCGCAGGGCCGCCCAGTCGTACGCCGCGAAGGTCCGCGCCGCCGAAGGGTGAGGTGGCGGGCCGCCGGGCCGCCGGGCGAAAGGTAGCGTTCGGCGCATGTCGCGTGACTTCCACAAGGTGGCCGAGCAGATCGCCGACGACCTGCTGGCGTCGGATCCGGAGCTGGCGGGCTGGTGCGGCGACCACCGCTTCGACGACCAGCTGCACGACTGGTCCGAGACCGCCGTCGGGGCCAGGACCGGGCGGCTGCGCGAGTCCGCGGACGTGCTGCACGAGATCGACGCCGACGGCCTCACCGCCGAGGACGCGGTCGACCTGCAACTGCTCTCGTCCGCGGTGGACGCCCGGCTGTTCGCCCTCACCGAGACGCGCGAGCACGAGTGGAACCCGCTCGTACACAACCCGGGCATGTTGTTCCACAAGCTCGTGGCCCGTGAGTTCGCGCCCGCCGACGAGCGCCTGACCAGCGCGATCGCCCGGCTGCGTGCCGTTCCGGACGCGCTCGCGACGGCCGAGACGATCCTCGCGGACACTCCGTCGATCCACGCCGAGACGGCCGCGGGGCAGATCGAGGGCACGGCCGCGCTGATCCGCGGGGAGCTGGCCGCGCTCGCCGCGCGCGTCCCGTCGCTGTCGGGCGAGTTCGGCGCCGCCCAGGCCGGAGCGCTCGCCGCGATCGACCGGCACGTGGCCTACCTGCGGGATCGCGCCCGCCAGCCCGGCCGCGATCCCCGGCTCGGACGGCGGATGTGGGAGGCCAAGCTCTGGCACAGCCTCGACTCCGACCTGACCGCCGGAGTGATCCTCGACCGCGCCCAGGCGAGGCTCGCCGAGATCACCGGGCAGATCACCGAACTGGCGGCCGAGCTCACCGGCGAGCGGGATCCGGCGGCGGCACTCGCCACCCTCGCGCGGGACCACCCGACGGACGACACGATCGTCCCGCTGGCCCAGAAGTCCCTCGGATCGGTGAGCGCGTTCGTCCTCGAACACGGGCTCGTGTCGCTGGTGGACGACGTGGTCGAGGTCGTCGAGATGCCAGAGTTCGCCCGCGGGGTCGCGGTGGCCTACTGCGACGCGCCGGGGCGGCTCGAAACCGCGGACCTGCCGACCTTCTACGCCATCGCCCCGACCCCGGCGGGCTGGCCGGCCGAGCGGGTCGAGTCCTTCTACCGCGAATACAACAACCACATGGTGCACAACCTCACGGTGCACGAGGCGATCCCGGGCCACTTCCTCCAGCTCGCGCACGCCCGCCGGTTCCGTGGCTCGACCCGCACCAGGGCCCTGTGCAGCAGCGGCACGTTCATCGAGGGCTGGGCGGTCTACGCCGAGGAGTTCATGACCGCGGCGGGGTTCGGCGGTCCGGCCGTGCGGATGCACCAGCTCAAGATGCAGTTGCGGATGATCATCAACGCGATCCTCGACCAGCTCGTGCATTGCGAGGACGCCACCGAGGCCGACGCGATGGCGATGATGACCGGTCCGGGGCTGCAGGAGGAGGGCGAGGCGGCCGGGAAGTGGCGGCGCCTGCTGCTGACGTCCGCGCAGCTCTCGACCTACTTCGTCGGCTACACCGAGATGCGCGCCATCGCCGACGCCCGCCCTCCCGGCACCACCGCGGCGGCCTGGCACGACGAGATGCTCGCGCACGGATCCCCACCCCCGCGCCACCTGGCCGCACTGCTAGGCGTCTGAGTGCGACTAGGCCTCTGAGCGCGGCGGCGGGGCGCCGCGAGTGGCGCGCCGGCTCCGGATAGGCTCGTCCTGGACCGATCCCGCTGACGCGATCGAGCCGTGCCCGTCTCAACCCGCCCCAGTCGCGGCGGATCAGCGCCGTGACCTCCCCGTTCGCACGGACTGACGCAAGGAGCGAAGCAGTGGCCACCATCGAGGCCGTCGCCGCCCGCGAGATCCTCGACTCTCGCGGTAACCCCACCGTCGAGGTCGAGGTCATTCTCGATGACGACACCGTCGCCAGGGCCGCGGTCCCCAGCGGCGCGTCCACCGGAGCCTTCGAGGCTCACGAGCTGCGCGACGGCGGTGACCGCTACGGGGGCAAGGGGGTCGAGAAGGCCGTCGAGGCGATCCACGACACGATCGGCCCCGAGCTCGTCGGCTACGAGGCCACCGAGCAGCGGCTCGTCGACCAGGCGATGCTCGACCTGGACGGCACGCCCACCAAGTCCCGGCTCGGCGCGAACGCGATCCTCGGCGTCTCGCTCGCCGTCGCCAAGGCCGCGGCCGACTCCGCCGGGCTGCCGCTGTTCCGCTACCTCGGCGGGCCGAACGCGCACACGCTGCCGGTCCCGATGCTGAACATCCTCAACGGTGGCGCACACGCCGACAGCAACGTCGACGTGCAGGAGTTCATGATCGCCCCGATCGGCGCGGCGACGTTCCGGGAGGCCCTGCGCTGGGGTGCCGAGACCTACCACGCGCTCAAGTCGGTCCTCAAGAGCAAGGGCCTCGCGACCGGCCTGGGTGACGAGGGCGGGTTCGCGCCGAGCCTGGAAAGCAACCGCGCCGCGCTGGACCTGATCGCCGAGGCTGTCGAGAAGGCCGGCTACACGCTGGGCACCGACATCGTGCTGGCGCTCGACGTGGCCGCTACCGAGTTCTACACCGACGGCGTGTACGCGTTCGAGGGCGGCAAGAAGACCGCGGACGAGATGACCGCCTACTACACCGAGCTGGCCGCGGCGTACCCGATCGTGTCCATCGAGGACCCGCTGGCCGAGGACGACTGGGCGGGCTGGAACGCCCTGACCGCCTCGCTCGGCGGCCGCGTGCAGATCGTCGGCGACGACCTGTTCGTCACCAACCCCGAGCGGCTGTCCCGCGGCATCACCGAGGGATCGGCGAACGCGCTGTTGGTCAAGGTCAACCAGATCGGCAGCCTGACCGAGACCCTCGACGCCGTCACGATGGCCCACCGCGCGGGTTTCCGCTGCATGATGAGCCACCGCTCGGGCGAGACCGAGGACACCACCATCGCCGACCTCGCGGTGGCCACTGACTGCGGCCAGATCAAGACGGGCGCGCCGGCCCGGTCCGAGCGGGTCGCGAAGTACAACCAGCTGCTCCGGATCGAGGAGGAGCTGGACGACGCCGCGCGCTACGCGGGTACCACCGCGTTCCCGCGCTACCGCACGGAGAGCTGAGTCACGGTGCCGCCGAACCCGCGCCGCACCCCCGGGAGCCAGACGCCTGCTGGGCGCCCGGCCTCCCGGGGTCCTCGTGGCGCGGGCCGGCGGGGCACGGTCCGCGCGCCCGGGCGGGAGCCCGAGTCCGCGGGCAAGCCCGGTGCGCTCCGGCGGATGGCCGGGGCACTCAGTGGCGCGTCCCCGCAGCCGTCCGGTGGGCAGCCCCCGCGCGGACGACCCACCCGGCGGCCGTCCGATCGGCGCACGGCCGCTTCCCGGGGATCCGACCGGCGGTTCCAGCGGCGCTCGTCGGGACGCTTCACGGGGCGGGCTGCGATCCTCGCGCTGGTCGCGTCGGTGCTGGTCCTGACCCTGGCCTACCCGCTGCGGCAGTACCTCGCCCAGCGCGCGCAGATCGCGGCGGCCGAGCGCGCCCAGGACAGCCAGCGGGCGCTGATCGCCGACAAGGAGAAGCAGAAGCGCAAGTGGAACGATCCGGCGTACGTGAAGGCGCAGGCCCGTAAGCGCGCGCAGCTCGTCGAGCCGGGCGTGCTCGTCTACTACATCAAGTACCCGCAGCCCGCCGGTGGCGCGGCCGCCAAACCGGGACTGCTGCCCGCGTCGAGGAGCAGCCAGACCGCGCCCTGGTACAGCCAGCTGTGGTCGAGCGTGAAGGCCGCCGGGCAGCCCGCCGAGACCCTGCCGGTGGACGCGCCGGTGCTGCACGGCCAGCAGCCCAGTCCGCAGCCGACGCTCGTGCCCGCGCCGAAGCCGACCCCGAAGCCGAGCCCCGCGAAGTGAGCCACGGATCCATGACCGAGCCGGACACCGGGGTCAGCGACGCCGACCGGGCCGCCATCGCCGCGCAACTCGGGCGCGAGCCCCGGGGCATGCACCGCGTGGCGCACCGCTGTCCGTGCGGCAGCCCCGACGTGGTCGAGACGCTGCCGCGCCTGCCGGACGGCACCCCGTTCCCTACCACGTACTACCTGACCTGCCCCAGGGCCGCGGCGGCGATCGGAACGCTGGAGTCGAGCGGCCTGATGCGCGAGATGACCGAACGCCTGGCCGCGGATCCGGAACTCGCCGCCCAGTACACCGCCGCGCACGAGGACTACCTGGCCCGGCGGTCCGCGCTGGGTTCGGTCCCGGAGATCGACGGGATCTCGGCGGGAGGCATGCCCACCCGGGTGAAGTGCCTGCACGTGCTCGCCGGGCACGCACTGGCCGCCGGTCCTGGCGTGAACGTGCTCGGGGACGAGACGCTGGCCGCGCTGCCGTCGTGGTGGGCGGCCGGGCCGTGCGTGTCGGCGGACCCCGAGTGACCCGCGTCGCGGCGATCGACTGCGGCACGAACTCGATCCGCCTGCTCGTCGCGGACGTCTCCGGCGATCGGCTCACCGACGTGATCCGGGAGATGGAGGTGGTCCGGCTCGGCCAGGGCGTCGACCGCACCGGCCGCCTCGCCCCCGAGGCCATCGAGCGCACCCGGGTGGCGCTCGCGTCGTACGCGACGGCGATCCGCGAGTCCGGGGCCGAGCGGGTGCGGATGGTCGCCACGAGCGCGAGCAGGGACGCCTCGAACGCCGAGGACTTCCGGGCCATGGTGCTCGCCACGCTCGGCGCCGAGCCGGACGTCATCACCGGCGACGAGGAGGCCCGGCTCTCGTTCACCGGGGCGGTCCGGGGGCTCGGCGACACGCCGGCGCCGTATCTCGTGGCCGACATCGGCGGCGGATCCACGGAGCTCGTCATCGGATCCTCTACTGTGGACGCTGCTCGGTCAGTCGACGTCGGCTGCGTTCGGCTGACCGAGCGCCACCTGCATAGCGATCCGCCCACTCCCGCCCAGGTCAGGGCGGCTCAGCGGGACATCGCCGCCGCCGTCGCGCTGGCCGCGCAGACCGTCCCACTGGCGTCCGCGGGCACGTTCGTGGGCCTCGCCGGATCCGTCACGACCGTCGTCGCACTGGCCCTCGGGCTCACCGCGTACGAGCCGCTGGCGATCCACCACGCCCGGATCAGCTTCGAGGACGTCTCGAAGGTCACCGACATGCTGCTCGCGGCGACCAGGGCCGAGCG
>JAOPVE010000282.1 GCA_025963185.1 Actinomycetes bacterium
GGTCCGTCCCCGGCAGGAGCTGGAGGAGCAGACCCCGCTCGGCGAGGTGCTGGTCAGGGGGCTGATGCGGGCCCAGCTGGCGCTCGCCCTCCGGGTGTCCGCGCTGGTGATCGTCGGGCTCGGGCTGTTGCCACTGTTGTTCGCCCTCGCGCCGGGGATCGCCACGGCGACGATCCTGGGGATCCGGGTGCCGTGGGTGCTGCTGGGCGGGCTCGCGTTCCCGTTCCTCGTCTTTGTCGGCTGGATCTACGTGCGGATGGCCGAGCGGAACGAACGCGACTTCGCCGAGCTCGTCGAGCGGGGCTGACCTCCGTGGCGCATTCGGTGTTCGCGCTGCCCGCGGTGATCCTCGTGACGCTCGTGACGATCGCGATCGCGACCTACGGCGTGCGGGTCGCGCGGACCACCAGCGACTTCCTCGTCGCCTCGCGCACGATCAGCCCGTCGTGGAACGCGGCGGCGATCAGCGGCGAGTACCTGTCCGCCGCGTCCTTCCTGGGGATCGCCGGGCTCGTGATGAAGTCCGGCGTCAGCGTGCTGTGGTACCCGGTTGGGTTCGCCGCCGGGTACCTCGCGCTGTTGTTGTTCGTGGCCGCGCCGCTGCGCCGATCCGGGGCGTTCACGCTGCCCGACTTCGCCGAGGCACGGCTCGGGTCGCCGGTGGTCCGCCGCCTCGCCACCGTCTTCGTGGTGGTGATCGGGTGGCTGTACCTGGTCCCGCAGTTCCAGGGCGCCGGACTCACTCTGGGGACCGTCACCGGGGCGCCCTACTGGGTCGGAGCGCTGCTCGTCGCCGTGGTCGTCGTGGGCAACGTGGCGAGCGGAGGGATGCGGTCGATCACGTTCGTGCAGGCGTTCCAGTACTGGCTCAAGCTCACGGCGATCGCGTTCCCGGTCGCGTTCCTGCTGCTGCACTGGAACTCGGACGGGCGGCCCCAGCTCGGTCCGCCCAGCGTGCCCCAGTTCGGATCCGAGACCACCGTGCGGATCGACGAGCCCGTGTCGATCCAGGTGGACGACCTCGTCGTCGTGCGGATCCGCGGGACGGTCGACGGGCACCACGTGGACGGCGAGAGCACCCTCGGATCCGGCCGCCACACCCTCGCCGCGCACACGACGGTGACGTTCCCCGCCGGATCCGCCGTGCCACACGTCTCCGGCCTCGAGCCCCTCACCGGCGGGGCCTGGCTCACGCCGCCCACCGCGGACCACGACCTGTTCGCCACGTACTCGCTGATCCTCGCCACGTTCCTCGGGACCATGGGACTCCCGCACGTGCTGGTCCGCTTCTACACGAATCCGGACGGCCGGGCCGCCAGACGGACCACCCTCGTCGTCCTCGCCCTGCTCGGCGGCTTCTACCTCTTCCCGGCGCTCTACGGCGTGCTCGGCCGGATCTACGCGCCGCAACTGCTCATGACCGGAGACACCGACGCCGTAGTGCTGGTCCTGCCCGGCGCCGCGATCGGCGGGGTCGGCGGGCAGCTACTCGGCGCACTCGTCGCGGCGGGCGCGTTCGCCGCGTTCCTGTCGACCGCGAGTGGGTTGCTCGTGTCCGTCGCCGGAGTGCTGTCGACCGACGTGCTCGGTCATGGATCCGTGCGGAGTTTCCGGCGATCCGCCCTGGTGGCGGGGGTGGTCCCGCTGGTGGCCGCGCTCCAGGTGACCGGGCTGGACGTGTCCCAGGTGGTCGGCCTGGCGTTCGCCGTCGCCGCGTCCACGTTCTGCCCACTGCTCATGCTCGGGATCTGGTGGCGCGGCCTCACCGCAGCGGGCGCGGCCGCGGGCCTGGTCACGGGGGGTGGCGCGGCGCTGGCGGCGGTCCTCGTGGCGGTGTTCGGACCGGACCTCACCGGCTGGCCCGCGACCCTGGTCGCCCAGCCCGCCGCGTGGTCGGTGCCGCTGGCGTTCGCGGCGATGGTGCTCGTCTCGCTGTGCACGTCCGGCCGCGCCCCGTCCAACGTCCCCGCGATCATGCTCCGCCTCCACGCCCCAGAAGCCCTCCGCCTCCACCCACCCACCAACTGACCCGCCGAAGTGCGGTAACTCCCGCCGGTCCTGACCGGCCGCGATTACCGCACTTCGCGTGAGGCGAGCCGTGAGGTGAGCCGTGCGGTGGGTGGGCCTCGGCGCAGGGTGGTGGTATTTTCGGAGTCCCATTCATGTTTCGCTGGGGAGACGCGATGCCCGAGCTCATCTACCGGTTCCCGCCGACGTTCGAATCGCCCGCGGACGAGCGTGTGTACCTCAAGCAGCGCCTCGCCGCCGCGTTCCGCATCTTCAGCAAGTTCGGCTTCGAGGAGGGCGTCGCGGGGCACATCACCGCCCGCGATCCCGAACTCGCCGACCACTTCTGGGTAAACCCGTTCGCGATGTCGTTCGCGCACGTCAAGGCCAGCGACCTGCTGCTGGTCAACCATCAGGGCGAGGTCGTCGAGGGGCGCCATCCGGTGAACGTCGCCGCGTTCGCGATCCACTCGCAGGTGCACCAGGCCCGGCCGGACATCAAGGCCGCCGCGCACACCCACTCCGTCCACGGACGGGCCCTGAGCGCGCTCGGCCAGATCATCGAGCCCATTACCCAGGACGCCTGCGCCTTCTACAACGACAACGCGCTCTTCGACGACTACACCGGCGTCGTCCTCGACGTCGAGGAGGGCCGCCGCATCGCCGCCGCGCTCGGCGCCAAGAAGGCCGTCGTCCTGCGCAACCACGGCCTGCTCACCGGCGGCACGAGCGTCGACTCCGCCGCGTGGTGGTTCATCGCGGCCGAGCGCTGTGCCCAGGTGCAACTGCTGGCGCAGGCCGCGGGCAAGCCGATCCTCGTCGATCCCGACCAGGCCGAGATCACCCACCAGCAGGTCGGCAGCGAGATCGCCGGCTGGATCTCCTTCCAGCCCCTCTACGACAAGATCGTGCGCGAGCAGCCCGACCTGCTCGACTAGAAGCCCCAAACCCTTCCCGGCGACCGACGAGCACCGGCCGCCCGTTCATTTCGCCTCGGCGAGACAAGGCGGGCCGCCGGAGCTCCCGCCACACCGAGCCAGCAACACCGAGCCAGCAACAGCGAGCACCGCCGCTCACCGCACCAGAGGCCCCGTTCGTCGCACCAGACCGACCAGGCCTGATTTGCCCCTGTTGCTACCGGATTCGCGCTTCCTATCGTGCAGCCACCTTGTCGGCTGCCTGGGAGGGCTGGCTCATGTCTACAGAACTCGATCCGGATGCGGCGGTGACACCACCACCGATCCCGAGTGACCGGTACGCGGCCGAGCAGGCCAGCGAGGAATTCGCCGCGTTACGCACGTCGCTGCGCCGCTTCGTCTTTCCCGCCACGGTGGCGTTCCTCGCCTGGTACCTGCTGTATGTGCTGCTCAGTGCCTACGCACGGGACTTCATGGGCACGAAGCTGATCGGCAACATCAACGTGGCTTTCGTGTTCGGGATCCTCCAGTTCGTCTCCACTTTCGGGATCGCCATCGGGTACTCGCGCTACGCCGAGAAGAAGGTCGACCCGCTCGCGGACCGGATCCGCGCTGAACTGGAGGCCGGACAGTGACCCGCGGACTCACGATCGTCCTGTTCCTCATTTTCGTCGCCCTGACCCTGGGGATCACCGTGTGGGCGAGCCGCCACACGAAGACAGCGGCGGACTACTACGCCGGCGGCCGGGGCTTCACCGGATTCCAGAACGGGCTGGCGATCAGCGGCGACTACATGTCCGCCGCGAGCTTCCTCGGGATCGCCGGGCTGATCGCCCTCTACGGCTACGACGGCTACCTCTACTCGATCGGCTTCCTGGTCGCGTGGCTGGTCGCGCTGATGCTGGTCGCCGAGCCGCTGCGGAACTCGGGCAAGTACACGATGGCCGACGTGCTCTCCTACCGGATGCGCCAGCGCCCGGTCCGGACTGCGGCCGCGGTCTCGACGATCACCGTGTCGATCTTCTACCTGCTCGCCCAGATGGTCGGCGCCGGTGCGCTGGTGGCCCTGCTGCTGGGGATCAAGGAGGGCCAGACCTTCCTCGGCCTGAGTGCGGCCCAGGCGAAGGTCGGCACAATCGTGCTGGTCGGCGCGCTGATGATCGTCTACGTGACGGTCGGCGGGATGAAGGGCACGACCTGGGTGCAGATCGTCAAGGC
>JAOPVE010000330.1 GCA_025963185.1 Actinomycetes bacterium
CCGCCCGCCTCCTGCTCACCGGCCTCGCCGTCCTCGTCGCCTCCTTCGTCGTCTTCGCCACCTTCCTCGCCTACCAAATGACCACCAACACCCTCGTCAAAGCACTCAGCAAAACCCTCCCCGCGACGGCCGTGGTCGTGGACTCCGCGACCGGTCCCTCGCCGGACCAGCAGACGGCGGCCCGGATCGCCCGCGTGCCCGGCGTCGGAGCCGTCGCCCCCCGCCGTACCCAGTACCTGTCGGATACCGCGACCGGCATGGGCGACGGCGCGGGGCTGGCACTGGATCCCGGATCCGGCCCACTGTCGTGGGTCACCGTCGTCAAGGGCAGCTACCCGAAGGCGCCTGGCGAGATCGCGCCCACGGTCCGGGCCGCGCAGCGGATGGGCCTCGCGCCCGGCTCGACGCTGACCCTCTACGCCAGGATCGGCGACACCAACGTCACGAAGCCGCTGGCCCTGCGGGTGACCGGCCTCGTCGAACCCCGGCACGCCGACGGCGAGGACCTGTACACCCTGCCCTCGACACTCACGCCGCTCGGCAACCCCCAGTACGACCGGATCGACATCACCGCCGTCCCCGGAACGTCCGCGGAGGGCCTGCTCGACCCGGTCCGCCGAGCGGTCGGCAACCCGGCCCTGTCGGTGCGGACCGGCGACGAGGTCCGCGCCGCCGAGGCGCAGGACGTCGCCGGCCAGGCAGTCGCGCTGTTCGCGCTGATCGGAATGTTCGTGGCGATCGCCGTGGTCGCCGCCGGACTGGTCTCAGCCTCCACGTTCCGGATCGTCTTCGCCCAGCGCATGCGCCAGCTCGCCCTGCTCCGGGCCGTCGGCGCCGGCCGCGGAAGCCTCGCCTGGGCACTCGCGATCGAGGGGGCGCTCACCGGGTTCGTCGCCGGATCCGCCGGGGTGCTGCTCGCCGGTGCCCTCGGCTACGCGGCCGCTCCCCTGGCCGGTGTCTTCGGGATCGGTCTCGAACCGCCGGGGCTGTCGGCCTGGACCGCGATCGCCGCCGTGCTCGTGATCGGCGAGGCCGTGGCTCTCACGCTCGGCGCCGTGCTGGCCCCGGCCTGGCGGGCCGCCAAGGTCGCTCCGCTGGAGGCGCTGCGGTCCGCCGCGGTCACCGCGGGTGGCCGCACGATCGGCGTCGGCCGGGCGATCACCGGAGTGCTCTGCGCTGTCGGAGCGATCGGATCCGCCGGCCTGATCTCCTCGGTGCTCCCCGGCCCGGACGACGGCGGCGGGGACCCCTCCGGGCTGCTGTTCGGGATCGTCGGATCCGGCACCCTCGCCTACCTCGCGCTCATGGCGCTGGGCCCGGTGCTGCTGCGGCCCGTCCTCGCGCTCGTCGGCTGGCCGCTGCGCCACCTCGGGCCGGTCGGCCGGCTCGCGGTGGGCGGGGTCGGTGGCGCCCCGAGGCGCGCGGCCGCGATCGCCGTGGTCGTCGCGCTCGGCGTCACGCTCACGGCCGGGGTGCTGGTGGGCAACGCCTCCCTCCAGACCCTGGTGGACCGCGAGATCGCGATCAGTTCCCCCGCCGATCTGGAACTGCGGGCACCCTCGGCCGGAGCCGGTCCCGAGCAGGCGCTGCCCGCGGACACCGTGACCCGGCTCAGGGCGAGCCGGGACCTGCGGCACGTCACGGGGTACCGGCGCGAGTCCGTGACCGTCCCCGGCCACGATCCGTACGACGCCGCGGATCCCGACATCGCCGTACTGCCGGCTCTCCGCGCGCTTGACGTGACCTCGGGGGCGCTCGGGCCGATCGGCCGCGGCGAGGTCGTCGCGAGCCGCCGCCCGTCCGAGGATCTGCAGCTCACAGCAGGCGACACGGTCGAGCTCCACGGGCGCGGCGGCACCACGGCGAGGCTGCGGGTCGTCGCCACGCTGCCGGACTCCGCTCCGCTGCAGGCGACATTCCTGCTCAACCCGGCGGACCTCACCGCACTCGGCGCCTCCGCCGGTCCCCAGGGCGTACTGGCCGACGCGGCCGGATCCGGCGAGCAGGCCCGCACGGCCGCCATCGCCGCACTGCGGACGGCCTCCACCACCGCCGAAGTTTCCGTGCTCGCCGACCAGCGGGACCAGATAGAGAAGGCCGTGTCCGCGGCCCTGGCGATCGCGCTGGGACTGATCGGCCTGACCGTCCTGATCGCCGTCGTCGGAGTCGGCACCACGACCGCGCTGTCGGTGGTCGAGCGGACCCGCGAGTCCGGCCTGCTCCGCGCGGTCGGCCTCTCCAAGAACGGGCTCCGCGCGATGCTCACCACCGAGGCCGCGCTCTACGGGACGATCGGCGCGGTGCTCGGGATCCTGCTCGGGGTGCCGTACGCGTGGATCTCCGTGCGCGCACTCGGGGTGAACGCGCCGGTGCGGCTGCCCGCGATCCAGTTGGTGCTCGTCATGGCGCTGCTCGCTGGCCTCACGGCACTCGCGGGCCTGCTCCCGGCGCGGCGGGCCGCGAAGGTGAGCCCCGTCGCGGCGCTCGGCAGCGACGAGTAACCCACCCGCCGAAGTGCGGTAACTCCCGCCGGTCCTGACCGGCCACGGTTACCGCACTTCGGCGGGAGTTGCGCAGGGATGGGGGCCCCGGACCGGGACCGGGAGCCCCCATCGATCCTGTGTATACCCGGATAAGCCGGGATCTACAGCCAAAACGGCGTTGCGGGACGATCGTACGCGCACCGCTCCACTGTGGACTTGCGGGGACCGTACTGCTCAGACCTCGTACTCCGCTACGGACCTCGCGCCGGGCCACGGACCTCGCACTTCGCTTCGGTAAGCGGGCGAGGACAAGAATTTTCCCAGTTCTCACCTGAGTGGACGTTTGAGCGGGTCAGCCTCGGGGTAACGAGGCGCGCTCGTGACCCACGCAACAACATCACCCGTTGTACCGATAGCGACACAGCCTGTACGGAGTCTTCGCTGGCATCGACACAGGAGGTGCCAGCGGCCGTGGGGCGGTTACAGCGGATAGGGGCGCGCGCCCACGCAGCCGCGCGAGGCCCCCCGCCGGGGCGAGCTGACCAGACCGTGTCACCTCCCCCGGACAAGGAGATCTCCTCGATGAGACGCAAGCCCCTCCGTATGGCGCTCGCCACGACCCTCGCATTCGCGGCGCTGATCGCCGCCGCCCAGATGGCGAACGCCAGCGGCGCCACCTGGATCTTCGCCAAATGCACCCAAGGCTCGCTCGTCTCGGCGGGCAACGGCGGCCAGGACAACGTCGTGGTGTTCGGCTCGGCCGCGTTCTGCGGACTGCAGGTGCTCAATTCCCAGTTCGGCGTCGCCGTGTTCAAGACCGGCGCCACCGCCACCAACGTGCTGAGCTACAACCTGCGCACCTACCTGGTCAACCTCGGCCAGAAGCGCAGCTTCGGCATGCAGGTCGCCAAGGGCGAGTCGGGCACCTTCGGCGTATGCCTCGTCGGATCGCCGACCACCAAGGTCGCGTGCGCGAAGATCATCTTCGACCACAACAGCGGCTACGTGGAGTTCCATACGATTTCCCCCACGGACTCCCTGGTCAACGCCAAGATCAACGGCGCGGAGGTAGCGGTCGATCCCCGCTGCGGCGCCTGCTTCTGAGCACTTTTCGCGTCCGGCTCCGGGAGGACAGGCCCACACTGGGACGGGCCGGTCCAGCCACGACGTGATCCGGCCGGGCGGGGACTGTGACCGTCCCCGCCCGGCACCCCCGGCAGCGGTCCGGTGGCCTGGCCGGACGATACGATCCGGGGCGTGGACCTGGGCATCGAGTACGCGAAACGGCTGCACGGCGAGTCCGAGGCGATGATCGGCGCGCTGGAGACCCTGGTCCGCGCGGAGACGCCGTCCGAGGACCTGGCCGCGTGTGCGGCGGGGGCCGACGTGGTCTCCGCGCTCGCCGAGGCGCTGCTCGGGGATCCGGGTGAGGCCGTCGAGGTCGAGGGGCGGCGGCACCTGCGCTGGCGCTGGGATCCGGCCCCTGGCCGCCCGTCGGTCGCGCTGCTCGGCCACTACGACACCGTCTGGCCCGCCGGCACGCTGGCTCGCTGGCCGTTCCAGGTCGACGAGGCTCGCGGCACGGCGACCGGTCCGGGCTGCTTCGACATGAAGGCCGGGATCGTCCAGCTCCTGCACGCCGTGGCCGTCCTCGACGACCGCTCGGGCGTCGAGATCCTGCTCAGCTGCGACGAGGAACTCGGATCGCAGACCAGCCGCGTGCTGATCGAGGATCTCGGCCGACGCTCGGCCGCCGCGCTGGTCTTCGAGGGATCGGCCGGTGGCGCACTGAAGATCGGCCGTAAGGGCACCGGCATGTACCGGATCGGCGTGCACGGCCGCGCGGCCCACGCCGGGCTGGAGCCGGAGAAGGGCATCAACGCCCTCACCGAACTGGCGCACCTGCTGCTCGCGGTCGGTCCGGTGGCCCGCCCGGAGGTCGGCACCACGGTGACCGCCACGCTGGCGGGCGGGGGAACGGCGAGCAACGTGGTCCCCGCCGAGGCCTGGATGGAGGTCGACGTCCGGGTCGCCGAGCCGGGCGAGGCCGATCGCGTGGACGCCGAGATCCTGGCGCTGCGGCCGACCGTGCCGGGGGCGAGCCTGTCGATCACCGGAGGACCCAACCGCCCGCCGCTGCCGGTGTCGGCGACCGCGGCCGTCTATGCGCGCGCGACCGCCATGGCCGCCCGCCTTGGGTTGGAGCGCCTGGACGGTGTGAGCGTCGGCGGCGGATCCGACGGGAACTTCACCGCGGCGGTCGGCTGCCCGACCCTCGACGGTCTCGGGGCCGTGGGTGACGGCGCTCACGCCGAGGGCGAGTGGGTGGATCTGCGCGCGATGCCCGAGCGAGCCGCCCTCGTCGCCCTGCTGATCGACGATCTGCGCGCGCAGAACTAGCAATTCCGCGCACCGTCCACAGTGCTCTCGAATTCAGATCCGCTGAAATAGCCTTTCGGTTCTTGGCCGCGCCCGGAAATTGCGCGAATTACCGTCTCGCCGCCCACCGGGACCGGACCATCCCACCCCCGTCCCACCCACCGTGAGCGGTTGGGACGCTGGACGGCCCATCGCCGTGGATCCGCGTTTCCGCAGTTCCCGGCCACCCTCGGTTGCGCAATCCACGCTCGGCCGAACGCGGGCCCGCCCACCAGCCACACAAATCGTGCGGCGGCGAAAAGCGTTGGGGTGACAGCGAATTCGCCCGCGCGATTCCACTCCGAATGGACCGGAGGACGTCCGCGAGGCCGCCGAAGATTGCCTCTTGTGTTCTCGCCAGCGTCGTGCAGAATGCTCATCGGTAGCCCCTGAAGGCTGCTGCAACGTCTCGTCATGACCACGGGGGTCAGCGGGGACGCTGACTTGTACGAGAGGACACCCCTATCTCCATGGACAAGCACGAATTACCCACAGAGGAGCGAACCGGCCAATTCGGCCGCCGCCGCTTCCTCGCCACCGCCGCGATCGGCGGCGTCGCCGTCGCGATCGTCGGCGCTACGGCGATCAGCCAGGCCAGCGCCTCGGAGTCCGCCCCGGCCGTCGCCGCGCTGGCGGACGACACCACCGATGTCCCCGAGCCGCAGGGCGGCGCCGGCATCTTCGACGTCGACCCCGACCAGGAGGACGTCACCCAGGACCCGAACGCGGTCGTCACGGGCGACCTCGATTCCTTCTCGGAAGACGAGGACCTCTGACATGGGTGACGCGAACGGGCTGGTCGCAGCCATGCGCAATCTGCTGGGCACGGGCGAGAGCCCGCCCGGATCCAACACGAACTTCATCACCCAGTGGTACGGCGCGAACCACACACCCTGGTGCGACATGACCGTGAGCTACGCGGCCGCGCACTCGGACAACCTCGCCGCCGTCCAGGGCAAGCACGCCTGGACCGTCGAGCACGCCAAGGCCTTCAAGTCGGCCGGCCGCTGGCACTACGGCGTGGGCGGGATCCGCGCCGGTGACGTCGTGTTCTTCGACTGGGGCGGCAGCGGCAACATCGACCGGATCGACCACGTCGGCGTCGTCGAGGCGGTCCACAGCAACGGGTCGATCACGACGATCGAGGGCAACTCCAGCAACAAGGTCGGCCGGCACAAGCGCCGTAGCTGCATCGTCGGCTACGGGCGCCCGAACTTCGGCAGCGGCGGCGGCAGCAAGCCGATGCCCTCCAACGACGGCATCCTGCGCCAGGGTTCCAAGGGCAACGCGGTCAAGACGCTCCAGCGGAACCTGAACACGGTGATGAAGTCGGGCCTGGGCGTGGACGGCGACTTCGGCCCGGCCACGACGGCGGCCGTGAAGGCCTTCCAGACCAAGTACAAGCTGGAGGTCGACGGCGAGTACGGCACCAAGTCGGCGGCGATGATGAAGGGTGCGCTCAAGGGCGCCACCACACCGCCGAAGCCGCAGCCGAAGCCCCCGACGGTCACCCAGGTGGTCGTGGACGGCGACTTCGGCCCGGCCACCTGCGCCTCGCTGCAGCGCGCGCTCAACAAGCACGGCGCCACCCTCGAGGTGGACGGCGCGATGGGCCAGCTGACGAACAAGGCGCTCCAGCGCTACCTCGGCGTCACGGCGGACGGCGACATCGGCCCCAACACCGTCAAGGCGCTGCAGAAGAAGGTCGGCGCCACGGCCGACGGCGACTGGGGATCCGGCACCACCACCGCACTCCAGAAGAAGCTCAACGCGGGCGCGTTCTGACGTTCGCCCCGCGCCCTGCCCCACCCGCTGCCCGGCCTCTCACGGCCGGGCAGCGGCGTTTTTCCTGGTGCTCGCGCATTGACGGTCCAGCGGAAACGCCGGTACTTTGGCCGTCCCCACCATTAGTTAACTTTGTTAACTAATCCTCCCCACGGATCGAAGAGGATTCCATGCGCCGCACCCGCACTGCTCTCATGGCCTCAGCCTTAGCCGTCGCGACCGGGATCGGCGGCTTCCTCGCCGTTACCCAGACCGCGAACGCGGCGAGCGGCGGCCTGCCCGCCCACGTGTTCGCTCCCTACGTCGAGGCCTGGACCGGCGGCAGCATCTCCAGCCTCGCCCAGCAGTCCGGCGACAAGTACCTGACCATGGCGTTCATCCAGACCGCGACCGCTGGATCCTGCACCGCGTACTGGAACGGCAGCACCAGCCAGCCCATCGCGTCCTCGACGTTCGGCAGCGAGATCAACGCGATCCGCGCGAACGGCGGCGACGTCGTGCCGTCCTTCGGCGGGTACACGGCCGACAGCACCAATACCGAGCTTGCCGACAGCTGCACGAGCGTCAACGCGATCGCCGGGCAGTTCGAGAACCTGATCACCACCTACAACATCACCCGCATCGACCTCGACGTCGAGGACCTCTCGCTCACCGATCAGGACGCCATCGCCCGCCGCAACCAGGCGATCAAGGCGACCGAGGACTGGGCCGCCGCGAACGGCCGGACGATCCAGTTCGTCTACACGCTGCCCAGCACCACGCACGGTTTGGAGGCCAGCGGCATCGCGGTGCTCCAGAGCGCGCTCGACAACAACGCGCGCATCGACATCGTCAACATGATGACGTTCGACTACTACGACAACGCCTCCCACCAGATGGCGAACGACACCAAGACCGCCGCGGCCGGGCTGGTCGCCCAGCTCGACGAGCTCTACAAGCACACGCGGACGCAGGCGCAGCTCTGGGGCATGGTCGGCATCACCGAGATGATCGGCGTCGACGACTTCGGCCCGGCCGAGACCTTCACCACCGCGGACGCTCCCGTGGTCGAGAAGTGGGCGGCCCAGCAGGGCATCGCGATGCTGTCGTTCTGGGCGCTCCAGCGCGACAACGGCAACTGCCCCGGCGGCGCCGCGTCCGACAGCTGCTCGGGCGTCTCCCAGACGCAGTGGCAGTTCAGCAAGGCGTTCCAGCCGTTCACGTCCGGGACGACGAGCCCGGCGCCGTCCCCGTCCGCGACCAAGCCCCCGAGCCCGTCACCGTCGCCGACCGGATCCCCGTCGCCGTCGCCCACGGGGTCGCCGTCCGCCCAGGCCTGGGCGCCGAACAAGCCCTACACCGTGGGCCAGGTCGTCACCTACGGCGGCAAGCGCTACTCGTGCCGCCAGGCGCACACATCGCTCGTCGGCTGGGAGCCGCCGAACGTCCCCGCCCTCTGGCTCGCGCTCTAACCCTTTCGCGAAGTGCGGTAACCGCGTCCGGTTCTGGCCGGTCGCGGTTACCGCACTTGCGGGATTACGCGGGATTACAGCGGCTGGAACCGGCGCAGGCGCAGGCTGTTCGCCACCACGAACACCGAGCTGGCCGCCATGGCCCCGCCCGCGATCATCGGGCTGAGCAACCCGGCGACGGCGAGCGGCAGCGCGGCCACGTTGTAGGCAAAGGCCCAGAACAGATTTCCGCGGATCGTCGTCAGAGTGCGCCTGGCCAGCCGGATCGCGTCGGCCGCCGCGCGCAGGTCGCCACTCACCAGAGTGAGATCGCTCGCCTGGATCGCCGCGTCCGTGCCGGTGCCCATCGCGAGGCCGAGATCCGCCTGGGCGAGCGCGGGCGCGTCGTTCACGCCGTCGCCAGCCATGGCCACGATCCGGCCCTGGGATTGCAGATCGCGGATCACGTCCACCTTCTGCTCGGGGAGGACCCCGGCGATCACGGCCTCCTCGCCGATCCCCACCTCGGCAGCGACGGATCGCGCTACGGCCGCGTTGTCGCCGGTCAGCAGCATCGGCGTGAGCCCGAGGGCGCGCAGCCGGGCCACCGCCTCGGCGGAGGTGTCCTTGACCGCATCGGCGACCGTGATCACGCCCCGGACCCGGCCACCCCACTCCACGGCCGCGCCCGTGTGCTGGCCGTCCAGCTCGGATGGGATGTCGCCGCCCGGCCTGCCGACCGTGATCTCGACACCGCCGACGAGGGCACGCGCGCCCTGCCCGGCGATCGCCTGGAAGTCCGTCGCCGCAGGCAGGGGCCCGCAGCGCTCGGCCGCCGCTGCCACGATCGCCCGCGCGACCGGGTGCTCGGATCCGTGCTCGACGGCCCCGGCGAGGCGCAGCACCTCGTCGGGGTCCTCACCGTCCGCCGGGGCGACTCCGGCCAGCGTCATCCGTCCCGTCGTGACCGTGCCGGTCTTGTCCAGCACCATGGTGTCGATCCGGCGGGTGCTTTCGAGGACCTCGGGGCCGCGGATCACGATTCCGAGTTGCGCGCCCCGTCCCGTGCCGACCAGCAGGGCCGTCGGGGTGGCGAGCCCGAGCGCACAGGGGCACGCGACGATCAGCACCGCGATCGCCGCCGTGAAGGCCACGGACCAGCCGGCTCCCGCGATCCGCCACCCGGCGAGCGTGGCGAGGGCGAGGACGATCACGGCCGGGACGAATACCGAGGCCACCCGATCGGCGATCCGCTGGACTGGCGCTTTTCCGCTCTGGGCCTGTTCGACGAGCCTGGCGAGCTGGGCGAGGTGGGTGTCCGCGCCGATCCTGGTGGCCCGGACCGTGATCCGCCCGCCGGCGTTGACCGTTCCGCCCGCGACCGCGTCCCCGGGCCTGACCTCGGCCGGCACCGACTCCCCGGTGAGCATCGAGGCGTCCACCGCGGACGCCCCGCCCGTGACCACACCGTCCGTGGCGATCTTCTCGCCCGGCCGGACGGCGAACTCGTCGCCCACGGCGAGCGCCCCCACCGGGACCCGCTCCTCCACCCCGCCGGACCGCAGCACGGCCACGTCCTTGGCCCCGAGTTCGAGCAGCGCCCGGATCGCGTCCCCCGCCCGCCGCTTCGCCCGCCCCTCGGCGTACCGGCCGGCGAGCAGGAAGGTGGTCACCACGGCCGCCGTTTCGAGATACAGCGCGGATCCGCTGACCAGCGCGTACACCGACCAGCCGTAGGCCGCGAGCGTGCCGGCCGAGACGAGGGTGTCCATGGTCGCGGCGCCGTGCCGCAGGTTGGTCCAGGCGGCGGTGTGGAACGGCCAGCCGCCCCAGGCCACGACCGGAGTGGTGAGCGCGAGCGCCACCCAGGCGAGCCGCGCCGACGGGACCATGGCCAGCACGACGACGCCGGCTGACAGCACCGCCGAGACGGCGAGCCGGGTGCGCAACGGGTTCCCCGTCCCGGCCGGCGCCGGCTCGGGGGGCCGGGCCGTGTAGCCGGTGGCTTCGACGGTGGCGATGAGGTCGGCCGCGGTGAGGTCCGCCGGGTACTCGACCTGCGCCTTCTCGGTGGCGTAGTTGACCGTGGCACTGACCCCGCCGAGCTTGTTCAGCTTCCGCTCGACCCGCGCGGCACAGGACGCACAGGTCATCCCGCCGATGGCGAGCTCGATCCGCTGCGTCCCCGCGTCCGTGGGCATGAGCCACCTCCTCGCCCCACCATACCCCCGGGTGGTATCGCGGCCACACCTCGCCCCGAAGTGCGGTCACCGCGACCGGCCCTGACCGGCCGGAGTTACCGCAGTTCGGGGCTGGTGGGTCAGGGCAGACTGAGCCGGGCCTCGCGCCGCAGGTACTTGCCGTATCGGGTCGCGGCCTGGGTGAGGGCTTCGGTCTCGGTGGGGGTCAGGGCTCGGTAGGGCCGCAGGTCGAATCGCACGTGGCCGTCGGTGATCGTGCGCCGCATGGCCGCGCGGATCTGTGCGTCGACGAGGGCCATGCCCGTCGCGCTTTCCCGGCTGCGTGGCACGTCGCCGGCCGCGTCGAGCACCCACCGCGAGTCCTGGTAGCCCCGATAGGTCTCGTCGAGGATCTGCAGGAGATGCCCCGCGGGTTCGTGCGGCCCGCCGGGAACAGCTCCCGGGGCGTGCCAGAAGGTGCGCCCGTCGTGCTCGAACGAGCCGAGCTGATCGCGCACCTGATGCAATCCGGCGCGCACGTCGGTGAGGGTGAGGGTCGCCCAGTAGGCGAGGTCCCGTTCCGTCGCGGGGCCGTGTCCGGTGAAGTAGCGCAGGGCCAGCTCGGCGAGGGCCTCGGTCCGGTCGAGCCGGCGTGGGGCCGGCACCCGCTCGCTCAGGAGCGCGTAGGTGTGCTCGCCGTCAGCGGGTCCGCCGCTGCAGATCAGCCCGTCCAGCTCGGCGTGGGCCAGCAGGAGCATCAGCATCTGCCCGGTGCCGAGCAGGCCGCGTTCGCGCAGCTCGTCGGCCAGCCGCGGGCGGGTGAGGTGTCCCCCGGTTGCCAGGGCCTGCATGACCGCGGTGACCGCCTGGTCGAGGGAGCGCCCGTCCAGGCCGTGGACGGTGCTGAGCTGCTGGAGGATGATCCGCCGTACGCGGGGACCGGTCAGGTCGAGCAGCCAGCCGAGGTCCTCCGCCAGTACGAAGTGCCACGTCGGCCGCAGCACGTGCGTCCGGATGACAGCGCCCGAGCCGAGGAGCGCCGCCAGCTCGGCCTGGTCCGGGTTCTGGGTGCGCGAGGCCACCGCCCACGCCGCCTGGCTGGAATTCTCCGCCTGGACGGCCAGCAGCGAGCCGACGGCATCGCGCGCCGAGACGGCGAAGGGCGAGACCACGTGCTGACTGCGCAGCCGCCAGCGGGCAATGTCGAGGTCTCGCACCATGCCGCCATCTTCCCGGACGGACCGCACCACAGCGCAGCCGCCGAATCGGGGCGCGTCAGAGCCTGGTCAGGACGAGAAGCTGGAGCTCGTTGGGGCCGAGCCGGACCGCGGGACTGCGGTAGTCGCCGCCGGTGCGGGCGCCGATCTCGTACGACTCGACCTTCGCCAGGTCAGGGCCGGTCAGGTCGGCGGCGATCTTGTAGCGGTCGACGCGGATCCGCCGGTCCCGCCACAGCGCGGGAAGGTGCTCGACCACCACCCGGCTCTGGTGCGAGGTGGGGCTGGTCCATTGGTAGTTCCAGGTCATCACGGCGATCCGCGAGGAGTCCGCCGCCGCGAGCCCGTAGATGCCGATTCCCTGGGCGCTGAGCCGATCCGAGGTGGCCGCGTACCGGGTGGCCGGGAGCATCGACTGCATCCGGACCATCTTGTAGTACGGGGTGGCCGCGCCGGTCTCCAGATCGCTGAACAGGTCCTTGCGGTCGTTCTCGGGGTGGTCGACGGTCCAGTGGAACGGGGTGATCCCGCGCTGGCCCGCGTAGAAGTAGTGCACCGAAGCGAGCCCGGCGGCCTGGATCAGCAGGTCCCGGTCCAGCGCCGACGGGTGCGAGGCCCGCAGTGACGGGAACACGCCGGTCTCGCTGACCAGCACGGGAATGGACGGCAGCCCCCACCGGGCGAGCAGCGCGTCGACCTGTGCGCGCTCGCCGGACACCATGGCGGGCTCGTCCTTGCGGGCGGCCCAGTGGCCTTCGGTCGTCGTCAGGTACTGGTGGTAGGAGAGGAAGTCCAGGTGCTTGCCCGGGGTGCGGTCCGCGGCGTAGAGCTGGAGGAACCGGCCGAGGCGGACCGGGCTGAAGCTGTCGAGCACCGGTCCGCCCACCCGGATCGGCGGGCCCGGCAGCCCGAGCGCGTTCACCGCGTTCACCACCCCGTTGATGAACCGGTATCGGGGGTAGTAGGCGTCCACGTCGGACGGCTCGTTCTCGGCTTCCAGGTACGCGATCCGCGGGAAATGCCGTTTGTAGTCGGCGAGGACGTCGCGCTCGGCGGCGGCGAGTTCGGGCTCGGTCATCTGGCGGGTGGTGAGGATCGGGTCGTAGTCCGAGCGCCAGTTCACCACCAGGGTCTTCGCGAGCGCGTCGTAGGTGCGGACGTACTCGTACCAGTTCTCCGGCCGCGGATCGCGCATCGAGACCTCGTAGGAGTCCCCGAACCGGAGCCACACCCGGGCATAGTCCAGGTGTAGGGCGGCCAGCTTCGCCGTGGTCCCGGCGCCGAACTTCCAGCTGTTCGGCGTCGCGCTCAGGGCGCGGCCCGGCCCGAACGGCAGTTCGCCGAGCGACTTGCCGAGATCCACCCGGACCTCGTCCGCGCGGGGCACCTGCGCCACCGCGCGCTTGGTCCACGTGCCGTTCGCGGGCTCGCGGGAGCCCGCCGCGAGCGCGGTCACCGCCGCCACCGCCAGGACGGCCACCACGGCGACCCCCGGCCACCAGGACCGCGGGCTACGCGGCAGCGGCGGCTCGGCGAGCGGGATCTCGGTCTGCGTCATCGGCGGACCGGGGGCGCCAGCGCGGTGGCCGCCACGCCCGCGCGGAACGCGGCGAGCGTGGCCGGGCTGCGGCCGAACCGCCAGTCCGCGGTCGCGCCGGCGCGGTCGAACTCGAACCAGATGAACCCGACCGCGTCCTTCTGCGCGGCGATCCAGCGGAACAGGTCGCGGGTCCAGCCCGCCTGGTACGGGCCGGGCTGGGCGCCGGTCTCGGTGATCAGCAGCGGCTTGGCGGTGAACCTGCGCAGGATCTTCAGCGTCGGCCCGAAGACCTCGGCCGGAGTGCGTTCCTTCACGGCGTACCCGACGAGGCCCACCCAGTCCACGTACCCGTCGCCGGGGTACAGCGGACCGAGTTGCACGCTCGGCGCCGGGCGGATGATGTTCGGGCTCCACACCCAGATCACGTTGACGGCCCCGACCGCGGTGAAGATGTCGTGGACGTGCCGCCACGCCCGCACGTACTCCCCCGCCGCGTTCCCCGACCTGGCCTCCGACCACGGGTACCACTTGCCGTTCATCTCGTGCGCGAACCGCAGCACGATCGGGGATCCGGTGTCGCGCATACCGAGCGCCACCCGGGTGATGTAGGGGTCGAAGTCGCCGCCGATGATCCGGCGCAGGGCGAACTTCGGCTGGCTGCCGCCGTCCTGCTCGCCCGCCCACGGCTCCCACGCGACGACGGGCAGCGCGCCCGCGCGGTAGCAGGCGAGCGCCGGGGCTGGGCGGAACTCCTCGGTCCACTTGACGAAGTACTCGATCAGGGTCGGCGCGGCGCCCGCGTTGGCGCTGATCGCGGCCAGGCTCGCCGGCCCGAAGGGCGCCTCCGGGTAGCTGACGCCGAATCGCGGCCTCGCCGGGCGCAGGTAGTCGGCCTTGCCCGGCGGCGGGCTCACCGCGGGCGCCGGAGCGGGCTCGGACGGCACCAGGTCGCGGACCAGCAGGTCCGCGCTCGACACCGGGTGCGCGGCCGGCGCGGAGTCGAACGCGATCGTCAGCACCCACACGCTGGCCACGGCGAGCACGAGCCCGTTGCCGATGGTCCAGACCCGGCGGGTGCGGCGAGTTCTGGCCGAGTGCCTAGACACTGATCAGCACCGACACGGCGAGGAGGCAAACGCCCAGCAGGTAGGGGATCGCCACCAGCGGATTGCGCGCCCGTTCCCCGGCGAAGGCGTTCGCGCGCGTGCCCCAGCCGGAGTTGTGCGCCATCCGGAAGAACCCCGCCACCCGGACCGGCATGAGCATCGCCGTGTTGATCACCATGAACGCCGGCAGGTAGAGCAGGTCGCCGGGCCGGTACGCGAAGTGGTGCCCGAACCGGACCGCCAGCGAGAACAGCGTCATCGTGAGCGAGAGCGCCAGCACCACGGCGAGCGCCCTGGCCGGCTGGTCGGGCAGCGGCAACTGGTCGTAGATCGCCGCCTTGGATCCGGCCGCGAGCGCGACGACCCACGACGCGACCGCGCTGACCAGCACGAACGGCGCGACGATGTCGGCGGTGTAGAACAGCGCGAGCACGGGTGCGTTGCGCAGCATCCAGGGCAGCATGCGCAGGGTGTTGTACTGCGATCCGCGGGCCCACCGGTACTGCTGGCGCAGCAGGGTCGCCAGCTTGACGGGCGCGTCGGTGTACACCAGCGCGGTCGACTGGTACACGGTCTGGTAGCCCGCCTTGAGCGTGTAGTTGGTCAGCGTGCGATCGTCGCTGACCTCCAGGAACACCCCGAGGAACCGCTCGGACAGGAACTTGTCCATGCACCCCAGCAGGATCGACCGGCGGAACGCGATGGTCCGGCCCGGCAGGCAGCCGACCGTGCCGAGCACGCTCATGGCCGGCATCGAGTACTCGTTGCGGATGTTCTCCAGCCAGTCCGCCCAGCGGGTGAGCACGCTGCGGCCCGGGTCGAGGATCCGCTGCCGGGTCGTCACGCCGCCCACCTGCGGGTCCGAGAACGGCTTGAGGAGTTCGCGCAGCGTGGAGCCGGTCCACACCGTGTCGGAGTCGACCAGCACGGCCACCTCGCCGGACGTGTGCTCCAGCCCGGTCCGGATCGCGTTGCGCTTGCCCGGCACCTCGGTCCACACCCAGCGGACGCCGAGTTCGTCGCACAGCGCCTCGATGTCCTCGTTGCGCGGTCCGTTGATCACGACCACGGTCTCGGTCGGGCGCTGGGCCACGATCCGGTCGAGGACCGTGCGGAACAGGTCGAGCGGCTCGTCGACCACCGGGATGATCACCGAGGCCGTCGTGGACCAGTTCGCCTGGTAAGGCCGGTAGTGGCGGGCGAGCGAGATCCGGATCGCCCACAGCAGCCAGATCATCAGCATGAACAGCGCGAACAGGTACACGTGCCCGGTGCGGGCCCACGACGTCAGTTCCAGCAGGAATGCCAGCACGCGGCGCCTACCCGGGCCGGCGCAGCAGCAGGGCGAGCGTGAACCCGCGCGGCCGCCACGTCTTGACGACGTCGTAGTTGGTGAACGCCTCCATCTTCGGCTTGCCGATGCCGACCAGCGGGTTGTCGGTCTCGCCGAGCCGGACCAGCCAGACACGATCCGCCCGGCCGAGGCACTTCACGATCGCCGGGCACTCGGCCGCGAGCAGGTGGCCGCCGGTGCGCTGGGGCCGCTCTGCCAGCAGGTCCGTGGGCTGCTGCTCGGCGGGGACGTAGTGCGCGACCGTGTCGCGGGCGATCCAGCCGCCGCCGCGGTCGAGGGTGCCGTAGACGATCCCGTCGCCGGGGCGGGACAGGCTGGCGATGAGCGCGGCGAGCTGGCGGGTGTCCTGGGAGTGCCCGTCCACCGCGCGTAACTGGCTCTGCGCCGGGACGGCGAGCACGGTCACGGCCGCGATCGCCACCAGCCCGCGGATCACCGGATACCGCCCCAGCGCCGTCGCCGCCAGCAGCACCCACGCCGGGATCGTGAAAAGCAGGTACCGCGGCAGCCACAGCGGGATCGCCGTTCCGGCCGCGAAGACCAGCGCGGTCGGGACCAGCGCCCACGCCGAGTACACGACGGCCGGGCGCCGGAGCGAGACCGCGAACAGCGCGAGCGCGAGGATCACCCCCGCGCCGAGGGCGGCGCCGAACACCTCGCCCGGGTACTCGGCGAGTGAGCTGAGCCGCGCCAGCGGGATCCACGAGACCTGGCTCGCCTGCCGGTACCCCAGCCACAGCAACACCCCACCGGGCACGGCTCCGGCCACCGCCCCCGCCATCCAGCGCGCGAAGGCCTGCCGCTCGGCGACGAGAACGACCACGGCGTGCGCGGCGAGCAGCGAGAGCGCCAGCGGGTGCAACAAGCCCAGCGCCGTTACGGACGCGGCGTACGCCACCACCCGGCCCGCGCCGCGCCGCTCGGCGAGCCTCGTCAGCAGCAGCGTGGCGAGCACCGCGAACATCGTGACCAGCGCGTACGGCCGGGCCTCCTGGGCGTACCGGGACACCGCGGGCACGACGGCGAACAGCAGCCCGGCGACGAAACCGACCCGCGGGCTGGCGAGCCGGGACCCCAGCGCGGCGATCAGCATCGCGGTCACCGCGGTCGCGGCCACCGAGGGAACACGCAGGGCCACGTCGGACGATCCGGCGAGCATCGTCCAGCCCTTGACCAGCGCGTAGTACGGGCCGATCACGACGTCGGATCCGCCGAGCAGCCGGCCCAGCTCGTCCCAGCTCACCGTGGTCATGCCCCAGGTCGCCAGCTCGTCGCCCCACAGTCCGGGCCAGCTCAGCCGCAGCGCACCGACCGCGGCGGCGAGCAGCCCGGACAGCAGGCACGCGAGCTGGGTGAGCGCGTGGGCGCGCCCGTCGTGCCGCCCTGAGACCGGTGCGCTCGCGACGATGGCCTTGTCCGCCGCCCGCTCCGGTTCGCCGGCGTCCGGGGCGCGGGTCTCGGGGGCCAGTTCCGCTGGGAGTGGACCGTGCGGGATCGGCCAGCGCGAGGCGGCGGCCACCTCGTCGGCGGCCGGCGGCACGGCTTCTACGGCGGGCACCTCCGCCGGCTCGACGGCGGGCTCGGTGTCCACGGTGGCCGACGGCTCGTGCGGCGGATCCGCTAACTGGTCTTCTGCGGCGGCCAGCGGTCCCTCGGGGGTGCCCTCGTCTGGGCTGACGGGCTCCGGCTGGCGCGGGATCGGGACCGTGTGGTCGTGTTCGCTGACCGCCGTCGTCGCACCTCCGGCGGTCACCGAGGATCCACTGTCGTCACAGCGGACGCTCTTACGGCGTGTACCGGCCTATTACGATGTGCGGCGGCACGGATGGGGGACAGGGAGGCCACAGCATGGACACGATCGGCTCGTACCGGCTGGTGCGGCTGCTTGCCGAGGGGCCAGAGGGCAAGGTGTGGCAGGCCGCCGATCCGTTCGGCACGCCCCTGACGATCGGCGTGCTGACCAGCGTGGACGGCACCCGGGCCGAGGCCTTCCGCGCCGCCGCGGCGGATCCGGTGGACGGCCAGGTCGTCGCCGCGGACCTCACCGGCGCCAGCCCCTGGATCGCCTTCGCCGACGACGGCGGCCCCGGCGCGCGCCAGTTGTTTCCCGGCATCGCCGGGGGTGAAGCGTCGCTTGTGCAGCCTCCGGCGCACGATCCCCCGTCCGTCCCCGTGTCCCCGAGTGTGGAGATGCCCACCCAGGCCATCGTTGCGCCGCTCGCAGCGGAGCACACCGCACCCCCGTCTCGGCCAATCTCCGGCGGCTTACCGCCTCGCCCCGTTCCCGGCTCCCCGCCGGCGAGCCCAGCGGCGGCCAGTGCGCCGCCCGCGCCCGTTTCCACTGTGCCCGATCGCGCAAGCGCGCCACCACACTACGTTTACGGCGTTACCGGGGTCCAGAATGAACCGGAAGCGCAACCCGTTCCGGCGGTCCACTCGGCGCCACCCGTGTACGGCGCGCCGTACTCCGGGCCGCCGGCGCACACCAGTCCGCCGCCGCTCCCGTGGCGCCAGGCCGACCCGTATCCCGCGCTGCCGGGCGAGGAGCCCGGGCGGCGCACCTCGCCGATCCTCGTTGCCGCACTGGTGATCGCCTTCGTCGGATCCCTGGTGGCCGCGGGCATCGCGACCTGGGCTTTCACCCGGTCCGGCGATTCGGCGGACCACGTCACGGCCGCCGTCTCCGCCAGTCCACACGCGACGGTGACCCCTGCTCCGGCGGCCCCGTCTCCGTCCGGTCTGCATCCGTCGGCCGCGACTCCGAAGCGGACCGGCGCGCCAGCCCCGCCCGTCCCCGCCGGCGCGCCCGGGCTCGAACCGCCACGCAACGGTGGCTGGCCTGTGGGATGGCCCACTTTCGCGGCCGGGGACTCGGCACGGCAGCGCGGCCTCGCCGGGATCGGCTTCGACTTCCGGACCCCGCCCGGCTGGCAGTGCGTCAAGGCCCAGCAGAGCGACACGGGCGTGCACTGGCGGTGCGGTGGCCGCCCAGCGGGCGTCGACGCGGGAGGCGACGTGATTGTCCGCCGGTGCTCGATCCCGTGCGATCCGGCGCGCAAGATCGCCATGCGCCAGAAGGAGAACGCGTGGGGACTGCGCTGGATCCGGGTGGACGGCCACACCGCGTACGCCGAGACGACGTCGCTGCCGGGTGCGCGCGGCCGGTACGGACTGGTGCTCGTGCGGTACTGGCACGGCACCCCCGGCGGCCCCCTCGACCACCAGCTCGTCCTGCGGATGACCGCCCCCGCGGGCCACGAGGCTGACCTGCGCAAGATCGCCGCGGACATCCAGTCGGTGATCGCCTGACGCTAGACGGCCGGGACGAGCTGGTAGCTGTCGACGATCCGCAGGACCGCGTAGACCAGCATCGCCGCGCCGATCACCGCGCTGAGCTGCACGTGGATCCGGCGGAACGGGGCGGATCCGTCCCACGCGGCCGCGTACGCTCGGGTGCGCTCCGGATC
>JAOPVE010000331.1 GCA_025963185.1 Actinomycetes bacterium
TGGATCCCGCCGCGGGCCAGCGCCTTGTCGCGCAGGATCCCGCCGAGCACCCCGACGTCGAGCTGTCCCGCCCGGAGCGCCTGCTCGGTGTTGACCGGCGGCACGACGACCGGCTCGACCTGCTTGATGCCCTCGTTGCTCACGCCGTTGCGGGCCAGGTACTCGTCGAGCACGGCCTCGTGGTGCGCGCCGAGGGTGTTCATGCCGATCTTCTTGCCCTTGAGATCCGCGGCGGACTTGATCGGGCTGTCGTCGCGCACGTAGAAGCCGTTGTAGGAGTCCTTGTCGACGCCGTAGTAGCCGATCACGGCCTTCACCGGCGCGCCCTGGGCGATCAGCTTCACGACGGCCCCGTTGAAGGCGCCGCCGAAGTCGGTCTGGCCGGTCGCCGCGGACTGGATGTCCTGCGGCCCGGAGATCGTGTTGCCGATCCACTTGAGCTTGAGTTTTCCGAAGTAGCCGAGGTCCTCGGCGAGTTCGGGGAACGTGACGGTGCCGACGCTGCCCTGGTACCGCAGCTCGGTGACCTCCCCGCCCGCACCGTTGGCAGCGGAGGCGCAGCCCGACGCGAGGGCGAGGACCAGCGCAAGCGCGCCTGCCACTAGGGCGGGATTGGCTGGTGCTCCAACGCTGAGGACGGACAGTTTCGTGCGCACGGCGATTCCTTACGGGCAGGGGGCATGGCTGGGTCCGCCCACGAGTGCGGGCGGCAGGAGTAGGTGGCCCGCGCCGATGCGGGCTGATGATCGTGCGAAAGGTGCCCGCGGCGGTGCGGGGCTTCGGGCTGGTGCCCGCGGCGGTGCGGGCGTGGCGGGGCGCCCGCCGGGCCTGGGCGGGTGGATGCCGTCGGGATGGGGTCCGGCGCGCGCTGCGGATCTGCCCTAGTGGGCGGCCGCCGGAAACGGGTTCAGCGGGCCGGACAGAGTGCGCCGCGGTGCCGCATCAGATCGCGATGCAGGCACCACACGAGGTGGAATCCGCTGGTCATGGCGATCATGCTGCCGGACGGTCCGGTGCCGCACAAGAGTTTTACCTAGTTTTTCTATAGGAATTGCTCCGATCACTTCGCCAGGTACCGTGGACCGCGGGGGATGGCGCCGGAGGTGCGCGATGCAACCGCTGCGCGAGGACGATCCGCGGGCCGTCAGCCAGTACGTCCTGCGGGGCCGTCTCGGTGAGGGCGGGATGGGCACGGTGTACCTCGGGGCGGATCCGGCGGGACAGCTCGTGGCCGTCAAGGTGATCCGGCCCGAACTCGCCGGGCACGAGGACTTCCGGGCCCGATTCAGGACCGAGGTCGCCACGGCCCGCAAGGTCGCCCGGTTCTGCACGGCCCCGATCCTCGACGCGGGCACCGAGGCCGATCCGCCGTACATCGTCAGCGAGTACATCGACGGGCCGACGCTCGACGAGGTGGTCCGCGACCAGGGTCCGCTCACCGGATCCCAGCTCCACGGGCTCGCCGTGGGCATCGCGAGCGCCCTCGCGGCGATCCACCACGCGGGGGTGGTCCACCGCGACCTCAAGCCGGGCAACGTGCTGCTCTCCCGGTTCGGCGCCCAGGTCATCGACTTCGGGATCGCCAGGGCCGTCGGTGCCGTCAGCAACCTCACCCAGCCCGGGCGGCTCATCGGATCGCCGTCGTTCATGGCGCCGGAGCAGTTGCGCGGCGACCCGGTCACCCCGAAGGCCGACATCTTCGCGTGGGGATCGGTCATGGCGTACGCAGGCACCGGGGTCCACCCGTTCGGATCCTCGATGGACGGCGCGTACTACCAGGTGCTCTACGGGGAGCCGGTGCTCGGCGGGCTCGATCCGGATCTCGCCGGGCTGGTCCGGTCCGCCCTGGCGAAGGATCCCGGCGCCAGGCCCGACGCGGCCACGCTGCTCGGCGCGCTGGTCCGGAGTGGACCCGCGGCCGAGCCGGAGCCCGAGCGCGGCCCGCAGCCGGCGGCGGGAGCGCAGCGGCGGCCCGGCGGATCCCACGGGGTTCACCGCCGGTACCGGCGCGGCAGCCGGTGGCTCTTGCTGTTCGCCGCCGCGCTGGTACTCCTGGCCGCGGGCGCGGTGGCGCTCTGGGCCGGATCCGTGGTGAGCCGCCACCGCGCGGCCGGCGCCCTCGGCGAGTACCTGAGGCTGCTCGAAACCGCGAACTTCGACACCGCCTACGGACGCCTCTGTCCCGACGCGACCGCCCACACCACCCGGGCGGACTACCTCACCGCGCAGCGCGACGCCCCGGTGATCCTCGACTACCGGATCGACGAGGCCGGGATCGGGGTCCGCTGGGACCGCACCTACCCCGTGACCGTCGAGGTGAGGCGCTCCGACGGCACGACCCGCGCGGAGCACTACGTCGTGCGCGAGGCCGACGCCAGCCCCCGGAACCAGCGCGTCATCTGCCCGCGCTGAGCTCCGGCGCGGTCGCGGGCAGTCGCAGGCCACCCCGATCCGGGCCGTGCTGGCTCAGCACGAACTGGTGCCCGCCCGCCTGCTTCGCCCGGTACATCGCCGTGTCCGCCGCGCGCATCGCCTGGTGCGGATCCGATCCGGCCTCGACCGGTGCCACTCCGACGCTCGCGCCGATCCAGACGTTCTCGCCATGGATCGCGAATGGGGCGTGCAGCGAGGCCACGATCCGGTCCGCCACGGCCACGGCGTCCTCCGGTCCGGCCAGCTCGTCCAGCAGGACCGCGAACTCGTCGCCGCCGACCCGGGCCAGCGTGTCGCCGGTCCGCAGGCACGCCTTGAACCGGTGGCTGACCTGCCGCAACAGCTCGTCGCCCGCGTCGTGGCCGAGGGTGTCGTTGACCGGCTTGAACCCGTCGAGGTCGACGAAGACCAGAGCGAGGTCCTCGGATCCGCCCCGGCGCCTGCGCTCGTCCGTGTGCTCCAGCCGCTCGTAGAACAGCCGGCGGTTCGGGAGCCCGGTGAGCGCGTCGTGCAGCGCCTGGTGGCTCATCTGTTCCTGGAGGCGCCTGCTGTCGGTGATGTCGCGGGCGTTCACGACGATCCCGTGGACCGAGTCGTTGGTCAGCAGGTTCGACACGCTCAGGTCGACCCACCGGTAACCGCCGTCGGCGTGGCTGATCCGGCACTGGAGTCGCGCCACCGCAGCCGGATCTGCCATGACCTGCGCGAACGCCGCCTTCGCCGCGTCCCGGTCCGCCGGGTGGACCGTTTCGACTGCCTTCGTGCCGTCCCGCCCACCCGGCTCGAACCCCAGCACCCCCCGGACGCTCGGGCTGTCGTACCGGACCCGCAGGTCCGGCCCGAGGACCGTGAACAGGTCACTCGCGTGCTGGATCAGCGCCCGGAACCGCCGCTCGCTGCGCCTTCGCAGGGTCTCGGCCCGGTGGTTGGTCATGGTCAGCGCCACCCCGGCGACGAGCACCATGCCGAGGAGCACCAGGTTGATGTTCAGGCTGGTGCTGCGCGTCGGACCGTAGAAGTCCCAGAGGGTCTGGTCGTGGATGTTCGACCAGCCGCCGCGCATGCCGCCCTGGATCACGGCGATCCGGGTCGTGCCGCCCCGGTCGTACTCGACGAACAGCGGCTGGCTGGCGTTCGCCCGCTTGACCGCCGCGGTGACGACGCTGGGTACCCGGGTACCGATCAGGATCCGCCGGTTGCTCGCGACCGCGATTCCCGATCCGTCGACGATGATCGTGTCGGCGCTGCCACTGCCCACCTCGGACACGTAGTCCTGCAGGTGGCTGGCCCCGAGCGTGGTGAACCCGACCAGGAACCCGGCCGGGCGGCCCTCGACCGAGACGGGGATCGCGACCGCGATCATCGGGATGCCCTGCACGAACATCACCGCCGACACCCCGGGCTGACCAGCCTGGAGCCCGGCCCGCACCGGCCCGTACCCGGGATCGTCGGCCGGCGGCAGCCCCGGCGGCTGCGACACGGCGTTGAGCAGCCCGCCGGACGCGTTGAGCAGCGCAGCGCCGTGCGGGAAGAAGAAGGCCTTCTGGCGGAAATCGGCGAGCAGCGCGGCGTCGTGCGGGTCGCGCGCCTGCATGAGGAACGGGTGGCTGACGGCGAAGTCGCGCAGCTCCTTGGCCGAGAGGGCCATGTACTGGCTGGCCAGGGTCGCGTTGTTCTTCACGAGAGCGGCGCTGTCCCGGCGGTGGATCGACTCCGCACTGTCCAGCGCCGCGTGGTTCATCTGTAACCCGATCGCCGCGATGGCCAGGAACACGCCAGCGCTCACCAGCAGTACGAGCCATCTCCGCAGGCGCACTGTGACCTCCGTCCCGCCCTGCGAGCACAGCCCCGGCGATCCCCGTCACGCTTCGGCACTGGCGGCCGTGCACGGAGGACATGAGCGGTTCTCACATCATGCCACCTGCGCCCGGCCCGCGCGGCCACCCACAGCCTGAGGTTCTCCCACACCAATCAATGAAATAAACCGCCACCGCAACCCCGAAGCGTGTGCCGCCACGCCGGTCCCAGCGGCACAGCGGCACACACTTCGGGGGTTGTGGTTACTCGTCGGCGGCGAGGGCCGCCACCGGGGAGACCCTGGCCGCGCGGCGGGCGGGGAGGGCTCCGGCGAGTGCGGTCAGGCCCGCGAGCAGGAGCATGACCAGCACGAGCTGGCCGGCCGGGAGCGTCACCGGCGCGTCCACGCCGAGCGAGAGCACGGACAGCCACGCGTACGGGACCCCGAGCACGACGCCCATCACCGCGCCGATCAGCCCGTACAGGCCCGCCTCGGTGGTGAGCATCGCGCGGAGCCCGTTCTTGGACAGCCCGACCGCGCGGAGCAGTCCGGACTCGCGGGTCCGCTCGACCACCGACAGCGCGGTCGTGGTGCCGACTCCGACGACGGCGATCAGGACGGTCAGGCCGATCAGTCCCAGCGCGATCGCGAGGACCGCGGTCATGCCCTTCTGGATGTCGTCCCGCTCGTCGGCGAGGACGTTGAGCTGCCCGTCGGCCGCCGAGGACCGCAGGGCGGCGATGGCGGCGGTCCGGCCGTGCTCGCCCGCCACGGCGGCGTCGGCGAGCACCCCGGACGGCACCCGGGCCGCGCCCAGCGCCGTGAGGTCCGTGGTGCTGGTCAGCACCTCCGCGTGCAGCGGCGCGGAGTCCGGCATGGTGCCGACGACCGTGAGGTCCACCGTCTTGCCGGTCGGGCCGGTGACCGTCATCCTGCTGCCCGTGGTCAGGCCCTGCTGGCCAGCGGGGAACGCGGAGACGATGGCCTCACCGGGGCTGAGCTTGCCAAAGCGGCCGGACGAGGTGTCCACCTTCGACAGTGCGGGCAGCTTCGTCACGTCCAGGTCGACCGCGGTGTATCCCTTGACCCCGTCCGAGGACACCTCGATGCGCCGGTACGGGGTGACGTTCTTCAGCTCGGTCCGCGACTGGAGCGCGGCGACCTTCGCGTCGGTGAGGCCGCCGCGGGCCGGGGCGGCGGACCCGCCCTCCTGGGTCACGAGTTCCAGGTCGGCCGGGGCGCTCATCGCGATGTCCCTGGCGACGAGGACCTGCATCGACGAGCTGCCCACGAGCACCCCGGCGGTCAGGGTCACGCCGAGGGCGACCACCACGGCGACCGCGGCCGCGCGCTTCGGCGCTCCGCCGACGCCGCCGACCGCGAGCCGGCCGGTCGGGCCGAGCCGCCGCAACGGCCAGCCGACGACCGCGAGCATGGGCCGGAGCAGGACGGGCCCGAGCGCCATCAGCGCCGCGTAGGCCAGCGTTCCGGACAGGACGATCGCCATCAGCATGGGCAGCGGGTTGTAGTCCTTCGGGTTGTGGCCGGGCAGGTTGCTGAGGATCAGCACCGCGGATCCGGCCGCGCCGAGGGCGAGGAGCGCGCCCGCGATCCCCCGGAACACCCCGATCGTGCGGCCGCCGGCGGTGGTCGCCGCGGACCGCAGCGCTTCCAGCGGCGAGACCCTGGAGGCCCGCCAGGCCGGCGAGAGCACGGCCACGACGGTGATGACGACGGCCTCGAGCAGCACCAGCACCGCCGCGATCAGGGTCGAGATCGACAGCCCGGCCGACTGGACGTCGAGGCCGAACAGGTGCGCGATCGGTGGAGCGGCGAATCCGACCCCGAGCGCGACGAGGATCCCGGCCAGCCCGGCCACGATCCCGGTGAGCGCGCCCTCGGCGGCGAGTGCCCTGACCAGGCTTCCGCGGTCGGCGCCGACGGCCCGGAGCAGGGCGAGCTGGCGCATGCGCTGGGCGAAGACGATCCGGAACGTGGAGGCCGAGACCAGTCCGGCGGCGACCACGGCGATCGCCACGAACATGCCGATCACGCCGAACAGCGCGGCGGCCTGCTTGCCGAAGTCGCTGGCCTCCTGCTCGCGGACCGCGCCCGCTTCGAGGACGTCGAAGTCCCCCGGCTTGGCGTGCAGCGCGGCGGTGATCGCGGGCACCAGCTCGGCCGGGGACGTTCCCGGCGTGGCGATGATGTCGAAGCGCTCGTACTCCTCGAGGTTGCTGCGGCTGGCGGCGAGGGGGGTGATGTTGGCGTCGGAGGTGTAGGCGTCGCGGCCGCTGTCGTTGCGGACCGACACCACGGCGGTGACCCGCAACTGGTGCGGCACCGGCTTGGCGTTGTCCTCGTTGGCGTAGGTCCAGCCGGTGAACGTCCGCCCGATCGGCATTCCGGATCGCTCGGCGGTGCGCTCGGTCACCGCGATCTCGCCCGGCGCCTTCGGGTAGGTGCCCTGCACGACTTTGACCCAGGACTGGTCGCCGGTGCCCGGATCCGAGGAGACGCCCAGACCGTCACCGGATCCGTCGGCGGAGAGCGCCACGTACCCGGACCGCCGTCCGACGGCCTCGGCCACTCCGGGGACGTGCTGGACCCGGGTGAGCATGTCCTTGGTGGGGCTGAGGATGTTGCCGGTCGCGGCGGCGGGTGGCTGCACGACGAGCTGTGTCGCGGGGAGGGTTTTGCTGAGTGCTTTGACGAGGGTGTTGGTGGTCATTTGGTAGGCGAGGAAGGTGGCGAAGACGACGAAGGAGGCGACGAGGACGGCGAGGCCGGTGAGCAGGAGGCGGGCGG
>JAOPVE010000363.1 GCA_025963185.1 Actinomycetes bacterium
GACCTCTCCGGACCAGTCACCCCAGGCCGGACCGGCCGCCACCCGCTTCCGGCCCTGGACGACTTCGCCGGGACCGCGACGAGCCTGGGCATCGGGCCGGACACCCAGGTCGTGGCCTACGACGCCGGATCGGGCGCGATGGCGGCCGCCCGCCTGTGGTGGCTGCTCCAGTGGGCCGGCCACGACGCGGTCGCCGTACTCGACGGCGGACTCGCGAAGTGGATCGCGGACGGCCGCCCGGTCACGAGCGATCCCACCGCCGAGCCCCACGGGCACGCGTTCGTCCCCCGAGAGCGTCCCGGACTGGTCGCCCGGGCAGAGGAACTCGCGAGCCACCCGCTCGCCGACGCGCGCGCCGAGGACCGGTTCCGTGGCGAGAACGAGACGGTCGACCCGGTCGCCGGGCACATCCCCGGAGCGGTCAGCCTGCCGTTCGCCGGCAACCTCGGCCCGGACGGCACACTGCGGCCCGCCACCGAGCTCAGGGACCGGTACCAAGCCCTCGCCGAGCGGGGCGACCCGGTGTTCTACTGCGGATCCGGCGTGACGGCGGCGCTGGACGTGCTCGCCTACCGACACGCCGGACTCGGCATGCCGCGCCTCTACCCCGGATCGTGGAGCGAGTGGATCACCGACCCGGCGCGGCCGGTAGCTCGGTGAGGACGTAGCACCCGGCGAGGTGGTCGTCGACCATGCCGGTGGCCTGCATCAGCGCGTACGCCGTCGTGGGACCGACGAACCGGAAGCCCCGGCGTTTCAATTCCTTCGCCATGGCCACGGACTCGGGCGTGCTCGGGGTTACGGAGTCGACCGGCCGGGGCCGCGGCGGCGGGGCGAACGACCAGAGCAGCCGGGACAGCCCCTCGTCGAGTTCGAGCGCCGCGCGGGCGTTGGCGAGCGCCGCCTCGATCTTCAGGCGGTTGCGGACGATGCCGGCGTCCGCGAGCAGCCGTTCGGTGTCGCCCGGACCGAATGCGGCGACCTTCTCGATCGAGAAGCCCGCGAACGCCGCCCGGAAGTTCTCGCGTTTGCGCAGGATCGTCAACCAGGACAGCCCGGACTGGAATGCCTCCAGGCACATCCGCTCGAACAACGGGTCGTCACCATGGACCAGCTGCCCCCACTCGCGGTCGTGGTAATCCCGATAATCGCCGATCGCACTGCCCCACGCACAGCGCTCCAGCCCGTCTTCACCGACCAGCGTTCCGCTCACGGCTTCCCTCCATGGACCGTTTGAGCAGCCGCAACGACCGCTGGAAGCCGGCCTCCGCACCCGCGCGGACCACCGGCCAGCCCAGCCGCCCCAGCCGCCCGAGCGGCAGATGCAGCCATTCCTCCCAGACGATTAGCGCACGGCCGTCTGACAGTTCTTCGACGCGGATGGCACCGGAACCGCGCACTATCTTCCCGTAGTGCGCGACTTCGGCCAGATGAGGCGGTTCGTAGCGGACGATCTCCATGTAGTCCGTGAAGCCCAGGCGGCCGACGCCGGTGTAGGCCGCGAGCGTGCTACCGGCGCTGCGACCGTCGCCGCGGGTGATCCGCACGCGCGTGAACGGCACCCAGTCGGACTGCCGCAGCCAGTCCGTGACCGCGGCGAACGCCACCGCGGCGGGCACCCCGACCTCGACGCGCACCGTCAGCGCGCCGGGCCCACGCTCGGCCGGTCCGCCACGACGGCCAGCCCCCGCGCTCACCGAGCCGGATCGGCAGCAGTCTCGGCTGAGGCCCGTTCGGCGCTCGCGGGCTCGGCTGAGGCCCGTTCGGCGCTCGCGGGCTCCGGGGCGCGCGGATCCTCCAGGTCGGCCACCCGATCCTCCAGGTCCCGGATCGTGCGCGCGGCCCGAGCCATCAGCGCGTCGACCTGATTCATGCGGTAGCCGCGGATCGCCACGTCGAACCGGGAGGCCTCCAGCCCCTCGGCACTCAGCAGACCCTCGCCGGCGAGCGTCCCGTCGGCCGCCAGGTGCCCGGCGGTGGTCGACGGCCCGTCGATCAGCTCGGCGGATAGCGGGTCGTCGCCCACGCCGTCGGGCACAGGCTCGGCCAGGCCGGGATCGCGCCCGGCGACGAAGGAGAACAGCCCGAAGCCGATTCCGCCGACGACGAGCGCCGCGATCACGGTGAGGATGAAGTCAGCCACACACGCATCGTGTCACGGTGAGAATAGGACGACGAGAGACAGGGAGAACTCCACGTGGCACTGCGCCTGGGCGCCCGCACCTTCGGGCCGGATCGGCTGGCCGTGATGGCCATCGTCAACCGGACCCCGGACTCGTTCTTCGACCGCGGCGCCACCTTCGCCGACGGCGCCGCGATGGCCGCGGTGGACCGGGCGGTCGAGGACGGAGCGGACATCGTGGACATCGGCGGGGTGAAGGCGGGGTACGGGGACGAGGTGGGGCCGGCCGAGGAGATCCGGCGGACGGTGCCGTTCATCGCGCAGGTCCGCGAGCGGCACCCCGGGCTGGTCATCAGCATCGACACGTGGCGGGCGGAGGTCGCGTCCGAGGCCGTCGAGGCGGGTGCCGACCTGCTCAACGACACCTGGGCCGGGGCGGACAGCGGGCTGGTCACGGTGGCCGCGCGCACGGGGGCCGGGCTGGTCTGCTCGCACACCGGCGGCCTGCCACCGCGGACGGATCCGCACCGGATGGCCTACCCCGACGTCGTCGCGGACGTGATCGCCACCGTGACCGGGCTCGCCGAGCGGGCCGCCGAAGCCGGGGTGCGCAGGGACGGGCTGCTCGTCGATCCGACACATGATTTTGGGAAGAACACGTGGCATTCGCTGGAGCTCACCCGGCGGCTGGGCGAGTTGGAGGCCACGGGCTGGCCGGTGCTCGTGGCGCTCTCCCGCAAGGACTTCGTCGGCGAGACCCTGGGCCTGCCCGCCGCGGACCGGCTCGAAGGCACGCTCGCGGCCACCGCGGTGAGCGCGTGGCTCGGCGCGACCGTGTTCCGGGCGCACGACGTGCGGGCGACCCGCCGGGTGCTGGACATGGTGGCGTCGATCCGGGGGGATCGGCCGCCCGCGGTCGCCAGGCGGGCACTGGCGTAGTTGATCCGCGCGGAGGCGACGGCCGTATTCCCTGGTGGAACGCGCCCCCCGAGGAGATCCGATGCCGCACAGCCCTCGTGCCCGCTCGATCGCACTGTGGGGGGCCGCCGCACTCGTCGGCGCGGGCGGGCTCGCGGCCGCCGTGGCCACCCTCGCCCAGCCCGGCCCGGCGGAGCTGCAGAGCACGGCATTGGCGCAGGTCAAACCCGCCACCCAGAAGCCGTCGGCACACCGCCACAGCAGTACCAGGGCGCTCCACGGCGAGTTCCTCCTGCATACCGCGAGCGGGGTGCAGACGGTGGTGATCCAGCGCGGCACGGTGACCGCCATCACGGCCAGCTCCATGACTCTGACCAGCGCGGACGGCTTCGCCGCGAGCTACCCCCGGCCCGCCGCGCCGCCCCCGGTGGGCACGCAGGCGCACGTGCGCGCGGTGCGCAACGGGCGCGCGCTGACCCTCACCCGGGTGACGGCAGGTCCTTCTCGAGCAGGTCGAACGCCTCGCTGACGGTGGTGGCCAGGGTGAGCGCGGCGAGCGCCTCGGCGCGCACGAAGCCCGCGTCGCTGACCTCGCGCAGCCAGCGGAACAGCCCGTCGTAGAAGCCGTACGGATCCAGCAGCACGACCGGCTTCGCGTGCATGTCCAGGCTGCGGGAAGTCCACACCTCGAAGACCTCTTCGAGCGTGCCGATCCCGCCGGGCAGCCCGAGGAAGGCGTCGGCGCGATCGTCCATGATGGCCTTGCGGGCGCGCATGTCCGGCGTGCGGACCAGTTCGTCGGCCTCGGTGTCCGTGACCTCCAGGCCCTCCAGCTGCACCGGGATCACCCCGAGGGTGTGCGCTCCCCCGGCCCGCGCGGCGGTCGCGACCGCACCCATCATCGACACCCGCCCGCCACCGGACACCAGCGTGTGGCCCCGGCTGGCCAGCTCCGCGCCCACCTCGGTGGCGAGCTCGACGAACCGGGCCTCGATGCGCTCGGACGACGCGCAGTAGACGCAGATCGCCGCCATCAGCCCTCCACCGGGCGGCCGTTCCGCCCCCCGGCGTGCGAGGCCTGCTCCTGGCGCAGAGCCGCGTCGGCGTCCAGGACGATCCGGACCGCCTCGTCCACGTCGTCGGTCAGCGAGATGAGGTCGAGGTCGCCCGCGCCCAGGTAGCCGTCGCGCAGCATGGACTGCCGCAGCCAGCCGATCAGCCCGGACCAGTACTCGGTGCCGAGCAGGACCACCGGGAAGCGCGTCACCTTCCGGGTCTGGACCAGCGTGAGCGCCTCGAACAGCTCGTCCATCGTGCCGAACCCGCCGGGCAGCACGCAGAAGGCCTGGGCGTACTTAACGAACATCGTCTTGCGGGCGAAGAAGTAGCGGAAGTTGATGCCGATGTCGACCCACTCGTTGAGGCCCTGCTCGAACGGCAGCTCGATGCCGAGCCCGACGGACACGCCACCGGCCTCCGAGGCGCCCCGGTTCGCGGCGGCCATGATCCCGGGGCCGCCGCCGGTGATCACCGCGTAACCGGCCCTGGCGAGGGCGCCGCCCAGCTCGCGGGCCATCGCGTACTCGTGGCTGTCGGGGCTGGTCCGGGCGGATCCGAAGACGCTCACGGCCTGGGGCAGCTCTGCCAGGGTGCCGAAGCCCTCGACGAACTCGGACTGGATCCGCAGTACCCGCCAGGGATCCGTGTGGACCCAGTCGGTCGGCCCGGCGGAGTCGAGCAGGCGCTGGTCCGTGGTCTCCTCGGGGACCTGGTTCCGGCGCAGCGTCACCGGCCCCTGCTGGTGCTCCTCGCTGTGCTGAGGATCGCCGCGGTCGTCGGCCGGGGTCCCGCCAGGCGGCTTCGCATGGCTGGACGCCTGGCTCGGGACCAGTGGGGCGGCGGAGTCGGGGCGGAGGTCGTCGGCCATGGCGCCCACGGTAGCGCCAGGCGCGCGTGCGTTACGCCGGCGTTACGGCCCCTCCTCGCACCCCATCCGGCGCGTAGCCACGTGAACACATCCAAATCGCGAGCGGATCGTTGGGCACGACGCGTCAACGCTGCGAATGTGGGAGGTCTGCCTCATGGAGGAGCCGGCGGGATGGCAGGGAGCCCGGGAAGCGCCCGCCTGGCTGGCCGAGCACGAGAGAGCCCTGGATCGCCTGCGCGTGCGCGTGCACGAGCTGGAGACGACGGCCGAGGTGGAGCGTGACGCGATCGCGCCGTACGCCGTCGCGGCCGCCGGGATCTTCGCGCTGCTGGTCTCCCTCACGCTGCCCTGGCTCGTTGTCGTGGAGTCCGGCCGGCTGGTCAGCGGATGGTCCCTGCTCACCACCCCACTGACCTCGCCCGTCGTCGCCGCGGCCGCGTACCTGGTGCTACTCGCGATCCCGCTGCAGGCCCTGGGGCTGATCGGCCGGACCCGCTGGCCCGCCCTCGTGGCGACCATCGCCACAGCCGTGGCCGGACTCGGATCCATCGCGGTCATGTTCACCCTGGCCAAGGACGCTGACCTCGAGGCGGGCAACGGATCGGTGATCTGCCTGCTCGTGCTGCTGGTCCTCGGGATCGCCTGGGCGGGCATCACCGAGGGCCGCCGCTGGACCGCCTGACCCCCGCGCCCCGCCCCCGCTCGGCCCCGCGCGCCCGGCAACGGGCCGGGCTACGGGCCGCGGGCTCGAAGTGCGGTAATTGCGGCCGGTCCTGGCCGGTCGCGGTTACCGCACTTCGAGGGGGCTGGGGCCGGTGGGTACGGTGGTCGGCGTGAGTGACACCCCCGCCGCCCCCTCCGCCACGCCCGCCTGGGGTGCCGGGCTCGCCACCGTGACCGCCGACGGGCAGGTGCTCGACACCTGGTTCCCACGCGCGTCCCTGGGCCTGGGCGAGGAGGGTGCGGGCAAGCTCGCCGCGGCGATCGGGCACTCCGGTGCTCCCGGATCCGTCCGGCTCACCGCCGCGCAGGCCGCCGAGGCGCTCGGTCCGGCGCTGCCCGAGGCGCTCGGCGAGGGCGCGCTGCCCGGCCTCGACGTGATCGCCGTGGCCGTGTTCGTGGGCGCGCTGTCCGACGCCCCGGCCGACGCGCACGACGTCTACCTGCGGCTGCACCTGCTGTCGAACCGGCTCGTCCGCCCGCACGGCCAGTCCCTGGACGGCGTGTTCGGGTTGCTGGCGAACGTCGCCTGGACCTCGGCGGGACCCTGCCCGGTGGACCGCGTGGACGAACTGTCCGCCCGCGAGCGCGCCGCCCGCCGCCACCTGCACGTGTACGGCATCGACAAGTTCCCGCGGATGGCCGACTACGTGACTCCCACCGGGGTCCGGATCGCCGACGCCAACCGGGTCCGCCTCGGTGCCCACCTCGCCGAGGGCACGACCGTCATGCACGAGGGATTCGTCAACTTCAACGCCGGCACCCTGGGCCACTCGATGGTCGAGGGACGGATCAGCGCGGGGGTTGTCGTGGGCGACGGATCCGACGTCGGCGGTGGATCGTCGATCATGGGCACCCTGTCCGGCGGCGGCAAGCAGGTGATCTCCGTCGGCGAGAACTGCCTGATCGGCGCGAACGCGGGCCTGGGGATCTCCCTCGGCGACGGATCCGTGATCGAGGCGGGCTGCTACATCACCGCCGGGTCGAAGATCCGCCTGCCCGACGGCGCCGTGGTCAAGGCCGCCGAGCTCTCGGGCGCCAGCGGACTGCTGTTCTGGCGCAACTCCCTCACCGGATCCCTCGAGGTCAAGCCCCGCACGGGCACCTGGGGCGGCCTCAACGCGGCCCTCCACAAGAACTGACCGCCCGTCGGTGTGCGCCGCTTGTTAGCGGTTATGGCCGGCCGCCTGCGGCGAGTCGCGCCATGACCCGCTAACAGACCTCCTCCGCGCGACCGTGAGTGCGTCTCGGACCGTGCCCGCCACGTACCCGGGGCGCAGCGTGTCGGCCCAGGTGAAGCGCAGTACGGTCCAGCCGGCGTTCGCCAGGTCGTTCTGGCGCCGGCGATCCCGGAACAGCGCCTTGGCGGACGAATGGACGGTCTCGCCGTCGGCCTCAACGATGAGCAGGGCTCTCGGCCAGGCGAAATCGGCGATCCCGAGCAGCTGCCCGCGACCGCCGTAGATCGGGTACTGCAATTCCTCCGGCGGCACCCTGCCGTCGAGCAGGTTCAGCCGGACGCGCGTCTCCAGCGGCGACTCCGCGCGCGGATCGGCGAGCTGGAGCCAGCCTCTGGCCCGCGCGCTGCCCCGGCCGCGTCGCAACAGTTCCCGCAGGTCAGCGGAGGGGTCCAGCCGCAGCGCCGAGTCGGCGACGCTGACGGCGTGTATGCGGCCGACCCGCCTCATCAGGTCGGCGGCGGTGCGCGCGATCGTCGTGACCCGCACACCCTCGACCTCGGTGAGGTGCTCGGGGGGCAGGGTGAGGTGGTGGACGTGGACGCCAGGGCGGGGTTTTCGGGGCGACTCGCGGGGCCGGGACACCCGCAACGGCAGCGGATCCCCCGGGAGCCCGGTGATCCCGTGCAGCCACGCCGCCGTGGTGAGAACCGCCGCGGACTGAGGTCCCAGGGCGAGCAGCGCCCCGCGGATCCAGGTGAGGAGCTCACCCGTGTCTGGCCAGATCTCGTACACGCCCCGGCAGCGAGCCCGCCAGTCGCCGCTGCGCAGCCGGGCCTGGATAAGCGCGACAGGGACGCCGAGGTCGTGACACTGTCTCGCGGTCACGAGCCCGTGCTGGCCACCCGCGATCTCGCGCAACGCCTGTTCACTCATGCCTCGGAGGCTGGACCGCGATCCATGGTCGCGCACCGCCCGGCGACCAATCTGTGGATACCGCGAGCCTCTGTGGACAAGCCTTGTTAGCGGTTCATGGCACGACTCGCCGGAGGCGGTCGGCCATAACCGCTAACAAGCCACCACCCACGCGGGCCACCGTTCAACACGGCTCCCGCCCCCAGGTCACCCCGCGCCGGGCCCGCTAAGCAGCGAGGCGGCCCACCGCGGCGGCGACGCGCTCGTCGGTTGCCGTCAGGGCCACCCGCACGTGCTTGTCCCCAGCCGGACCGTAGAACGCGCCCGGCGCGGCCAGGATGCCAAGGTCGGCGAGCCACTTGACGCTGGCCCAGCAGTCTTCGCCGCGGGAGGCCCACAGGTAGAGCCCGGCCTCGGAGGCGGACACCGTGAACCCCGCCGAGCCCAGTGCGGCCCGCAGGGCGATCCGGCGGCCGGAGTAGCGGGAGCGCTGCTCGGCCACGTGGTCGTCGTCGTCCAGCGCGGCGGCCATCGCGGCCTGGACCGGCGCCGGCATGATCAGCCCCGAGTGCTTGCGGACCGCGAGCAACTCGGCGACGAGCGACGGATCCCCCGCGACGAAACCGGCCCGGTACCCCGCGAGGTTCGAGCGCTTCGACAGCGAGTGGACCGCGAGAATGCCCTCGTACGAGCCGTCGCACACCGACGGATCCAGCACCGACACCGGCGAGGACTCCCACCCCAGTTCGAGGTAGCACTCGTCGCTGACCAGCACGGCGCCGCGCTCGCGTGCCCACGCCAGCATCTTGCGCAGGTGCGCGACGGGCAGCACCCGCCCGGTCGGGTTGGACGGCGAGTTCACCCACACGATCCGCACCCGGCCCGGACCGGCGGCCAGCGTCGAGTCCGAGCGCAGCACCGAGGCGCCCGCGAGCAGCACCCCGACCTCGTACGTCGGGTATGCGACCTCGGGGATCACCACCGTGTCGCCCGGCCCCACCCCGAGGGCGCGCGGCAGCGAGGCGACGAGTTCCTTACTGCCAATCGTCGGCAGGACCCCGAAATCGCCCACCGCCCCACACCGCCGCGCCAGCCAGCCGGCGATCGACGCGCGCAGCTCCGGCGTGCCCGCGGTGAGCGGGTACGCCGGAGCGTTGGAAGCGGACATCAGCGCGCGCTGGGCGACGGCGGGGGTCGGGTCGACGGGGGTGCCGACCGAGAGGTCGACGATCCCGCCGGGATGCGCACGCGCCCGTGCCGCGTACGGCGCGAGCGTGTCCCACGGAAAGTCGGGGAGCCCGGCCGAGACGCTCAGTGGTCGCCGCCCTGCGGGGGCAGCACCGCCACGATCGGGTGGTCCTTGTCGATCTTGCCGACCTTGGACGCGCCGCCGGGCGAGCCCAGGTCCTCGAAGAACTCGACGTTCGCGGTGTAGTACTGCTTCCACTGCGCGGGCACGTCGTCCTCGTAGAAGATGGCCTCGACGGGGCACACCGGTTCGCACGCGCCGCAGTCAACGCACTCGTCCGGGTGGATGTAGAGCATCCGGTTGACCTCGTAGATGCAGTCGACGGGGCACTCTTCGATGCACGCCTTGTCGAGCACATCGACACACGGCTCGGCGATGACGTAGGTCACGGGTGCATTCCTCTCAGACGCGGTACTGCCGTTGCTGCGGCCTTCCTAGTATCGCTGTTGAGACAACACAACCGTGACGGGGGTGTCCCGAAAGTGCTGAGCGGGAACGACGTGGGACACCGCGTGGTGGTGCGCAGGGTGGCCGGCGAGCGTGACGGGCGGCCCGTCTACAGCGACATTCTGGGTGAGCTACGCGAATGGGGCGACGAGCTGGTCGTCCGGACGGCCGATGGGCGGGATGTCACCGTGCCGCGGGCTCTCGTCGCTGCGGGAAAACGCATACCCATTCCGCCGGATCGACGGAAAGCACCCCAGCTTCCCCCCGAGCGCGCCGTACCTGGCCCGCACCGGAGCATCCGCACCGCCGAGCTTGAGCGCGTCGCCGCTCGTGGCTGGTGTGGCCTGAACACCGAGTGGCTCGGCGGGTGGCTGCTGCGCTCGGCGGGCGGGTTCACGGGCCGGGCGAACTCGGCGCTGCCGCTCGGCGATCCGGGGGTCCCGGTGGCCGAGGCGATCGGCCGGGTCGAGCGCTGGTACCGCGGCCAGGGGCTGTCGCCGCTGGTCCAGGTGCCGCTGCCGGCGGAGTCCGCGCTGCGCGATGAGCTGCTCGCGCGGGGCTGGGAGGACGCCTGGGGCGCACTGGTCAAGACGGCGGGCTGCGCCGAGATCCTCGACGCCGTTCCGGTCATGGCAGGACTGCCCGAGGTGGTGCTCGCCGCCGAGCCGGACGCCGGCTGGCTCGGCCGCTACCACTACCGCGGCGGCGAGCTACCCGCGAACGCCCTGGCCGTGCTGCGTACCGGCGAGCACCGCCGGTTCGCCAGCGTGCTGGACGAGCACGGCGACACGATCGCGGTCGCCCGGGTCGCGCTGAACGACGGCTGGATCGGCCTCACCGCCGTCGAGGTCGCCCCCGCCCACCGCCGCCGCGGACTGGCCACCCACCTGCTCCGCGCGGCCGCCGAGTACGCCGTCCAGCACGCGGCGGACAGCGCATACCTGCAGGTAGAGGACTCGAACGACGCGGCCCAGGCGCTCTACGGGCGGGCGGGTTTCACCGTCCACCACACCTACCGCTACCTGCGCGCGCCGGCCTGACGGGGCTTCTGCTTCTTGCCCTTGCGCGCGGCCGCGGGGACTCGCGCCGCCTGCGCCTTCCAAGCCCGGCTCGTCGGATCGATGCCGAGCGCGATCGCGATCAGCGCGCCGATCACCACCCCCACTGCGAGCACGGCCAGGCAGATGAACAACTGGAGCAGGAAGACCGCGAACCACTCGCCGAAGCCGGCGTAGTCACCGAGCGTCTTGCCGAACACGAACGGCCCCACGAGGGTTACCAGGACGCTCGCGATGCTCACGACGATGAGGGAGTCCGAGACGACCTTCGGGGACGGATAGCGCTTGGTCCAGACGAACGCGAAGACCGCGGCGAGCACCCCCATGGCGCCCAGCGAGGCGAGCCCGACGACGAACTCCGCGTCGGATCCCGGATTGGCGACCCGGACGATCAGCCTGGCCACGACGTTCACCGCGACGAGAGCCACGATGGCCACGGCGTCGGCCCGCCAGAACCCCTTCATCAGCGCAAACCTCCTGCGGTCCGTATGGTGGGGATCACATCGTGCCGCGCCGGGAGTCCCCTGTCACGGGTTCCGGGGCGATCCTTAGGTCCCTATTAGGTGACGGCGGCGGCGGGCCGAGGATCCCCACGTACGCGGTGCCGGCCAGGGCGAGCGATCCGAGGACCAGCAGCGCGACTCCGGTGAGGTTGCCGGGGATGACCACGTCGCCCTCGGCGGTCCGGATCGTCAGCGGCAGCGTCGCCACCAGCCATCCCATCGCGGGCCCGAGCATGGCCCCTTTCCAGCCGGTCGCCCGGTAGGTCCAGCGGACGGCCACGACGTTCCCGACGATCGACACGAGCAGGCAGATCGGCACGCTCGCCGAGCCGATCCGGAACGGCACGAGGAACCCGGATGCCAGCGCCACCAGCACGGCGGCGACGGTGCCGACCACCACGGCGGCGATCCGCAGGGCCTTGTCGGCGGCCGGCGGCAGTTCGGCGGCGGATGCCAGTTCGGCGGCCGGCGGCAGTTCGGCGGCCGGGCCCGGCGAGCCGGGGGGAATGGACGGTCCGGGTGGGGTGGGCGGCGCGGTCACGCGGGGAGACTAACCCGCTCGCTGATCCGCTCGCTCAGCACTGGCGGTCGTGGGTGATCGACGTGGTCGAGGTGGAGTACTGCTGTCCGTCGGACATGTCGGCGACGACCCGGTAGAAGACCGGCCGGTTCATCGGCAGCCCGCCCACCGAAGCCTGGTAGGTCACGTCGTTGACCTGGGCGGACCGGACGGTGTGAGTGAGCGACCCGGGCGCGTCGCCCCACAGGACGGTCACCGCGCTCGCCTGCGCGCCCCGCACGTACGTGGTCGCCGTGCCGTTCCAGGCGGCCGGGCAGCCGACCGTGGAGTCCGCGAACAGGGAGTCGACCTGGGTTCCGCTCGTGCGGTTGCGGCCGGGCGCCGTGGCGTCGGGAACTGGCGCCGCCGGAACGGGGACCGGCGCCGCGCCGGACTGGCCGGCCGGCGGCGTGGTGCGGGGGGTGG
>JAOPVE010000385.1 GCA_025963185.1 Actinomycetes bacterium
GGCCGGGCCTGGCGGCGAGGCGGTCGCCCGCGGCGCGCTCGGCGCGCCCTCGCCCACCAGCGCATAGGACCAGGTGGCGAGGGGGACGCTGGCGAGGTTGGTGAAGATCCGCTCCTGCCGGGCCCGGAACCCTGTCACGCGAGGGTCGACCGAGCTCAGGAACCCGGACCGATCGCGCCGGAGTAATGCCGCCGCTCGCCGCCCGAGTATCCCCCGGATCTCGGCGACTCCGGCCGCATCGGGAGCGCGCACGACTCCCACTGGCGCCCGATCCGGATCGCCGCGACGGCCATGAAGCACCCCAGCGGCGAGCGCGATCTCCGCCGCGATCAGCACGCAGGCGATCCCGACCACCCAGGCCCGGCCGCGCGTCAGCCCAGCCGCCGCGGCGGGGCTGTCGGGACGGCCGGCGGGCGGCTCACTCAGGACGGACGCACCGCCCCGGCGATGGGGTCGCCGTACCGCATCGCGCGGACCGCGACGGGCCTTCCGTAGGTCGACGCGTCGATGATCATGCCGTTCCCGACGTACATGGCGACGTGGTGGATCGTCGGCACCCCGTACATCACCAGGTCACCAGGGCGAAGGGCCGACAGCGAGACCTTCGGGAACATCGCGAACTGCCCGCGCGCGGTGTGCGGCATCGAGACCCCGGCCTGTCCCCAGGCCCGCATGGTCAGGCCGGAGCAGTCGTACGTCATCGGGCCGGCGGCGCCCCATTCGTACATCTTGCATTGCTGCGCGAACGCGAACCGCAGCGCGGCGCCCGCACCGCCCGAGGCCGGGCCGGTGTAGCTGGTGACCACGCAGTGACCGGAGGGCGTGAACCGGGTACCGGTGCCCGTGCCGCCGCCGGTGGCGCCCGCCTGCGCTGCCAGGGTCTGCCATTTGGCCAGGTCGGTGTTGATGGCATTGCGCTTGTCGCGCAGCGTCTTCTCGGCCTTCGCCTGCGCGAGCAGTTCCTGGTCGACCTTGGCCTTGGCGTCGTCGAAGGTCTTCTTGGCGGCCAGCAGCCCGTCAAGATCGGCCTGCTGCCGGGCGCTCAGCGCGTCGAGATAGGACGCACGGGCGATCGCGTCCTGTGGTGACCCGTCGACCAGGATCGAGCTGTACACGTCCTGCTGGCCGCCGTAGTACGCGCTCGCCGCGAGCTGGCCGAGCCGGGCCTGGTAGGTCGAGAGCTGGGCGCGCATCGCCTTGGCCCTCGGCTCGAGCGCCGTCACGCGCGCCTGACTGGCGGCGAGGCTGGCCCGCGCGTCGTTGTACTGCTCCGTCGTGACTTCCATCTGCTTGTTCAGGTCCGCGACGTTCTTCTGCGCCTGCTCCGGCGTCGGATCGGCCTGCGCACCCGCCGCGGGAAGCAGCGCGACGGCGAGAGCGGCGGCGACGGCGAGACCGGTGATCCGGCTGGCGGACCAGCCGTGCCGGGTTGCCGCAGCCGCCGGGGAGGCCGTGGCACGTCCGAGCTTCACGAGGTTCCTGCTCCTTCTGCCCGTTTTCCGCCGGCCGCGCGGCGGCAGCACAGCCCGACGAGCGGCGGCGCCGGACGCAGCCCGCGGGTGCACCCTGATCGCGGCTCGGCGGTGGCGAGCGCCCGCGCCGAGTCTGTAGTGGACACTCAGATGCCAGCCACAGATTCTGGCCATCCGAGGACCGGCGCCCAGGCTAGGGGGCTTCGGCTACCGGAGGCAAGATCACCGAGAGAAACTTTGCCAACACCCTGTAAACCCCCTGTTTCGCGTTCACCCGGCGCGGCGCGCACGGCCCGGCCGGATCCCGCCGGGCGCAGCCTCGCCCCGGGGGCTCACCAGTCGCAGCTGCGGGACCATACCGGCCCCGGCCAGCGCATCGAGCGCCCGCCGCTCGGTCTCGTCGAGGTTTACCCCGGTCGGCGGCGCACCGAGCATCACGCTGATCACGCAGTCGCCGCACGCCGGGCCTCGCACCACACAGGTGTCGCAGTCGATCAGCATGTTCACCCTCCGCAACGTCGTGCCGGCAGTTGCCGGCGAAGGTCACTGCGGACGCTAGGCACGGGGTACGACACATTTTCGCCGCCCTCAGATCAGGACGAATCCCATCGGCGGACCCCCTTGACCGTCGTCCAATTCGAACATATGTTCGAACACATGACCGACACCTGGACCGTCCTGCACCGCCGCGCCGCCGAGCTGCTGCACGCCATCGTGCTGTGGAACCCGGGTCCCGGCTCGCCGCCGTGGCAGGCAATGTGCCCTCCGATCGCGCGGCTGACGAAGGTGCTGATGGTCGCCGACGTGCTCGACGAGAGCGGCGCGGCCCCCATCGAGCCCGTCTGGCGCACCGAACTGCTCGCGGCCGCCGCCGACGCGGGCGCCGCGTGCGCGCGTCACTACGGCGACGCCGGTGTTCCGCCGCGGGTAGCGATGGCCGCTCAGCGGGTGACGGCGGCTGTCGCCGTCTGCTCGCCGCGATCCGCCGAGCTGGTGGCTCGTGCGAGCTGACCGGCCTCGATCAGCCCCGGCCGAGGCGCTGCAGGAAGACCGCCGACGTCACGGGGTAGGCCCCCGCACGCCGCACGCCGTCTGCCACCTCCCGGTCAGAGGAGATGACGATCACCGGCCTGCCCGGCGGCTCAGCCCGAACCAGCCTGCGGATCAGCTCGTCCGCGGTCTGTCCCCGGCGGCTGAAGAGCACCCGCACCCCGCGCGGCGCCGCCGGTGCGACCGGAAGCCGCTCCGCGCCGTCGAACACCACGGTTACCTCGGCGCCTACCTGGGCAGCGAGACCGCCCAGACCGTTGATCAGCCGGGTCCGCTGCTGCTCGAGCGAAGCCTCCGGGTAACCGGTCTTCGTGACGTTGTAGCCGTCCACCACGAGGTGCGCCTTGGGCAACGTGAGTAGCTGGTCGAGCCTCGCCGGGCCGTCAGCCGCCCAGGTCTGCCGCGTTTCCTGGCCGGCCGGCTCCGCGGTGGCCGCGGCGACGAAGTCCGCCGGAAGCTGGCTCGCCGGGTTCAGCGCGAGCTCGCGGCGGAGTCCGACCGCGGCCTGGCCGATCGTCTCCAGCAGCAGCCACAGCCGCGTCTCGTCCACGGTCCGGCCCTCCCTGGTCGCCTGCCGGGAGGTGTCCAGCTCCGACTCGGCGTCGGCGAGCCTGGTGCGCAGCCGCCGCAGCTCCGAATCCTGTGCCGCCGATGTTGCCGCCGCCCGGCCGCGCTCGGTCGAGAGCGTGTCCTGGTGGCGCTTCGCCTCTTGTTCCGCGGTGCGCAGCGCCTTCGTCAGGTCTCGCATCCTGGCCCGCAGCTCGTCCGCCTCGGCCCTGGCCGCCGTCAGCTCGGTGCGCGCCTTGTCGAGGTCGATCCGCGAACTCGCCCGCAGCCGGTCGAGCTGGTCCGAAAGTCGCTCGACCTCGCGGCTACGTGCCCGCAGCTCGACCTGCACCGCCGAGTCCTCGACGGTCGTGGAGGCCGCGGCGACCAGTTCCGTCCAGTGCACCGGGCGCGCGAGGTACGCCAGCGCCGCCACGTGCAGCGGATCCGAACCTGGCGGCGGCGTGCCCTCGGCGACCGCAGCCCCGAGCGATCCGGAGGTCTCGATGACCCGCACCGCCGCCCGCTGCCGGAACAGCGGATCCGTCGCGAGCTGGCTCGCAATCTGGGGGCCGCCGAGCCGGGCCCGCCGCATCGGCGTGAAGCGCGCGAACGGCCGCAGCTGCTGCGGCACCTCCTCGACCCCCAGGCTCGGCAGCACCTCGGCGACGAGCGCGATCACGCGCTGGCGGACGCCGTCGGGCAGCACCGGCTCCGGTGGCGGCGGCGGCACGGCTGGCCGTCTCGCGGTGACCGCCGCGGACTCCTTGCCCGCTCTCTGGGCAGTGTTGGCCGGTTCGCCCGCTCCCGCGCTGCTCTCCGCTGCTCGGCCAGCGGTGTCCGCTGTGCCGCTCGGCGCCGAGGTCCCGCCCGGGTTGGGCGTCGCGCCCGGCACGGTCGCGTCGCCCGCCGGGTCGCTGGTTTCGGCCGGGTCGCTGGGCCTTGCCTGGTCGCTCGGGACTGCACCCGGGCCAGGCCCTGACTCCTGGCCAAGTGCGTCCGCATTGCCTGGAGCGAGGTCGTTGTCCCGCCTCGGCTCGAACTCCGCATGCGCCTCGCTCATCGTGCCGCCCGCCAGGTCCGCGACGAGTCGCGCCAGTGCAGGTCGTGCGATCCCCGGCGGCTCTCCGCCTCGCGCGTCGCTGCAGCACAGCGCGGCACGTGACCACCGACGTCACGGCTCGCAGGCAGCATGCGGGTGCACATGTGGCCAGTGTCCCATTCCCCATCGCGGGAGTGCTGATCACGGGCCTGGGCTCGCCCTGTTGCGTCGTTTTGTCGGGGGCCGCACCTACGGTGCCTCCCATGCCACCGTCCACGGCAGAGCCGTCCGTCCCGGTTCCCGCACGGCCCGACGCCGTGCGGGCCGCCGAGCCGCCCCTTGCCATGGCCCGGCCGGCGGCTCCGCGGCGGTACGTCCAGACCTCGTTCGACGCGCTGGGCGAGCAGCTACGGGATGTCACCTTTGTGGTGGTCGACCTGGAGACGACTGGTGGTTCGGCGGCGGTCGACGGCATCACGGAGATCGGCGCGGTCAAGGTCCGTGGTGGCGAGGTCCTCGGGGAGTTCCAGACGCTGGTGAATCCGGGCGTCGGGATCCCGCCGTTCGTGATGGTGCTGACGGGCATCACCGACGTGATGGTCGCGCCCGCACCGCTGATTCAGGAGGTCCTGCCCTCGTTCCTGGAGTTCGCTCGCGGCGCGGTGCTGGTGGCGCACAATGCACCCTTCGACCTGGGCTTCTTGCGGATGGCCTGCGAGCGTCACGAGATGGCGTGGCCAGCGCACCGCAAGCTGGACACCGCGGTGCTGGCACGCCGGGTGCTGACCCGCGACGAGGCGCCGAACTGCAAGCTCGCAACGCTGGCCCGGCTCTTTCGCACCACGACGAAGCCAACCCACCGGGCTCTGGCCGACGCCAAGGCGACCGTCGACGTCCTCCATGGGCTGATCGCCCGGGTGGGCAACCTGGGGGTCCAGACCTTCGAGGAACTGGAGGCGTTCACCAGGCAGGTGTCCGAGGCGCAGCGCCGCAAGCGCCACCTCGCGGAAGACCTCCCGTCCGCGCCCGGCGTGTACGTCTTCCGGGACGCCAGGGAGAGGCCGCTCTACGTCGGCACGAGCAAGGACGTCCGCACCCGGGTGCGGCAGTACTTCGTCTCGTCGGAGAACCGCAGCCGCATGGCCGAGATGATCGCGGCGGCCGAGCGGGTCGAGGCCGTCGTCTGCGCGCACTCCCTGGAGGCCGAGGTCCGCGAGTTGCGGCTGATCGCCGCGCACAAGCCCCCCTACAACCGGCGCTCGAAGTACCCCGAGCGCACCCTGTGGCTGAAGCTCACGTCCGAGGCCTATCCACGGCTCTCGCTGGTCCGGGCGCTGCGGGCCGAGGACAGCGCCTATCTGGGTCCGTTCAGCAGCCGGCGCTCGGCCGAGGCCGCACTGACGGCGATCCACGAGGCGCTGCCGCTGCGCCAGTGCACCTCCCGGCTGTCGGTGCGCCGCACCAGCCCCGCGTGCGTCCTTGCCGAACTGGGGCGGTGTGGGGCGCCGTGCCAGCACGCCGAATCAGCCGAGCAGTACGGACGGCACGCGGCGGCGTTTGCGAGCGCAGTCGATGCCGATCCGGGCGCGGTCCTGGAGCCGCTGATGGCCCGTATTCGCTCGCTTGCCGATGCCCAGCGCTACGAGGAGGCGACCCTGGCGAGGGACCGGCTCTCGGCGTTCCTCCGGGCGACGGTCCGGATGCAGCGGCTCCGCGCACTCACCGGGGTCCGGCAGATCGTCGCCGCACACCGCCACTCCGCTGGTGGCTGGGAGGTCTCCGTGATCCGGCACGGCCGGCTCGTAGCGGCGGGCGCATCCCCGCCCGGGGCGCACCCGATGCCCTACATCGACGCGCTGATCGCCACGTCGGAGACAGTCCTGCCCGGATTTGGGCCGCTTCCGGCCTCGACCGCGGAGGAGACCGAGCGCATCCTCGCCTGGCTCGAACGGCGCAACACTCGCATGGTCTACGTCGACGGGCAGTGGTCCTCCCCGGCCCGTGGAGCGGGGCGATGGCGCGAGGTTCTCGACCGCATCGACTCGGGTCGATCGGCGGCGCGCCCATTCGACGATCGCCGGGCTCTCAAACCCACCCACAGGCCGGCCCGGGCAACGGCATAATCTGTGCGGTCATGACCTCTCGCGCGCAGGCACTGCGTAGTACGGCCTACCGGGTGTTCCGGTGGCTGCCCGCTGCCGTCAGGCGGGGCCTCGTGCGGTCACTCACTCCCAACTACACGCTGGGGGCTGTCGTCCTCGTCAGGGATCCGCAGGGTGCGCTCCTGCTCCTTCGGCAGCCGTCCGCTGTCGGCTGGTCGCTGCCCGGCGGTCTGCTGGAGCGGCACGAGACCCCCGCGCAGGCGGCCGCGCGCGAGCTATCCGAGGAGACCGGCATCAGGGTCTTCCCTACCGCGCTGCGGCCCGCCCAGCCCAACGCCCGGGTCAGCACCCCGTCGCAGCAGGTCGACATCGTCTTCACGCTCGAACTCGGGGAGGGCGATCCCGCCCTCGTGCTCGATCCGGTCGAGGTCGCCGAGGCCGCCTGGTACGCCGACGACGCACTCCCCCGGTTGACCTCGCCGACCGCACGGCTGCTCGCCGAGTACGGGCTTGGCACCAACGGGCACGGGCCCGACGATCCGGTCGGGAGGATGCCATGACGCGGGAGGCCGACCTCTGTGCGGTCGTACTAGCCGCGGGGGCAGGTACACGCCTGGCCCCGCTCACGGACCTGCGCCCCAAGGCCCTTTGTCCGATCGGCCGGCGCACGCTCCTCGACCGCACCCTCGACAGGCTCGCCTCGCTCGGATTCGCGAGTTCCGAGATGGTTGCCGTCAATGCGCACCACCATGCTGACCAGGTCGTCCAGGCAGTCGGGCACCGAGCGCACATCTCGGTCGAGCAGCCCGAGGCCCTCGGTACCGCGGGAGCCATCGGTGCGCTCCGCGACTGGATCGACGGCCGGGACGTCCTCGTCTGCAACGCAGACGCATACCTGGCCGACGCCGAGATCGTCCTCACCGAAGACTGGGGAGCCGAGCAGCCCCGGTTGCTGGCCGTCTCGGATCCGCTCCGCTCCGACTTCGATCACTGGCGCTTCGCGGGCATGTCGCTCCTGCCGGCCCCGGTCGCCGAGTCGCTCGAGCCGGTGCCCGGCGGCCTGTACGAGGTCGTCTGGCGGCATGCCTGGGCGGAATCGACGCTGGAAGTGGCGCCGTTCGAGGGTTTCTTCGTCGACTGCGGCAGCCCGTCCGACTATTTGCTCGCGAATCTCCATGCGACTGGCGGCGGCAGCGCGGTCGGCGCCGGAGCGGTCGTCGAGGGGCGGCTCACCCGCAGCGTGGTGTGGCCCGGCGGCTACGTCGGCCCCGACGAAGACCTGGTCGAGGTCATCAGGGTCGGCCGCGACATCACCGTCCCGGCGCCGCTCGCCGCATTACCGGGCATCCACCTGCCGCGGCACGGCATGCAGGCAGGCGAATAGGGCGCCCGGGCCCCTGCCGCACGAGCGCGCCGGGGCCACGATGCCGGGCGGGGACGTGGCGGGATGGCCCATGGAATCCGTCAAGATCACGCCATCGCAGCGCTGGCATCACGCACCGACGCCGGGCTAGAGATCCGCGGCGGCTCGCCGAGCGATGGATCGGGTGCAGCGCGCTCGATGCTCGTCCGGATGTCATCCCCGGCGATCGGGTCGCGCGCTGCTGGGCATGGCTAGCATGGCCCCACAGTCCGTTCGGCGGCTTTGGGCCGTCCGGTGACGCATTCCACGAGGGAGCCGACGACGTGATCACCTCGATCGTCATGATCAGCTGCTCGACCGATTCGATCCCTGAGGTGGCGCAGGCTATCGCCGACCTGCCCGGCGTCAGCGAGGTGTACTCGGTCGCCGGACACGTCGATCTGATCGCGATAGTGCGGGTCCGCCAGTTCGAGGACGTGGCCGAAGTGATCGCCGGAGGCATCAGCAAGGTCGACGGCGTTCTGGACACCGAGACCCACATCGCCTTCCGTGCGTACTCCCAGCACGACCTCGAGGCCGCCTTCTCGATCGGCTTCGAGCGCACCGACTGAGCCGCATCCCGGCCGATCAGCGGCCGCCGCTCCGCGATCCGGTGAGCGCTTGAGCAGCACCACGTTGACGATCTCGCGGATCACCGCGACCGCGTACCGAGCCTTCCCGCACGTACTTCCCCCGGGATCCCCGGAAGTGTCTGCTCCTCGGCCGGTCAGGACGCCGTAGCGGCACACCCTTCCGAATCGCCGCCCATCACCAACTCACGCCACAGCCACAGACCCGCAGATCGGGCACGGGTCGGGCGCGGCGCAAAGCGGCGGCTCCGAGCATGCACGCGCGACGCGCGATCCGTTCGCTACCGGACGCTCGCCATCTGGCGCGCCCGGACAACATCCTGCAAGGCCCACAGCCCCCACGCCGAACGCGCGCCCGGCGCGCTCCGAGATCCGCATGGCGGTGCCTGTCACGACGACACCCACCTCCGGGTACGGACCGATCCGCGAAACCCAGGGCAACCGCCGGTGGGCTCGCCACCCACCCACAGGCCGGCGAGCCCACCGGACCGCATCAACCACACCGCGCGGATCAGTTCCTCCCGAAGTGCGGTAACCGCTGCCGGTCAGGACCGGTCGGAGTTACCGCACTTCGCCAACGGCGCGCCCCGGCGGCACACACCGCCAAAGCCCCCGCCGGGAAGTGCGGTAACTGGTGCCGGTCAGGGCCGGTCGGAGTTACC
>JAOPVE010000397.1 GCA_025963185.1 Actinomycetes bacterium
GGGATCGCCAGCAGCAGCACCAGGATCGTCGAGACGATGCTCGCCGTCGCCGAGTTGATCAGCGGCGGGAACGGGCTCGCGCCGCTGGACGCCCCGAAGAACTCCCGGTACCCGGCCGTGGTGAGCGGGCTGAAGATGTTCGGCGGGTTGGTCGCCGCGTCGGGCTCACTGTGCAGCGACGTCAGGACCATCCAGGCGATCGGCATGAAGAACACGAGCGCGACGATCCAGGCTCCGATCGCGTACGCGGCCCCAGCCGCCCGGCTGCCGCCCTCGCGCTGCTTCTTCGGCTTGATCGCGGTCGGCGCCGGGATCGGCGGGACGGTGACGGTAGCCATCAGACCTCCTCACGGAACAGGGACGAGACCACCCGCAGCGCGAATGTGGCGAGGGCGATCGAGCCGATCACCACGATGACGCCGGCCGCGGACGCCAGGCCGTAGTCGTGCGCCTGGTAGAAGGTCTGGTAGATGGTGTACGGCAGGTTCGCGGTGCCGAGCCCGCCGGACGTGATCGTGAACACCGCGTCGAAGTTCTGCACGACGTAGATCGAGCCGAGCAGTGCGCCCAGTTCGAGGTACTGGCGCAGGTGCGGCAGCGTCATGAACCGGAACACCTGCCAGCTGCTGGCGCCGTCCACCTTGGCCGCCTCGATGACGTCCAGTGGGCGGCTCGTGAGACCGGCCAGCAGGATCAGCATCATGAACGGGGTCCACTGCCAGATCAGGGCGGCCTCGACGGCGATCCGGGGCGAGTTCGAGATCCAGTCCGGTTGGGGTGCGGTGCCGCCGAACAGGCTGTAGATCCAGTTCAGTCCGCCGTTGAGCAGGCCGTACTCGGGGTTGAACAGCGCGTGCTTCCACAGCAGCGCCGCCGCGACCGGGACGATGAGGAACGGGGCGATGAGCAGGGTCCGGGCCAGTCCACGGCCGGCGAACTTGCGGTCGAGCATCAGCGCGAGCAGCAGCCCGAGGAACAGGCTGACGATGACGACGCTGGCGGTCAGGACGATCGTGGTGACGATCGAGGCCCGCAACTGGTCGTCGGTGAACGCGGTGACGTAGTTGTCGATGCCGGTGAATCCGCGCTGATCCGGGAACAGGGAGTTCCACCTCAGGAACGAGATGATCAGCGTGGCCACGAACGGCAGCTGGGTGATGATCACCAGGAACACCAGCGCCGGCAGCAGAGGCGCCCGGGTGACCCACGCCGCGGAGCGCGGCGGTTTGTTGACTATGGGGGTGCCCCCAGTCGCCTCCGCGGGTGCCCGGGAAGGCCGGTCGTGCGTGAGATCAGGCCTGGTCATAAAACCTTCTCCGTCCTAAGAGCGCCCGCTCTTACCAGGGTGGCGCCGGGAAGGGGGTGTCCCCGCCGGGAGGCTGGCGGGGACACCCGGGGCGGCGGCTTACTTCTTCTTGTACTTGTCGCCCACCTTCGCGGCGATCTGCTGACCCTTGTCGAGCGCTGAATCGACCGAGGTCTTGTTCGCGATCGCCGAGCTGATCAGCTGCGACACCTGGGTCCCGATGTCGGTGAACTCGGGGATACCGACGAACTGGATCCCCGGCGCCGGACGTGGCTGCAGGCCTGGGTTCGCCGGATCGGCCGACTTGATCGCTTCTTCCGTCGGCTTGTAGAACGCGGCGGCCGCCTTCTGGTACGCCGGGTTCTCGTAGGTCGAGGACCTCTTGCCGGCCGGCACCCGGGCCCATCCGAGCTTGCTGCCGACCAGTTCCTCGTACTTCTTGCTGGACGCCCACGAGATGAACTTCCACGCGTTGTCCTGCCGCTTGCTGGCCTTCTGGACCGCGAACGCCCAGGTGTAGAGCCAGCCGGAGGCCGCCGTCTTGTTCACGGGCGCCAGCGCGTAGCCGATCTTGCCCTTGACGGGGGAGTCGGGTGCGTCGAGCGATCCGGCCGCCGAGGTGGCGTCATACCACATGGCGGTCTTGCTCTGCGTCATGTTGTTCAGGCACTCGGCGAAACCGGACTGCGGTGCGCCGGACTCACCGTGCTTCTGGACCAGGTCGACGTAGAACTTCGTGGCGTCCTTGAATTCCGGCGCGCTGAGCTTGGCGTTCCAGTCCTTGTCGAACCAGGTGCCGCCGAAGGTGTTGACCACCGTGTCGAGCGGGGCCATGACCTCGCCCCAGCCGGGCAGTCCGCGCAGGCAGATGCCCTTCATGCCGGGCTTCGCGCCGTCGACCTTCGCCGCCCAGCCCGCGACCTGAGCCCAGGTCGGCTTGTCCGGGACGGTGATGCCCTTGGACGCCAGGATGTCCTTGCGGTACATGAGGAACGAGGACTCGCCGTAGAACGGCTCGGCATACTCCTTGCCGCTCGCCGACAGCGCCGTCGTCATCGGCGCGAGGACGTCGGCCTGGTCGAACGCGGTGTCCTTGGAGATGTAGCTGTCCAGCGGCGCGAGCCAGTTGTTCTTCGCGTAGAACGGCACCTCGTAGTTGCTGATCGTGGCGACGTCGTACTGGCCAGCCTGGCTGGAGAACTCCTGGCTGATCTTGTCCCGGACCTCGTTCTCGGGCAGCACGGTGTAGTTCACCTTGATGCCGGTGTCCTTGGTGAAGTTGTCCGCGGTGAGCTTCTGTAGGTCCACCATCTGCGGGTTGTTCACCATGAGGACGTTGACCGACTTACTGTCGCCGCTGCTGCTGCCTCCGCCGGCGCCGCTGCAGCCCGCCGCCACCAGGGCGGAGAGCGCGACGAACGCGAGGCCGACGGCGGCTCGTCCCGGTCGTGAATGGAAAGCCATGGATGCCTCCGAACTTCGTTGTCCGAATCGGCTGAAGCCGATTGTCCGAATCGGACGGGGGATTACCTCGCGGGGAAGCCGCGATCAGGAGGGTGATTCGGGCCGGTCTCGGGCGTCAGGCACGATCTGCACCTTCACGCCTTCGCCGCGCCGCACCGTTTCCAGTGCGTCCGGGTAGCCGTCGATCGAGACCGAATGCGTGAGCAGCGGATCGGCGTACACCGTTCCCTCGGCCAGGAGTTCGAGCGCCCTGGAGTAGCTGTTGAGCACCGCCATGGAGCCGAGGATCGTCAGCTCCTGGTTGTAGATCCGGAACGGGGAGACCGAGAGAGTGGCCTCCGGCGGTGCCACGCCGACGACCATGAACCGGCCGCCCTTGCGCACCCCGTCCATCGCGGCCTGCATCGCCCCCGGGGCTCCGGACGCGTCGACCACCATGTCGTAGCCGCCGGACTGGGCGATGGCGCCCGCCAGGTCCGTGTCCACCACGTGCGCGCCGAGTTCGGCGGCCAGCGGCAGGCGGCTGGAGTTGCGGTCGACCACGGTGACCGAGGCCGTACCGCTGAGCGCGATGAGCTGTGCCGTGAGCAGGCCCATCGTGCCCGCCCCCACCACCAGCGCCCGCTCGGCGACGCGTGGACGCAGGATGTCCAGTGCGTGCACCGCGCACGAGAGCGGCTCGACGAGCGCCCCCTGCTGGTAGGTGAGGTGATCAGGGAGGCGGTAGCAGTTCACCGCCGGTACCGAGACGTACTCGGCGCAGGCGCCGTCGACGGTGTCGCCGATCGCGCCCCAGTTGTCGCACAGGTTGCCTCTGCCGATCCGGCACCACTCGCAGTGCCCGCAGTAGAGCGACGGATCGACAGCCACCCGCTCGCCCACCGACAGCCAGTCCACCTCGGCGCCGAGCGCCACGATCTGGCCCGCGAACTCGTGGCCCGGGACGATCGGGAACGGGGTGGGCGGGAACAGGCCTGCCGCGATGTTGAGGTCGGATCCGCAGATTCCGCACGCGCCGACCTGCACCACGACTTCGCCGGGCCTGGGCTCGGGATCCGGCACGATGCCGACATGGATCTCGTTCGGCTTGTCGATCACTGCCGCGCGCATGGGGCGCCTCCTTGGCCGAGGTGCTCGGCCTGCTCATTCGTCGGGGTTTTCGTCCAGTTCGGTGCTGGCCGCGAGGCGGCGGTAACGGTCGAGGAACGACTCGGCGTCCTGGCCGGGCCGGGGTTCCGCGACGACGGTGGCGCCGGGGGCCCATGCCTTCACCAGATCGGTGACGGGGGTGCTGTGCAGTACGGCGGCGGCCTGGATCGCGGCCCCGGCGGCCACGGACTCGCCGAGCGCGACGGTGTACACGGGGCGGCCGGTGAGATCCGCCGTGAGCTGGCGGTACGCGGCCGAGCGCGCGCCGCCGCCGGTGAGGATGAGCCGCCCGGAGGTGTCGACGCCGAGCCTGGTCAGCGCGTCCATGCCCGCGACCAGCCCGCCGAGCACTCCCTCGAACGCGGCCCGCGCCACCTGCTCGCGGGTGACGTCCGAGCGCAGGCCCGCGAGGATCCCCGAGGCGCCGGGGCGGTTGGGGGTCCGCTCGCCGTCGAAGAACGCGGCGAGCACGGGGCGCCGTCCGTCGCCGGGAGCGGCCAGGGCCAGCGTGGCCATCTCGGCGTGCGAGGCGCCGAGCAGCCGGGCGACGGCGTCGGTCACCTTGGTGGCGTTGAGTGTGCAGACCAGCGGGAGGTAGCCGCCCGCCGCGTCGGCGTTCCCGCAGACCGCCCCGGTCTCGTCGGCCGTGGGGCGTGAGTGGACCGCGTACACCGTTCCGGACGTGCCGAGCGAGATCACGACGTCCCCCGGTTCGAGACCGAGGCCGAGCGCCGCGCCCATGTTGTCGCCGGTCCCCGGACCCACCACTGCCCCGGCCCGGATCCCGATCGCGGCGGCGGCCGGCGCGGTGACCTCGCCGGCCCGTTCCTCGGGTCCGCGGATCGCGGGCAGGCGCGGCAGCCAGTCCGCCTGGTCGTCGATCAGCGCGAGCACGCTGGGCTCCCACGCGGAATCGGCGGGGGAGAAGTAGCAGGTACCGGACGCGCCGCTGCGGTCCGTCACGGACAGTCCACACAGCTCGCGGGTGAGCCAGTCGTGCGGGAGCAGCACCTGGGCAAGCCGGGCGAAGTTGTCCGGCTCGTGCCGGGCCAGCCACAGCAGCTTGGTGACGGTGAACGCGCTCACCGGGACGCTGCCCGTGCGCCGCGCCCAGTCGGCGGGACCGAGCAGGGCCACCAGCTCGCGCGCCTCGGGTGCCGAAGTCGTGTCGTTCCACAGCTTGGCGGGCCGGATCACCTCGCCGGCGGCGTCCAGCGGGACCAGTCCGTGGGCCTGGGCACCGACGCTGATCGCGGCGGCCTCGCCGATCCGGAGGTCCCCGGCGGCCTCGCCGGTGCCGAGCTGTGCGGTGGCGGACGCGAGCGCGGACCACCACGCCGCCGGGTCCTGTTCGCTGACCGGCGGCGTGGTGGGCGGGTGTTTCGCGGACGCGCCGCCGAGCAGGCGGCCGTCGTCCGCGTCCCGCAGCACCACCGTGCAGGACTGCGTCGAGGAGTCGACTCCGGCGACAACGGGCATCTCAGGACACCTCCGTCCGGGCGATGTCCGCCGCGGTGAGGTGCCCCACGGCGCCGGCCGGGTGGGCGTGCAGCACGCTCTCCCAGCTGTAGCCACGCAGTCGCATGAGGACCCACGCGAAGGCGTCGCCCCAGGCCGCGGCCGCGAGGCTGGAACCCATCGCGATCACTCCACCCGGATCCGCACCGGGGGTTTCCGGCAGCGTCACGGCGACGTCCGCTAATGCGGCGAGAGGGGACTCGGGTGCGCCGGTGAGCACCAGCAGGCGGGCACCGCGTTCCTTGCACCGGGCGGCGAACTCGTTCAGCTCGGCGGACCTGCCTCCCTTGGAGACGGTCACGACGACGTCACCGTGGATCACTGCGCCGAGGCCGCCGTGCAGCGCGTCGGCGGGGTGCAGGCAGAGGGCGGGGGTGCCGCTCGCGGACAGCAGGTGGGCGAGCCGCTGTGCGATCGGGCCCGAGGTGCCGACGCCCGCGACGAGGACGCGGCCAGGGGCCGACAGGACCAGATCGACGGCGCGGTGGAAGGTCTCGTCCAGGCGGACCGCGCTGACAGCGGCGGCTTCGAGGCCGAGAAGTTCACGTCCGGCGTCGACCGCCTCGGTGAAATCCGGGTGCGTGCTCATATGAGCATCACTCCTCACATCCGCGTTCAGTCAATAACGCGGTCCTTCCGTCGTCAAGAGCGAGCGTGCAAGGATGAGCGGCAGTTAGCTCATCTGTGACCTTGGCGAAGGGGGCGGGCGTGGTTCGCGCCACCAAGGGCGCGCGGCTGGGCCCCGCGGAGTTACTCCAAGCGGCAGCCGTCGCCCGGCGGTTCTACCTGGACGGGCGTTCCAAGATCGAAATCGCCGACGAATTCGGCCTGAGCCGGTTCAAGGTCGCGCGGATCCTCGACGACGCCCGAGCCAGCGGACTGGTCCGGATCGAGATCACCACGCCGGCCGAGATCGACATCGAGCGATCCGAGGCCCTGCGCGCCGCTTTCGACCTGCACTACGCCGTGGTGATCAGCACGCCCGCCGAGCCAGAGTCCTCCCTGCGCGCCCACCTCGGCCGGGTCGCCGCCGACCTGCTCAGCGAACTGGTGGCCGACGACGACGTACTCGGCGTGGGCTGGGGACGCACGATCAACGCCATCAGCAGCGCGCTCACCGACCTCGCCCGCTGCACCGTCGTCCAGCTCTCCGGGGCGCTCACCGGGATGACCGTCGACGAGAGCTCCGTGGAACTGGTCCGGCGGATCGGCGCGGTGTCCGGCGGCCTGGTCTACCCGATCTACGCCCCGCTGATCGTCCCCGACGCGGCCACCGCCGCCGGGCTCCGGCAGCAGCCCCAGGTCGCCGAGGCGATCCGCCACCACGACGAGATCACCAAGGCCATCGTCGCGATCGGCTCGTGGGATCCGCCGAACTCGCAGGTCAGGGACGCGCTCAGCGATCCGGAACGGGCACGCCTGGAACACGACGGGGTGCTCGCCGAGGTCTGCGGCACGTTCATCGACCACGAGGGGCAGGAACTCGCCACCCCGCTCGCCCAGCGGGTCATCTCGATCACCGGCGAGCAGCTTCGGAGCATCTCCGAGGTCGTCGCCGTCGCCGGGGGTCCGGAGAAGGCGGCCGCGATCCGGGCCGTGATCTGCGGGCGGTACGCGACCAGCCTCGTCACCGACCAGTCCGTCGCGGACATCCTGCTCGCCCAGGACGCCGGCAAGATCCCGGCCGGCGCCTAAGCCCTCCCGCAAGACCCTCCCGCACGCCCCCTCCCGGACGCCCTCCGGGAAGTGCGGTGATTACTGCCGGTCCTGGCCGGTCGCAGTTACCGCACTTCGATGGGGTGGACTATGTGGACTCGTCGGCCGCCCGGATCGTTGCCCAAAAGATCAGTTAGCCCGTGAATCCACACACCACAGGCGATACGGTGGTCACCTTGGACATGGGGGGCCAGGGCCTGAAGGCCTGTTCGGAAGCTAGGTGGCGGGCGCGCATTGGTGATGACATGTCGGAGCGGCCAGCGGGGCGCCGATCCGGCCACGCTGCTGCCCGCCTCGATCGCGCTCACCGGCATCTCCGCCGTGCTGTTCTGCCTGGACCAGAACCTGCCCCAGGCCCCGGTGCTGAGCTGGATCCCGCCCTCGCTCGCGCTGGCGATCGGGAGCATGGCCTTACGCCGGGCCGCCGCGCCCCACGTCCACCCCGCCGCCGGCCGCTTCTGGAAGCAGATGGCGCTCGTGCTCGCGTTCTCGGGCGTCGGCACCGTCGTGCAGGCCGCGACCGCGCTGCTCGATCCGCGCAACGTCCACCGGGTGCCGCTCGTCGCCGCCCCGTTCTTCGCGATCCCCGTCGTGTACGCGGTGTGGGCGCTGCTGCGGATCCCCACGGCCACCCAGTCCATCGGCCAGCGCGTCCGGCTCGGGCTGGACTCCGCGATCGCGGTTCTCGGCGCGGCGATCTTCCTCTGGTACGTCGCGTTCAGCCCGCTGTTCAGCCTCGGTAGCCCCGACCTGGTCGGCGTGCCCGTGCTCGTCGGCGTCGCCTGCCTGGCCGGGATCTCGGCGGTGGTGAACATCGTGCTCACCGGATCCGATCCGGTGGACTCCACCGCACTGCGGCTGGTCGGGCTCGGGCTGCTCGTCGGCGGAGTCAGCGCCGGCACCACCACGCTGATCGCCAACGAGTCCCAGCGGGTGCCCTCCCAGGTGTTCGTGCCGCTGATCTGCACGATCTCGGTGTTCGCGGCGATCCGCCAGCACCGGGCGGCCGGCGGGGAGATCCGCCCGCGGGCCCAGCGCCGCCCGCACGTCAGCCTGCTGCCCTATACCGCGGTCGTCGCCACCGACGCGCTGCTGATCCTGGCCACGATCGGGCCGGCCGAGGACCGCCGCCGGTACGTGGTCGTCGGCGGAGCGATCCTCATCACCGCGCTCGTCGTCGTCCGCCAGGTCGTCGCGATGGCCGACAACGCCCGGCTCGTCGCCCGGCTTCAGCAGCAGGAGGACCGGTTACGCCACCAGGCCACCCACGACGGCCTGACCCAGCTCGCCAACCGGGTGCTGTTCGCCGAGCGGCTCGACGAGGCCATCGCGGCCGGTCCGGGCAGCGACGTGACCGTCTTTCTCATCGATCTCGACGACTTCAAGAGCGTCAACGACACCCTCGGCCACACCATCGGCGACCGGCTGCTCGCCGCCGTCGCCGGGCCGATCCGCGGCTGCGTGCGCACCGGCGACACCGTGGCCCGCCTCGGCGGCGACGAGTTCGCGGTGCTCGTCCGCAGCGTGCCCGAGTCGGCCGCCGACGAGATCGCCGACGCGATCCTGGTCAGCCTCGGCAAGCCGTTCGAGATCGACGGGTACGAACTGCTCGTGCGGGCCAGCATCGGGATCGCCACCGCCCAGCCTGGAGACACCGCCGAGACGCTGCTGCGCAACGCCGACATCGCGATGTACGCGGCCAAGGAGCGCGGCAAGGGTGCCCACGCCCGGTACGTACCGGGCATGGCCGTGCGGATCCTCGAACACGCCACCCTCGGCGCCCAGCTCCGGCAGGCGCTCGACGGGAACCAGCTGCACGTGCTCTATCAGCCCGTGGTCCGCCTCACCGACGGGCGGATCATCGGCATGGAGGCCCTCGTCCGGTGGCGGCACCCCGCCCAGGGACTCGTCTCGCCGTCCGACTTCATCCCCACCGCCGAGCGGACGGGGCTCGTCGTGCCGCTCGGCCGCTGGGTGCTGCACGAGGCCTGCCGCCAGAAGGCGCTGTGGCGGGAGAAGTTCGGCGACGGATCCCCGTCGACCATCGGTGTCAACGTCTCCGGCCGCCAGCTCCAGGAACCCGGGTTCGCGGACGAGGTCGCCGAGGCCATCGAATCCGCCGGGATCGAGCCGGGGCACCTGGTTTTGGAGGTCACCGAGACCGCGGTCCTCACCGGCGGCCAGGCGCTGGACACCCTCGCCGCGCTCTACAGCGCCGGGGTCCACCTCGCCCTCGACGACTTCGGGACCGGACAGTCCTCGCTCGGGCTGATTCGCACCTGCCCCGTCCACATCCTCAAGCTGGACAAGTCGTTCGTGCTCGACAGCTGCGATGGATCGCGGGCCGACCAGCAACTGGCGATCGCGACCGCGGTGGTCTCGATCGCCGACGCACTCGGCCTGGACGCGGTCGCCGAGGGCATCGAAAGCCAGCGCCAGGCGGACCGCCTTCGCGCGATCGGCTACCGGCTCGGCCAGGGCTTCCACCTCGCCCGCCCGCTCCCACCAGCCGAGATCGACCAGCTGCTGGCCCTGGACTCCCTCCCGCGCGCCTGACGTCCGGGGGGAGCTACCGGAAAAATTGTGACGATCCTGTTGGCAACAACAGGATCTACACATTTGCTCGGCACACTCGGCCGCGACCTGCCTGACGGTTCCGGCGGCGCCGCCCCGACCGGGCGAGCGCCGCACCGCGGGCAGGCAGCCCTCGACTGTGCGGAGGTACCAGCTTGATCGCCCGTTCGCAGTACCGCTCCCGGCAAGCCCCGGAAGCGCCCTTCAGACGGATCCTGACCGTCGCCTTAGCCACCGCCACCGCCGCGGCGACAACCGCCGCCGTGCTGGCCAGCACCACCGCGACCGCCGGGGCCGCGCCGGCCCGCGCCACCCTCACACCGCTGCCGGGCGGCCCAGTCACCGTCACGCTCGTCACCGGCGACCAGGTGGTACTCGGCGGCCACGGCGCGCGCCCGGTCATGCGCCCGGCGCATCCCCGCGAGCGGTTCGAGTCCTACAGCGGCCCGTCCGGGGACCTCTACGTCGTTCCCGCCTCGGCGCTCCCGTACCTGGGCCGCAGCCTCGATCCGTCGCTGTTCGACGTGACCGCACTGGCGCGGGACGGCGGCGCGGACGCCAAGCAGATCCCGGTGGACCTCGCCGGGCAGCCGGGCAAGGCCGCCCCGGCCATTCCCGGGCTGACTCTCACCTCGGCGGCCGGGGGCTACTTCACCACGGCGTCCGCGGCGGCGTTCGGCACCGCCCTGCGCCAGCGGATCGGTGCCGACAGAGCCGCCGGACGCCCGGCCGGAACGACGCCGGTCGCCGGAACCGCCAAGCTCGCGCTGCGCGGAGCCACGAAGCTGGCCGCACCGGCCCTGAAGTTGCCGCTGCACCCGCTCGAATTCGACGCGTTCGGCAAGACCGGGGCGCCGGCCGGTGTGATCGTGCGGGTCTTCAACACCGACTCGCTGAACCGGCTCGACCCGTGGGTGCTCGCCGATCCTGGCGGGATCGGCAAGGTCATGGCGCCAGCCGGTCACTACGCCGCCGCCGCGATCTTCCCCGAGTTCGACACCGCCGGGGTCGTCACCGAGGAGCGCGAGGTGGTCGTCAACGACTTCACCGTGCCCGAGGCCACCAAGGCGACGAAGGTCAAGCTGGACGCGCGCGCCACCACGCTCGTGTCCGTCACTACGCCCCGCCCGGCCAAGGCCGACTTCCTGTCGGTCACGCTGATCCGCCGGGACGCCACCGGTGGAGTGGACTTCCTGCAGGCCCAGGGCCCGGCGGTGCCGGTGTACCTGTCACCGCAGAAGGCGGCGAAGACGGGCACGTCCCTGCTCGCGATCCAGTGGGGCGGCGCGGGCACGGCCCCTGGCGCCCCGTACCGGTACGACGCCAGCTTCACCACGGCCCAGGGGATCCCCGCCAGCCAGCACTACACCGTGCGCAAGGCCGACCTCGCCACGGTCCGGCACCACGTGAGTGTCGATCCGGCCACTCCCGCCGCGCCTGGTCTGCTCGACATCTACGGCTCGTCCGCCGACCTCGATCCGCTGCCGATCTTCTGGGCGGAGGTTCCCAGCCCGGTGCTTCCGGGTGTGCTGACGCAGTACGTGACCGTCACCGGCGGCGCGGGCGCGTGGGGATTCGGGGTCCGGCTCCCGGGCGACGGGCTCATGTTCATGCAGATGCCGCGTGCGTTCCCGCGGGGCGTCACCACCGACGTGGACTGGGCGCACGGGCCCAACCCGCCCGGCCACCGCGAGTGGACCTTCACCGTGCCCGCCTGGGGCCGGGCCTGCTTCGCGTGTATGTCCGACGACGGCATGCTCGGGGTGCTCTTCGACAGCGCGACCGACAGCCAGGCCGACCACGAGGACGATCCGTACCCGCCGTCCGGTTCGACGACGCACTTCAGCATCGTCAGGGACGGCGTCACACTCCTCGACCAGCAGGACGTCTTCGGTGGGCTCGCCGAGCACGTCCCCGCGACGGCGAGCACCTACTCCGTGGTCTACGAGATGGACAAGACCGCGGTGGCCCACCAGAGCCAGAGCACCAAGAGCCGCACGGAGCTGACGATCAAGTACGACCCCAAGCCGGATCCGGGATCCGCGCTGCCCGCCTTCGAGCCCTGCTTCACCCAGACGGACAAGTGCCAGATCCTGCCCGTGCTGACGCTGCGCTACGGCCTGAAGTCCGACCTGCGCAACACCAGCACGCTGGCGACCCAGACGATGACCGTCGACGTCGGCCACCTCACCTACGGCGGGTTCGGATCGCACGCGGCGATCAAGTCCGCGTTCGTGTCGGTGTCGTTCGACGGCGGAAAGACCTGGAAGGACGCCACCACGACCGGCTCGGCGGGGCACTACACCGCGCGCTGGGCCAACGAAGGCGCCGCGGGCACCCAGCCCACCCTGCGCGTGACAGCCACCGACGCCGGCGGCAACGCGATCACCCAGACCATCGAGAAGGCCTACACGTTCGGAGGAAAGAAATGAGGCGGGTGACCCGAACCGCGCTTCTCGCGGGTGCGCTGGCCGCGATCGTCAGCGTCCCCCTGGTCGCCGGAACGGTCACCGCGGCGAGCGCCAGCGACGTTGCCAAGGCCGCGCCGGCGGCGTCGGCGAAGGTTCGTGACGTCTGCGCGAAGCGGCCGGGCCGGGCCCGCTGCTACGCCCAGGTGCGCACCGACATCAGGCCGCTGACCGGGGTGCGGGCGAAGGCCGAACCGCCGCCCGGCTACGGCCCGGCGGATCTCCAGGCCGCCTACGCGTTACCCAGGACCGGCGGCGCCGCGTCGACGATCGCGATCGTCGACGCCGGGGACGGGGCGAACGCCGAGGCCGACCTCGCCGTGTACCGGCAGACGTACGGGCTGCCGCCCTGCACCACGGCGAACGGGTGCTTCCGCAAGGTGAACCAGCACGGCCAGGCGGCTCCGCTGCCGCAGGACCAGGGCTGGGGAGTCGAGATCGCCCTCGACCTCGACATGGTCTCCGCCGCGTGCCCGGCCTGCAAGATCCTGCTGGTGGAGGCCGACGAGGCATTCTCGAAGGACCTGGCCGAATCCGAGAACACCGCGGCGACCCTCGGCGCCGCGGCGATCTCGAACAGCTGGGGCGGACTCGAAGGGCCGGACGACCTCAACTGGGCCTCGGCGTTCGCGCACCCGGGCGTGGCCATCACCGTGTCGACCGGCGACGCCGGGTACACCACCGGCGACTTCCCGTCCTCGCTGCCGTCGGTCATCGCCGTCGGCGGCACGGCCCTGACCAAGGATCCGGGGAACGCTCGCGGGTGGTCCGAGAAGGCGTGGAACGGTGGCGGCAGTTCCTGCTCGGCCTGGTTCGCCAAGCCGGCGTGGCAGCACGACAAGAACTGCCCCGGACGGACCTCGTCCGACATCTCCGCCGTCGCCGATCCGGCCACCGGGCTCGCCGTCTACAACACCGACAGCACCCCGGACGACGGACACTGGCTCGTCGTGGGCGGCACCAGCGCGTCGTCCCCGTTCATCGCCGGGATCGTCGGCCTCTCGGGACACCCCGAGCGGTTCGGTGACGCGTCCCGGTTCTACCGCCATCACGACAAGCTCAACGACGTCGTGACCGGCAGCAACGTCGCCTTCATGGACTGCGGCGGCGACGACCTCTGCACCGCTGGCCCCGGATACGACGCCCCGACCGGCTGGGGCACCCCGAACGGAATCGGCAACTTCTAGCGCACCGAGTGAAGCGGGGGCCGCGGCGACGCCGTCCGGCCCCCGTTTCGCGATCCCCCATCCCGAAGCGCGGCAACTGCGGCCGGTCCTGACCGGCCGCAGTTACCGCGCTTCGGACGAACGGGCGGCGATCCGGCGGCGGTTCGGACGAACGTGCGGCCGGTGGTCAGGCTTGGGGGAGGACGATCGGCTTGATCACCTTCGGATCGGTGCGCGCCGCCTGAAGCGCGGCCTCGGCGTCTTCGAGGGGGTACTCGCCGGTGACGAGCGCGTCGAGGTCGATCCGGCCCGAGGCGGCGAGCGCGATCGCGGCCGGGTAGGTGTTCGCGTACCGGAAGGTCCCGGTCAGGGTGATCTCGTTGTTCTGGATCAGCTGCACGGGGAGAGTGGCCTCGCTCGCCGGTCCCATGCCGACCAGCACGGCGGTCCCGGCGGATCGCAGCGCGGCCAGGCCAGCGGCCACGGCCTGGGGCGATCCGGAGCATTCGAGCAGGACGTCGGCGTCCATCGAGGATCCGAGCTGGCGGGTCGAGACGTCCACGACGTGGTCGGCGCCGAACCGTTCCGCGGCCTCCAGCCGGTTCGGGTTCACGTCGGTGACCACCACCTCGGCCGCGCCCGCGAGCCTCGCGACCTGCGCGGCGAGCAGCCCGACCGGCCCGGCCCCCGTGACGAGCACGCGGTCACCCGGCTGCACCCCGCCCTTGCGGACCGCCCACAACCCCACCGACAACGGTTCGAGCAGGGCCCCGGCGGCGTCGGAGATCGAGTCGGGGATCGGGTGGGCGAAGTCCTCGTGGATCACCGCGTACGTGCTGAACACCCCGTCGATCGGCGGCGTCGCGAAGAACGACACGTCGGGGCACAGGTTGTAGCGGCCCGCCCGGCAGGATCGGCAGCGACCGCACGGCACCCCGGGCTCGAGCGCGACCCGGGTACCGACGGGATTCCGGATCGCGCCGGGGCCGTGCGCCACGACCACCCCGGACGGCTCGTGGCCGAGCACCAGCGGATCGCGGACGACGTACTTCCCGATCCGGCCGTGCTCGTAGTAGTGCACGTCGGATCCGCAGACCCCGACCGCGCGGATCTCGACCAGGACCTGGTCGGGCCCCGGCTCGGGGACGGGCCGGCGCTCGGTCCGGACGTCATGCGGCGCGTGCAGCACCGCGGCACGGTTCTCCACCGGGCCAGTGTGCGCCTCGCCGGGCTGCGCGGAAAGCTCCCGCGGTTCGGCATGCCATGGCCGGGACGGGGTAGGCGCAGTGAGACGAGAGGAGACAGCCATGTCGGCATCACGCAAGGCGCAGGACGTGGGCCTGCTGCTCCTGCGCCTCGGCGTAGGCGGCACCCTGTTCGCGCACGGCAGCCAGAAGCTGTTCGGCTGGTTCGGCGGCCACGGGATCGAGGGCACTGCCGGGGCCATGGAGGGCATGGGCTTCAGGCCGGGCACGCCGAGCGCGATCGCCGCGGGCCTGGGCGAGGCCGGAGGCGGCACGCTGATCCTGCTCGGACTGGCGACCCCGCTCGCCGGATCGGCCGCCGCCGGCACCATGGCCACCGCGGCATCGGTACACACCGAGAATGGCTTCTTCGCGATGAACGGCGGCTACGAACTGCCCGCGGTGCTCGGGCTGTCGGCGGCCTCGCTCGCCGTTGCGGGTGCCGGGCGCTACTCGCTCGACCAGCTGACCCGCCACAAGCTCGCCCAGCCCTGGCTCGCCGTGGTGGGCCTGGCCGGATCGCTCACGGCATCGGCGTTCGTCATCAGCAAGCGGAAGCAGACCCAGCAGGCGCGCCAGGAACTCCAGGCGCGCCAGGAACAGCAGGACAGCCAGGCCGAGGCCACGGACTCACTGGACACCGACACGCCCGCCACTGGCGCGGCGAGCGACAACGGCATGCCCGCCGGGCGCCGTCAGGCGTAGGCCTCACTCCGGCAGGTGGCAGACCGCCTCGACGTTGTTGCCGTCGGGATCGCGGACGAACCCGCCGAAATAGTCGGCGTGGTATTCGGTCCACACCCGCGGCGCGTGCAGCAACTCCGCGCCGTGGGCGATGGCCTGGTCGGTGAACGCGATGACCGCCGCCCGGTCGGGGGCCTCGAACGCCACGTGGACCTGCCGGTTCTCGGCCGGCTGGCCCTCGTCGAGCGGGCCGATCCAGAAGGTCGGTTTGTCCACGCCGTACCCGGTGACCGGGCCGAACTCGATCATGCGCCGACCGCCGAGCGGCGCGAGCGCCGTGTCGTAGAACGCCCGGCTGGCCTCGACGTCGCGGACCTGGATGGAGAGGTGATCGATCATGCCGTCAGGCTGCCACTCCGGTGCGACAAATTGTCGGAGGACCGTGGCACGCTCTCGCCGTGACCATTACCCAGTACTTCACGGCGACGACCCTCGACGGCTTCATCGCCGATCCTGACAACTCCCTGAGCTGGCTTTTCGAGGTCGAGTCCGAGGGCGGCGCGCCCCCGTTCGGCGAGTTCTTCGCCGGAGTGGGCGCGTTCGTGATGGGCGCGACGACCTACGAGTGGGTGTACGCGCACGAGTCCCTGGCCGAGTCGCCCGAGAAGTGGGCCGAGTGGTACGGCGAGATTCCGGCCTGGGTGTTCACCCACCGCGAGCTGCCGGTCGTGCCGGGCGCGCCGATCCACTTCGTGCAGGGTGACGTCCGTCCGGTGCACGAGGCGATGGTCGCGGCCGCCGCGGGCAAGAACGTCTGGGTGGTCGGCGGCGGCGAGCTGGCGGGCGCGTTCGCCGACGCGGGGCTGCTCGACGAGCTGATCCTCTCGGTCGCGCCGGTCACCCTGGGCGCGGGCGCCCCGCTGCTGCCGCGCCGGCTCAGCTCGAAGCGGCTCAGGCTGACGAGCGCCCGGGCGGCTGGTCAGTTCGCGGCGCTCACGTACTCGGTTGGCGCACCCGGTCCAGGATGAGGGCGGCGAGTTCGCGGGGTGCCTGGTCGGGCACCCAGTGGCTGATCCCCGCCAGCTCGGCGAAGCGGTACGGGCCGGTGACGTACGCGGCGGTCCGCTCGGCGGCGGCTCGCGTCACGACCGGGTCGCCGTCACTCCAGACGTAGGTCGTCGGCACGGTCACGGGGCCGAGCGCCGCGAAGTCGCGGTCGTGGGTGCCGCGGTACCAGTTGAGTGCCGCCGTCAGTGCGCCCGGCTCCAGCAGTGGCGCCACGTACTGGTCGACCTCGCGCTCGTCCAGCCCCGATCCGTTGAACATCCTGCGCAGGACCTTGCCGTGCAGTGCCGTGAGTGTCGTCTCGGCGATCCCACGCTGGCGGAACAGAGTGAAATAGGACATCCGGACGCGCTGGCCGAGGTCGCGGGCGGCGATGTCGGCGATCGCGGCGGTGTGCGGCACCGAAACCGCCGTCAGCGTGGTGATCCGCGCCGGGTTCCGTGCGGCGGCGAACCATCCCGCGACCGCACCCCAGTCGTGCCCGACGACGTGCGCGCGGTCCAGGCCCAGCGTGTCGAGCAGCGCGATCGCGTCGTCCGCCGCCTCGCCGACCTGGTAGTCCGCGGCCTCGGCGGGCCGGGCGCCGGGGGAGTATCCGCGCTGGTCCGGCGCGATCGTCCGCAGCCCCGCCTCATGCAGCAGCGGCTCGACGCCCGTCCACTCCAGACTGTTCTGCGGAAAACCATGCAACAGCAGCACCGGATCGCCGTCGGCGGGCCCGCCGATCCGCACGTCGAACGTCAGCCCCCGGACTGGTAGCTGATTCGCCACCGGATCCTGACTCACGACCGGACCAAGTTCCAGTGCACCAGCGCCTCGGATCCGTGCTCGGCCGCCAGCACGCACAGCGCGGCCGTGCCCAGGATCAGGCGGCCGCCGTACTCGGGGCCGAGGCCGATCCAGCGCGCTCCGAGGATCCGCAACATATGCCCGTGCCCGACCAGCACGACGTCTCCGCCGCTCAGGGCCTCGCGCGCCCGGGCGAGTACGCGGTCGGCGCGCGCTGCGGCCTCGGCCAGGGTCTCCCCGCCGGGCAGCGTGCCGGACCACACGGTCCACCCCGCCCACTGCGGCCCCCGCGCCCGGATCTGCGGGGTGGTCAGCCCCTCCAGCTCGCCGTAGTCGACCTCGCGCAGGTCCGGATCCGTGACCGGGTCGAGCCCGGCGATCTCGGCGGTGTGCGCGGCCCGCCGCATCGGGCTGACCAGGGTGAGCGCCGGGGGACGGCCTCCCAGCAGCCGGTGCAGTTCGGGCACCATCGCCTTGACCTGGTCCTCGCCCCGGGGCAGGAGCGGGAGATCGGTGCGGCCCGTGTGCTGCCCGCTCGCCGACCACTCCGTCTCGCCGTGCCGAAGTAGCACGATTCGGCCATCCACAGCGAGACCCTAACCCGCCCCGGACCGCCAGGCACCCCACTCCGCACGGAAGTGTGTGCCTGAGAGCGCCCGCCAATAGGGCCATGCGGGCTCCGGCGGCACCAGACCCACGTGCGCTGCGTTACCGAACCTCTGACGTGCAACACCGGCACGCCAGAGAACCGGCGCCTTGCCCACATGCACCCGGAATGCGTTCCGCGGAGCCTGCGGAGATTTCCGCTCGCCCAGTGGCCACGCCCATCGCCGTCGTGTAGCACAGGTGCTACTGTCGGTGCCATGAGTGAGGTGGGGCTACGCGAAATGCGACAGAATGCCAGCGATCTGGTGCGCCGTGCCCAGGCCGGTGAACAGCTGACGATCACCGTGGCAGGGCGGCCAGCGGCGGTACTCGGTCCAGTCAGCCCACGCGCATGGCGACACTGGAACGACCTCGCCGACATCTTCACCAGCACCATCGACAGTGACTGGGAAGGTGACCGGGACCTGCTCGACGACTCTCTTGCGGATCCGTGGGCCACACCGTGAGCCGCGGTGTCCTCGACACCAGTGTCCTGATCGCCACTGATATCGCACCGATCCCGGGCGAGCTTGCCATCAGCGTCGTAAGCATCGCAGAACTCCAGTTCGGCGTATTGGTCGCCAAGAGCCAGGAGACGCAGGCGCTACGGCTCACCCGCCTGAGTGCGATCCAGCGCCGCTTCGATCCGCTTCCCGTCGATGACGCTGTCGCCGACAGCTACGCGCACCTCGCTGCCCGGGTCGCGCAGGCAGGACGCCAACCACGCGCCCGAGTCATGGACCTGCTGATCGCGGCAACGGCGCATGCCCACGGCGCCAGCGTCTACACCAGGAACCCTGATGACCTCGCCGGGCTGGCCGACCTCCTCACCGTCGTCACCGTTTGAGCGGCCACGGCTGGCCAGCGGGGTTCTGACCATCGCGATATGTGTGTCAGATCAGGAGATTCGGCTTGCCCACGCGGCCCTGGCACTCGCCTCGCTCCGCCCGCCCTATTGGCGGACGCTCTAGACCGGCCAGAACCGGCGCAACGGCACACACTTCGGGGTTGAGGCGGGAACACGCGAGCCGTGGTGACCGCGGCACCCTCGGGTGCCCGTCACCACGGCTGGCGTGAGTTGGGGGTGGAGCGGGGGAGCACGGTCTGGGGAATGGGCCTCCCGTTCGCGGGCCGGGGCGACGGGTGCCGCCAGGATGGTCGGGGGGTCAGTGGTCAGTGGTCAGGGGGCAGGGGGTCAGTAGATCTCGAACTCGTCGATGCGGGCGGCGTCGCCACCGCCGGTCGAATCGTTGATGCCCGTGGTCACGCTGAGTCGCACGTAACGGGCGGTCCGGGGTGTGGAGAGGGCGTTGTAGGTGCGGCTGGACCGGTTGCCGCTGACGGTCGCGGCGTTGCTGAACGACGATCCGTCGGTGCTGGTCTCGATCGTGTAGGCCCCGGTGTTCAGCCCGGTGTTCTCGCCGCCGAGCCCCGCGTGCTCGACCACGAAGGACGACACCGAGGTCGGGGCGCCGAGGTCGACCGTGACCGACCGGGTGCCGGCAACCAGCGAGCACCACTTGTTCGAGGATCCGAGCTTGCCGTCGACGACCTTGGCGGGCTCCTCACCGGCTGCGCAGGCCGCGGATCCGGTGACGGGCTTGCCCAGTGCCAGGTTCGTGCCGAGCGCGGGCGCGGTCGGCTGGGTCGCCCCGTCGGTGAACGAGGGCGGCACGTCGCCAGCTCCGGTTCCCCACCCGGCGCCCGGGGCGGATCCCATGGTGAAGGCCAGGGCCCCGCCGGCCGCGATATCCGGGTACCGGATGTAGTTGTGGCTGGTCCCGGTGCCGTTGAGCGAGAAGTTCTGGACGTACGGGGATCCCTCGCCGGCGCCCGCCGCGGTGATCGCGATGTTGCCAGTGGCCCGGCTGATCAGGATCGACGGGAACAGCGGCCCGTGCAGCGCGAGCGTGTCGGCGCCGGGCGTGGCCGGGTACATGCCGAGGGCTGCCCAGACGTACCAGGCGGACGTGGCGCCGAGGTCCTCGTTGCCGGGCAGGCCGCCGGCGCCGGTGGTGTACGAGTCGGTCATGACCCGGCGCACCGCCGACGAGGTACCGCTCGGGTGGCGGGCGAAGTTGTAGGCCCACGGGACCCCGTGCTCGGGCTCGTTGCCGATGTAGAAGTACGGCTGGTTCAGGCCGCCGTTGAGCTGCGTGAAGTGGTGGTCGAGGCGCTGGACCGCGGTCTGCGGTCCGCCCATCATCGCGATCAGCCCGCCGAAGTTCTGCGGGGCCATCCACGTGTACTGCGAGGCGTTGCCCTCGGTGTACCCGGCCGGATCCGACGGCAGCAGCGGCCAGGTGTAGTTGCCCGACGAGTCGTGCTTGTGCGTGTACGACGACACCGGGTTGAACACGTTGCGCCACCACTGGGCGCGCTGCATGCGGGTCGTGTACTTCACCGTGTCGCCGAGGGCCTTGGCGAACTGGGCAACCGCGAAGTCGCTGGCCGAGTACTCGAGCGAGTCACTCGGATCCTCGATCACGTACCCGCGCGAGGTGTACCCGCTCTGCCGGCCGCGGATCGAGGAGCCCTGGGTCGTGCCGCCCGTCGAGCTCTTCTGCATGAGGTTCAGCGCGGCGGCCGTGTCGAAGTTGCGCGCGCCGAACGCGTACAGGCTCGCGACGATGATCGGCCCCGGATCCCCGGTCATGATGAAGTCTTCCTGGTTCTGCTGTGACCACTTCGGCAGCAGCCCGCCCTGCTGGCCGTCGAGGACCATCGACTTGGCGATGTCCGTGGCCTCGGTGGGCGCGATCAGGGCGACGAGCGCGGCCCACGACCGGTAGATGTCCCAGCCCGAGTAGTTCTGGTACACGGGGTGCGGCGCGGTGTGCACCACGTTGTCGAAGCCGCGGTACTGGCCGTTGACGTCGCTGGCGATGTTCGGGTTCTGCAGCACGTGGTACATCGCGGTGTAGAACTTCTGCTCGTCGGCCGCGGTGCCGCCGGTCGCCTGGACCCGGTTGAGCATGGCGTTCCAGGTGTCGCTGGCCTTGGTCCGGATCGCGTCGAAGCCGTACCCGGGCGCCTCGGCGGCGAGGTTGGCCTGGGCGCCGGCGACCGACACGAACGAGATGGCGACCTTGGCGTTGACGACCTTGTTGGACGAGGTGTCGAACGTCAGGTAGCCGCCGGTGTTGGTGCCGCTGGTGCTCGTGGATCCGGCGCTGATCGTGCCGCCGTTCCAGGTACCGGATCCACTGGGGGCCCGGTCGAAGCCCATGGCGAAGTAGATCGGGTACGTCTTGGAGGATCCGCAGAACCCGCCCGCGGTGACCTGCCCGGTCACGGCACTGCCGTTGATCGAGATGGATCCGTTCCGGCTGCCGGTCGCGCTGCGGCTGGTGTTGACGAGCACGCGCGCGGTCGTGGTGTTCGGGTAGGTCAGCCGCAGCACGCCGACGCGGGTGGTCGCGCTGAGCTCGGCCTGGGTGTTCCCGTAGTTCGACAGGACCGCCTTGTAGTACCCGGCCTGGGCGACCTCGCTGGACTTGGCGTAGGTGCCGCGGTAGTTCGTCCACGACGTTCCGGGCGAGGCCGAGAGGTTGCCGGTGATGGGCAGGATCCCGATGTCCTCGTTGTTCGCACAGCCCGCCCCGTTGAAGTGGGTGAGGCTGAACTCCTCGATGTTCGTGTCCTTGTACCGGTACCCGGACGGCGAGGCGGTGGGCGTGTCCGGTCCGAACTGGACCATCCCGAACGGCAGCACCGGACCTGGCACGGTGCTTCCGCCCGCACCCCCGGGGACGGGATTCGGGGAGTTGCTGTCGTCGGTCCCGATGAACGGGTTGACGTTCGGGGTGAGGTCGAGCGTCGCGGCGCTGGCGGGGGAGCCGACGACGAAGATCGCGCAGAGCGGTGCGGCGAGGACTGCCGCCGCGGCCAGTGCGGCCCGGCGTCTGACCCGGTGCGGCCGGGCGGTGAGGGAGAGGGCGGGACCGGGCTCAGCAGGCATTCGCGAAGCTCCTCGCGCAAGGGCGGCGGTGGGGGTGGGGGCCGCAAAGGTGAAACGGGCTGGGGCCTAGCTCTGGCTCCTTGTGGTGGGCGCCGGGCTGACATCGTTGTCAGCACGAACGAACGTGCTGAGTGGACGTTGTGCGGAGTCAGGGTGGCACATCGGGACGGTCCCGAGAAGGGTTTCGGAATCGTTAAGGGTCCGAGAACCCCCCTCGCCGAAGTGCGGTAACCGCGACCGGCTGGGACCGGCCGCGATTACCGCACTTCGTGAGAGATGGATACGCGCGCCCGGCCGGCACCCTGCCCGGCCGGGCCCGCGTTAGCGCCGAGGGTTGGCGCCCAGGGTTTAGTAGGCCTCGAACTCGTAGATCCGGGCCACCGCGTCGGTGGTGGTGATCCGGATCCAGCGGGCCGTGACGCTGACCGCGTTGGTGGTGGTGGATGCGGTGTTGTTGCTGATGGTGGCCGCGGTGGTCCAGACGCCGCCGCCGGTCGAGGTCTCCAA
>JAOPVE010000403.1 GCA_025963185.1 Actinomycetes bacterium
CCCCGCCCGCCTCGCGTCCCGTCTCGCCCGCGATCGGGCCGATCGCGCTCATCGGCCCGATCTCGACCATCGGACCGGTCGATCTCACCGGACCGGTCACCAAGCCGGACGCCGAGCCGCTCGCCGCGCCGCTGGTCCTGCCGACGCACACCGCGGTGATCCCCGCGCCCGGACCGGTCTTCGTCGACAGCAGGGGCCGCCGCAAGCGCCGCCTGCGCTTCGCGGGCTACGTGATCGGCGCGACAGCGGTCCTCTACGTTGGTCTGCTTGGCGCGACGATCTCGCCCGGCTCGGCGGCGAGCCCGCAGGCGGTCCTGCCGCTGCCCGGCCTCGCCAGCAGCCTGCCCTCGCTCGCGGCGACGCTCGGCGCCGAGGCCGCGCCGTCCGCCGGATCCCCGGCCAAGCCCGCCGCGCCCGGTAAGCCGTCGGCCCCGAGCGCGCACGTGCCGCCCGGCCAGACCTGGCTTCCCGGCAGCTCGGGCAACTCCGCGACGTCGTGGATGAAGGCAGCCTCGGGCAGCTCGCTCGGCCCGGTCGCCCCGGGTCGCCGGATCGTGGCCAAGCCGGTCCCGAAGGTGGTCAAGCCGATCGCCAAGCCCCCGGTGAAGCCGGGCAAGACCCCGACCGGCACCGGCACGGGCGTCACCGGAACCGGCACGGGAACGACGACCGGCGGCACGACAGGTGGCACGACCGGCGGAACAACGGGCGGTACAACCGGCGGCACGACAGGTGGCACGGCTGGCGGAACCACAGGCGGAACCACAGGCGGAACCACAGGTGGCACGACGGGCGGCACGACAGGTGGCAGCACGGGTGGCGGAAGCACCGGGGGCACCACCGGCGGCGGTGGTAAGCCGACCGTGGGTGGCGGCCACCACAGCGGTGGACGGCACGGCGGCGGGCACCGTGGCGGCGGAGGCGGAGGCACGAGTAGGCCCCCTTTCACCCCGCCCGTGAACCCGGGACCGGTCGCGATTCCGCCGGTCACCCTTCCCCCCGTCACGCCCCCGGCGGCCTCGGCCCCCGTCCCGCCCGCAGGGAGCTGATCGCGCTTGTTACGCAACCGGGGGCGGGGGTCAGGCACGCGCCTGTTACCCCTGGGGGACGCTGCGGCTCCGGCCCAGCCCAGACGCCCGCGACGGGGTGCGCCACGTCCCGCGTACCTGTTCACGGCAGTCCTGCTGGTGGGGTTCATCAGCATGCTGCTGGTCCAGGCGTACGTGTCGTCACAGTTCGTGCCGGATCACAAGCACACCGAGGGCGCGTCGGACTCCGTGCCCGACTCGGTCATCGACGGTGGACCGCTGATCGACACCTCCCGCGACAAGGTGCGCACCTACCACGTGCCGGCCAAGACGATCGCGCTGACGTTCGACGACGGACCGGACGCGACGTGGACTCCCAAGATTGACGCGGTGCTCGTCAAGTACCACGTCAAGGCCACGTTCTTCGTGGTCGGAGCGCAGGTCGCCAAGTACCCGGACATCGCCAAGGACCTGACCCTGCACGGTCACGAGCTGGGCGTGCACAGCTTCTCGCATCCCGAGCTGTCCGAGTTACCGCATTGGCGCCGGACCATGGAGTACGAGCAGACCCAGCTCGCGATCGCCGGAGCCACCGGCCTGACCAGCTCGCTGGTGCGCTTCCCGTACTCCTCCTCGCCGGACGCGGTCGACGACACCTACTGGCCGCTGCTCGAAGAGGCCGGGCACGACGGCTACCTCAACGTCCTGACCGACGTCGACAGCGAGGACTGGGCCAGGCCGGGCGTCAAGGCGATCGTCCACAACGCGATCCCGCAGGACGGGCACGGCGGCATCGTCCTCATGCACGACGCGGGCGGTAACCGGTCCGAGACCGTGGCGGCGCTGGAGAAGTACCTGCCCGAGATGCAGCGGCGCGGATTCAAGTTCGTGACCGTGTCCGAGGCGGCGAGCGCGGCCGTGAGCAAGGCCGGCGCGCTGGGCACCCAGGCGCACTACCGCAGCAACGAGAAGGCTCCGGCGAGCGTGGTGTGGCGCGGCCGGGCGATGGTGTTCGCGGTCCAGATCGCGACGCACGGGCTGTCGTTCCTGGTCGGGACGATCGTGCTGATCGGGATCCTGACGTTCGGCCGGACGATCCTGCTGTTCGGCGCGGCGTTCCGGCACGCGCGCCGCCGCCGCAGCCCCGACTGGCGCTGGGGCCCCCCGGTGACGGAGCCGGTCTCGGTGATCGTCCCGGCCTACAACGAGCGGGAGGGGATCGCCGCGGCGGTCCGCTCGATCGCCACCGGCCTGCACCGCGACGTCGAGGTGGTCGTCGTCGACGACGGATCCTCCGACGAGACCGCCGATATCGCCCGTGGCCTCGGACTGCCCAACGTCCGGGTGGTGACCGTGCCCAACGGCGGCAAGTCGAACGCGCTGAACACCGGGATCGCGCTGGCCAGCCACGACCTGATCGTCATGGTGGACGGCGACACGGTGTTCGAGCCCGAGTCGGTGCACCGGCTGGTGCAGCCGTTCGGGGATCCGCGGGTGGGTGCCGTGGCGGGCAACGTCAAGGTGGGCAACCGCCGCAGCGTCGTGGCGCGCTGGCAGCACATCGAGTACGTAATCGGCTTCAACCTCGACCGGCGCCTCTACGACGAGCTGCAGATCATGCCGACGATCCCCGGGGCGATCGGCGCGTTCCGCCGCCAGGCCCTCGACGAGGTGGGCGGGGTCAGCGACGACACCCTGGCCGAGGACACCGACCTGACCATCGCGATCAACCGCGCGGGCTGGCGGGTCGTCTACGAGGAGGGAGCCCGCGCCTGGACCGAGGCGCCCGCGACCCTGGGCCAGCTCTGGACCCAGCGCTACCGCTGGAGCTACGGCACCATGCAGGCGCTGTGGAAGCACCGGCACGCGGTGACGGACAGCGGCCGGTCGGGCCGGTTCGGGCGGCTCGGACTTCCGATGCTCGCGCTCTTCGGCATCGTCCTGCCTGCCATCGCGCCGCTGATCGACATTCTCGCCGTCTACGACCTGGTCTTCCACAACACGCTGCTCGGGGTCGCGGCCTGGCTGGCCATGCTCGGCCTCCAGCTCATCACGGCGATCGTCGCGTTCCGGCTGGACCGGGAGAGCCTGAAGGCCCTGTGGGTGCTCCCGCTGCAGCAGTTCCTGTACCGGCAGCTGATGTACTTCGTGATCATCCGCTCGGTCGTGACCGCGATGAGCGGGGCGAGGCTGCGCTGGCAGAAGCTGCGGCGGGTCGGCGACGTCCACCTGCCGGCCAGTGAGGCAGCGGCTCGCGGGTAGGCTCGCCACCGCAACCCTCCGTGCTCGTGAACAAGGAGTTCCGTGGTGTCTGAGCGCACGCTCGTGCTGATCAAGCCGGACGGCGTCCGCCGTGGCCTGGCCGGGGAGATTCTCGGCCGGTTCGAGCGCAAGGGGCTGGCGATCGAGGCGCTGGAGCTGCGCACGCTCAGCGCCGAGTTCGCCGACGAGCACTACGCCGAGCACGTGGGCAAAGACTGGTACCCGCCGCTGCGCGCGTTCGTCACGTCGGGTCCGCTGGTGGCCGTGGTGCTCTCCGGCGACCAGGCGATCGAGGTGGTCCGCGGGCTGATCGGTGCCACCGACGGACGCAAGGCCGCGCCCGGCACGATCCGCGGCGACCTCTCGCTGTCCAACCGCGAGAACCTGGTCCACGCCTCCGATTCCCCGGAGTCCGCCGCGCGCGAGCTGAAACTGTTCTTCCCCTCCCTCTGAAATCGGGCGCGTCCCTGTGAAAATGGCCGCGCAGACTTAGGGTCGGCGCATGGAAGGCTTCAGCGTCGACGGCCGGGCTCAGCGCGTGGTCTTCGGCGCCGGAGCCGCCCGGTCGGTGCCGCGGGAGGTGGCCGGGCTCGGCGCGTGCCGGGTGCTCGTCGTCTCCGGCGGATCGGCGTTGCCGCTGGCCAAGAGCATCGCCACCGACCTGGGTGACCTCGCCGCCGCCGAGTTCGGCGAGGTGCGCCAGCACGTGCCCGAGCCGCTCGCCGTGGCCGTCTGCGAGGTGGCGGCCGAGCATGAGATCGACGCCGTGGTGACCGTCGGCGGCGGATCCGCCGTGGGGCTCGGCAAGGTCGTCGCGCACACCATGCGCGTCCCCGTCGTGGCGGTCCCGACCACGTATGCCGGATCCGAGCTCACCGACGTGTGGGGCATGACCTCGAACGGCACGAAGCGGATCGAGACCGATCCCCAGGTGCTTCCCCGGGTCGTGATCTACGACCCCGAGACCGCGGTGGACCTGCCCGCCCGCGCCACGGCGAGCACCGGATTCAACGCGCTCGCCCACGCGGTCGAGGGCTTCTACGGGATCCGGAGCACGCCGCTGACCAGGCTGCACGCGCTGGAGGCGATCCGGGTGCTGGCGGCGGTCCTGCCCGTGTGTGTGGACGAGCCCGCGGACCTCGACGCCCGTGCCCGCGCCTTCTACGGCGCGTACCTGGCCGGACTGGCGTTCTCGGTCACCGGATCCGCCCTGCACCACAAGCTCTGCCATGTGCTCGGCGGCAGCCACGCGGTGGTCCACGGCGAGGTCAACGCGGTCCTGCTGCCGTACGTGCTGGCGTTCAACGCCCCTGCCGTCGGTGGGCTGGACGACGGAGTCGCCGCAGCCCTCGGAGGTCACACCGACGCCGCCCAGGTCCTGCGCCGCCTCGCCCGCGAGCTGAACCTGCCGGCCAGCCTGGCCGAACTCGGCATCCCCGAGGCCGACCTGGACCTCGCCGCCGAGCGCGCCACCGTCGCGGTCGGCGCCCAGAACCCTCGCCCGGCCAGCCCTGGCGAGATCCGCGAGCTACTGGCCTGCGCGCACGCCGGGCTGGAGCCGCACAGCGTGTGAGGAGGAGCGAGTCATGACCGACCTGGACTACGCCGAGATCGAGGCCGCCCGCGACCGGATCCGCGACACGTACCTGCAATGCGACCGTCCACAGTCCTCGGCCCGGGGCGTACACCATGTGGCCCTGCTCTGCTCGGACGTCGAGCAGACCGTCCGGTTCTACCAGGGCGTCCTCGAATTCCCGCTGACCGAGATCTTCGAGAACCGCGACTACAAGGGCTCCAACCACTTCTTCTTCGACATCGGCAACGGCAACCTGCTCGCGTTCTTCGACATGCCCGGCCTGGGCCTCGGCCCCTACGCGGAGGTCCTCGGCGGGCTGCACCACCTGTGCATCTCCGTCGAGCCGGAGCGCTGGTCGAGGCTGAAGGAGAACCTGGACGCGGCCGGAGTCGAGTACCACCTGGAGAGCGGCGTCTCGATGTACTTCCGCGATCCCGACGGGGCCAGGGTCGAGCTCATCGCGGATCCGCTGGGGGAGATGTACGGCAGCAAGGTCCTCTGACCCGCTGTTCCCCCGCCCAGCACCCTCCCGCTCGCCTGCACCCCGGGTCGGCCCGCACCTCTCGCCCGGCGCAGGTGCGGAACTGTTCGGGTATTCGTCCACAAATCGGGCACGCGTAGCCGCGAATACCCGAATAGTCCCGTTCCAGCCGACGGCGCGGCGACGGCGCGGGGGTGGGCGGCGCGGGCGGCGCGGGGACGGGAGGGCGGAGGGCACGGGAGGGCGTCGGGCGGATGGGCGGGAGTGCGGGTCGGGGTGGCGGGGAGTAAATGGGGGGCCGGCGTCGGTTAGGCTGGATCCACAGGCGTCGACCCGGCCATCACCGGCGAGCCTCCGGAAGAACGGGCCGCGCACCTCGTCGCAGGGGTGCGGGTCTCAGTAGAACCGGACGGGGCGGCCCGTCACAGCCGGCCAACGAGCGGGCGCCCACACCGGGCGCCAAGCGGGGTGGTACCGCGGGCGGCACCGAGGGTGCCACTCGTCCTCGCACACCAGGTGAGTGTGTGCGAAGGAGTGCGGCCCGATGGCCTACCCCCAGAACGATCCGTCCGCGCAGGTTCCGGCGAGCGCGTCGTTCCCGGAGATCGAGCAGCGGGTGCTCGCCTACTGGGCGGCGGACAAGACGTTCCCGGCCAGCGTCGAGGCGCGCCCGGCGGGGGCCAGCGGCGAGAACGAGTTCGTCTTCTACGACGGTCCGCCCTTCGCCAATGGGCTGCCGCACTACGGCCACCTCCTCACCGGGTACGTCAAGGACGTCGTCCCGCGGTACGAGACCATGCGCGGCCGCCGGGTGGAGCGCCGGTTCGGCTGGGACTGCCACGGCCTGCCCGCGGAGGTCGAGGCCGAGAAGCAGCTGGGGATCAGCGGGAAGCCCGAGATCCTCAGCATGGGTGTCGAGAAGTTCAACGAGGCCTGCCGCACCTCCGTTCTGCGGTACACCCAGGACTGGGAGCGGTACGTCAACCGCCAGGCCCGCTGGGTGGACTTCGCCAACGACTACAAGACCCTCGACCTGCCCTACATGGAGTCGGTCATGTGGGCGTTCAAGACCCTGTTCGACAAGGGTCTGGTCTACGAGGGCTTCAAGGTGCTGCCGTACTGCTGGCGGTGCGAGACGCCGCTGAGCAACACCGAGACCCGCATGGACGACGTGTACCGCAACCGGCAGGACCCGGCCGTCACGGTCTCGTTCCAGCTGGATACGGGCGAGAAGATCCTGGTCTGGACCACCACCCCGTGGACTCTGCCGTCGAACCTGGCGCTCGCCGTCGGGCCCGACATCGACTACGCGGTGGTCGAGGAGGACGGCCAGCGGTACATCGTGGGCGCGGCCCGGCTCGGCGCGTACGCCAAGGAGCTGGGCGAGGCCACGCCGGTCGGGGTCATCAAGGGCCGCGAGCTGGTCGGGCGCACGTACACACCGCTGTTCCCGTTCCTGGCCGACACCGAGAACGCCTTCCAGGTGCTCGGCGCGGACTTCGTCACCACCGAGGACGGCACCGGGGTCGTGCACATGGCCCCGGCCTTCGGCGAGGACGACCAGGCCGCGTGCGCCGCCGCGGGCATCCCGGTGCGGGTCACCGTCGACGACCACACCCGCTTCACCAGCGTCGTGCCGCCCTACGAGGGAATGCAGGTCTTCGAGGCGAACAAGCCCATCGTCGCGGATCTCAAGGCGGCCGGCGTGCTGGTCCGCCACGACAGCTACGACCACTCGTACCCGCACTGCTGGCGCTGCGACACCCCGCTGGTCTACAAGGCGGTGTCGAGCTGGTTCGTGGCCGTCACCGAGTTCAAGGACCGGATGGTCGAGCTGAACCAGGAGATCAGCTGGACCCCCGAGCACATCAAGGAGGGCTCGTTCGGCAAGTGGCTGGCGAACGCCCGCGACTGGTCGATCAGCAGAAACCGATTCTGGGGATCGCCGATCCCGGTGTGGAAGTCCGACGATCCGTCCTACCCGCGGGTCGACGTGTACGGGTCGCTCGACGAGATCGAGCGCGACTTCGGAGTCCGGCCCACGGATCTGCACCGGCCGATGGTCGATGAGCTGACCAGGCCCAACCCCGACGATCCGACGGGGCGCTCGACCATGCGCCGGGTTCCCCAGGTGCTCGACTGCTGGTTCGAGTCCGGATCCATGCCGTTCGCGCAGGTCCACTACCCGTTCGAGAACGTCGACTGGTTCGAGCACCACTACCCGGGCGACTTCATCGTCGAGTACTCGGCGCAGACGCGCGGCTGGTTCTACCTGCTGCACGTCCTCGCCACGGCCCTGTTCGACCGTCCGGCGTTCCGGACCGCGGTCTCGCACGGGATCGTGCTCGGCAACGACGGCGCGAAGATGTCCAAGAGCCGCCGCAACTACCCGGACGTCTACGAGATGTTCGACCTGTACGGCTCGGACGCGATGCGCTGGTTCCTCATGTCCTCGCCGATCCTGCGCGGCGGCGACCTGGTGGTGACCGAGAGCGGGATCCGGGACTCGGTGCGCCAGGTCGTGAATCCGCTGTGGAACGCGTGGTACTTCTTCACGCTTTACGCCAACGCGGACGGCTACACCGCCTCCCGCCGCACGGATTCCCCGCACGTGCTCGACCGGTACATCCTGGCCAAGCTGCACTCCGCGGTGACCGAGGTGACCGGCCAGCTCGACGCGTACGACATCTCGGGCGCCTGCGCGAGCGTGCGCTCGTTCCTCGACGTGCTCACGAACTGGTATATCCGCAGGTCCCGGGACCGGTTCTGGTCGGCCGACCGCGACGCCTTCGACACGATGTACGCCGTGCTGGAGACCCTGAGCCAGGTCGTCGCCCCCCTGCTGCCCATGGTGGGCGAGGAGATCTACCGCGGGCTCACGGGCGAGCGGTCCGTGCACCTGACGGACTGGCCGTCCGCGGCGGACCTGCCCGCGGATCCGGAACTGGTCGCCGCCATGGACAGCGTGCGGGACGTGGCCTCGGCCGCCCTGAGCCTGCGCAAGGCCAAGGGGCTGCGGGTGCGGCTGCCGCTGGCGTCGCTGACCGTGGCGTCCCCGGACGCGGCCGCGCTGGAGCCGTTCGCCGCGCTGCTCGCCGACGAGGTGAATGTCAAGGACGTGCTCCTCTCGTCCGATGTGGACGGTGCGTGCTCGCAGGTCCTGGCGCTGGTGCCGAAGGTGCTGGGGCCGCGCCTCGGCAAGGACGTCCAGCGGGTGATCGGCGCGGTGAAGTCCGGCGACTGGCAGTCCTCGGGCGGCACGGTCGTCGCCGGGGGAGTCGAGCTGGCCGAGGGCGAGTACACGCTGCGGCTGGTGCCCGCCGATCCGGACCGGTCCGCGCCGCTGCCCGGAGACGTCGGCGTGGTGGTCCTCGACACCGAGGTCACCCCGGAACTGGCCGCCGAGGGGATCGCCCGCGACGTCGTCCGGGCCGTCCAGCAGGCCCGCAAGGACGCCGGGCTCGACGTGTCCGACCGGATCGTCCTCACCCTGGTCGGCAGCCCCGCGGTGACCGCCGCGGTCGACGTCCACCGCGACTTCGTGGCTGCCGAGACGCTGGCGTCCGTGGTGCAGTTCGCAGACGTGTCGGCCGAGCCGGTCGAGGTCGGCGACGGCGAGCAGGTCCGCGTAGCGGTCGCCAAGCTCTGACCCCCGCGCCGGCCTCACTGGAAGTGCGGTAACTCTGACCGGCCCTGGCCGGTCACAGTTACCGCACTTCGGCGTGGTGGACGGGTGCGGCGCTGCGGGGTGGGGCGCCGCCCGGGGGCCCGTGCGGCGATAGGGTCGCGGGGTGGCCCAGCACGAATATTTCCTTGCCAGTCCCGGCGAGCTCGCCGCGCTCGACCTGGCGAAACCGCCGTCCGGCCAGCTCGCCGAGGGACGGGCCGCGGCGCTGCCCGGCGTCGATCCGTCGGTGGTGCTGCTCTCGCTCGTGGAGGTGCTGACGATCGTCCAGTACGAGGCGCTCGCCGCGAGGGTCCACCACGAGCCCGTGCCGGGAGGGCCGGTGCTGGCGATAGACCCGGCGGTCGTGGACGCGATCCGGGGGGCCGACGGGGATCCGGAGATGGAGTGGGACGACGCGGTCGGCCAGTGGGCCGCGATCGTCGCGGACGAGCTCGGCCACGATCCGGACCACCTCCTCGAAATCACCGACGGGCTGCGCCAGCTCGCCGGATCCACCGATCCGGCCCACCGCCTCTACTGCTGGACGGCCGACGAGTAGCAGGCCGTTCGGTCGCGGTTGACCGCCGAACGGCTGGCCCCGGGTCCGGCGGGCGGCGGCGGGCGCCTCCGCGGGCCTACCGTGCCGGACCGTGACCGCATCCACACGCGCACCGTCCACGAAGAAGGCCCTACTTGGCCTCGGCGCCTGCGCCGCACTGGTCGCCAGTTGCTGCGGCGGCTTCGGGATCGGCAAGACAGGCTCGTCGCAGGCAGTTCCGAAGATCCGGGTGGTCGTGCAGGTGACCGTGACCCCGACGCCGGTTCCCGCCGCACCCCTGCTGCCGCTCGTGCCGCCAACCGGATCCGCCGTGCGGCCCGCCGCGCCCACTCCCGCGCCGGCCGCGCCGAAACCCGTGGTGCGAAAGCCGGCGGTACCGAAGCCGGCTGCTCCCCGTCCCAAGCCCAAACCGCCCGCCCCCAAGCCGCCGGCCGCGGTCTACTACGCCAATTGCAGCGCGGCGAGGGCCGCCGGCGCCGCGCCGCTCTACCGAGGCGAGCCGGGCTATCGACCGGCCCTCGACCGCGACAACGACGGCATCGCCTGCGAAACCTGACCTCCACGACCCGCCGCGCCCCAGAAACCCGCCGCTCCCAGGGACCCGCC
>JAOPVE010000410.1 GCA_025963185.1 Actinomycetes bacterium
CACCTGGCAAAGACAGGCAGCGAGCTCCTCGAGGCGCGGGTCGATCTCATCGACTCCCTGCGGCCCCTCGTCGACAAGGCCTACGACGCGGTCGCCGGCGGTGGTGGCCCCGCCCGGATCGACTACAAATCCTCCCTCGACCCCGCCGTGCCCCTCGTCGCCGACCGGGACCTGCTCGCGGCCGCGATCCTCGACCAACTGGCTGTCGTCCGCACCCAGGAACTGGAACGCGGCGTCAGCCTGGTCGGGCCGCACCGGGACGACCTGGTGCTGCAACTCGGTCAGCTCCCGGCGCGCGGCTACGCGAGCCACGGCGAGTCCTGGTCGTACGCGCTGGCCTTGCGGCTGGCCGCGTACGAATTGTTGTGTGCCGACGGCGGTGAGCCGGTGCTGATCCTCGACGACGTGTTCGCGGAGCTCGACACGCCCCGCCGGGACCGGCTGGCCGACCTCGTTGCCCCGGCGGAGCAGGTCCTGATCACGGCCGCGGTGCCGTCGGACGTCCCGGATCGTCTCGGCGGCGCCCGCTACGACGTGGCGGACGGGACGGTGAACCGTGCCTGAGCAGCCGCCGGGGGGCGGGAGTCCCCTCGACCTGGTCCGGGAGGCCCTGGCCCGGGCCAAGGCTTCGGCGCGGGAGCGCGGTGTCATCCGCGACACGAAACGCAAGTGGACCGACGACCGGGAGCCGCGGTTCTCCGGCGCCCACCCCGATGAGCGCGACCCGCAACGCGTCGGTTCGGAGATCGATCGCCTGGTCGCCGACAACGGGTGGCAAGCGACGGCCCAGGTCGCCACGGTGCTGGCGTGCTGGGACCGCCTCGTGGGCGCCGACCTGGCCAGCCACTGCCGGCCGGACCGTCTCCATGACGGGGAGCTAGTCCTCGTGGCCGAGTCGACGGCCTGGGCGACGCAGGTCCGATTGATGACCGCGGCGATCCTGGCGAAACTGGCCGTGGAGCTCGGCAGCGGCGTGGTGACCTCCCTGCGGGTGCTCGGGCCGAGCGGTCCGGATTGGCGGCACGGGGGCCGGCGGGTGCCTGGCCGCGGGCCGCGGGACACGTACGGCTGATCCACGCCGGCTGCCGTTGCAACACGATTGCAACCACGCGGTCGCAGGCTCGCCGACGTACCGGATGCGCCGGTGCGTTTGTGCGAGGAGTAGCCATGTCCATCAGAAGGGCCACGATCGTGGCCAGCACGTTGAGTTCATTTGTTCTCGTCGCCGTGTCGGCGACCGCAGGGGGCACGGCGTTCGGAATTGGGACGGACGCACACACCTGCCTCCCATCGATCGTGGCCCTGCCGTTGCCGGCGGGCTTCACGAATGGCGACGTCCTGTCTGCCGCGGCCGACGAGGCCGTGGGCTACGTCGCCGACGACAGTCAGCATCAGCATGTAGCCGTGTGGCAGCGGTCACGTGGAGCCTGGTCCGTCACCGACCTCGGTGACTTCGGCATCACGGAGCCGTTCTCGGGGCTCTCCGCGACGGGAGTCAACGGCAGCGGCCTGGTCAGCATCGGCGTCAACACAAACGTCATGGGGGCTTGGGTTTTCACGCATGGAGCTGTGCATCGGCTCGCCGACTTCGCCGGGGGGCAGCAGGCGTTCGCGAGAGCGGTTTCGTCTGACGGCAAAATCGTCGGCGAAGCGCTCGACGCAAGCGGTAACGACTTCGCGGCACTGTGGCCGCAGTGGTGGTCCGCCCCTGTCGCGCTGTCTCCGGTCGCGGGGTACGACGGCTCGTTCGCCCAGGGGATCGACTCGCAGGGCGATGTGGTCGGTGGCAGCTTCTCGAACGGACCCAGTCCCACGGTCGCCACGCGCTGGACTCCCGCGGGGCGTCCCGTGGCCTTGCCCGGGCTGGGCGGCCCGGCCCAAGCCTTCGACGTGGCAACGCCTCATCGCGTCGTCGGAGTGGCGAACACCGAAACCGGCCCGCGCGCCGTCGTCTGGGACAGCCACGATGGCGTTCGGGACCTCGGAGTGTTCGCCGGCCTGCAATTCTCACGAGCGATCGGGGTCGCTGAGGGCGGTGTCGTGGTGGGGTTCGAGGGATCAAATCCCCCGCCGCCGGCCATCCCCTTGCGACGCGTGCTGCTCTGGCCGGGGACCGGGCCGGTGCGCAGCCTGCTCCCGCTGTCCCTGAACTGGTCGGACGGGGCGTACTCACATTCGGCGGACGACCACGGAAATGTGTTCGGCGCGAGCTCCGCCGGCGCCATGCCAAGGCCCACCGAGTGGACGTGCGCTCTGGCACAGTCCTTCGTCCCGGGAGCAACTGGCGTCGGCTCCGAGCCGTCGACGTGGCCCTCGGTCGTCGGTCTGGACTCGGGTGGTTCAAGCCGACCGTAGCCCGGGAGAGGTAGCTGCCAATTGAGTCTGCACATGCCACGATGCAAGGTGTTTCCGGCCGGGAGGTCCCCGTGGAAGACATGCGATTCTGGGTGTTGGGGCCGCTGCGGGTGACGTCGACATCAGGCCTCGTGCCGGTGGGTGGACCGCGCCAGCGGGCGGTCCTGGCGCTGCTGCTGGTCAACCCGACGCACGGGCTCAGCACGACCGAGTTGGTGGAGGGCGTCTGGGGTGAGGCACCACCTCGGAGCGCGGAGAGAACGCTGCACGCTTATGTGGCCCGGCTTCGTTCGGTCCTGGAGCCCGACCGCGGCCCGGACGGCGAACTCAGGCTGCTGCTCCGCACCGCCACCGGCTATCGCATGCGGCTCACGGAGGATCAGCTCGACTCGCGCGTTTTTGAACGCTCCGTGTCCGTCGCCCGTCGCCAACTGGCGGCGGGCGACACCGACGCCGGCGCTCTGGCGCTACGTGCCGCTGTTCGCCGTTGGCAAGGGCCCGCTTTTGCCGACCTTCTCGACTTCCCCGCCGTCCAGGCGGCGGCGCAACGGCTTGAGCATCTTCGCGCGGACGCCGTCGCCGACGGCGTCGAGGCGGAAATGTCATTGGGGCGCCACGAAACGCTCGTCCCAGAGCTGCAGAACTTGGTCACCGCGCACCCCTTCGACGAGCGCCTGTGGGCGGCACTCGCTCTGGCGCACTACCGATGCGGGCTACAGGCTGACGCGCTGGGCACGATCCGCAACGCGCGTCAGGTGCTTGCCGACGAGCTCGGCATAGACCCGGGCCGCGAACTCAGAGAGCTTCAGGCGGCCATTCTTGCCGGGGATCCCCGCCTTGACCTACCGGAGCGCGCAGGCGTGAGTGCTCCCGATCACCCTGGCCTCGAAGGTCGTGCCGCGGCGCTCGCGGTGCTACGGCGCGACTGGGCGCGCGTTGCATCAGGTCACGGCCGCACCGTCATCGTGACCGGCCCCCAGGGCAGTGGCCGGAGTCGCTTCCTGCAGGCCTGCGCCGCCGAGGTGCGAGCTTCCGGCGGTCAGGTCGTGAGGCTCGCGATGACCGACGCGGCTGAGCTGCCGACACCGGCGGCACTTGTACAACTGGTCGAGGCGGGCGACGGCGCAAGTCTGGTGGTCGTCGACGATCTCGACCGGGGCAACCGTGCCTGTTGGGTGGCAGTCGGGCGATTCGCTGAGGCGGCCGCCGACCTGCCCGTGCTGCTCGTCGTCGCCGTTCGAGAGGATCTCCTCGACCCGGAACTGGGCGCTTTACTGGCTCGGCTCGACCCAGGTGCTGAGCACGTCGTGAGGATGGAAGCCCTCGATCCGGCTGAGGTTGTGCGGATCGCTGAGGCCTACGTCGGCCGTCCGCTAGCCCTTGAGGCGGCCGCCGCGGTGGCCGCCAGTGCACTCGGGATCCCAGGCCGCGTCCACGCCGATGTCGAATCCTGGGCCCGGGCCCGGCA
>JAOPVE010000416.1 GCA_025963185.1 Actinomycetes bacterium
TGCGGTGGTCGAGCATCCGGGCATTCGCAAGATCGCGTTTACTGGGTCGGTCCGGGCTGGGCGTGAGATCGGCAAGATCGCCGCAGAACGACTCATTCCGGTGTCTCTCGAGCTCGGCGGAAAGTCGCCGAACATCGTATTTGCCGACGCTGACTTCGATGCAGCGGTGGCGGGCTCGATCAAAGCCTTCACCACGCTCGCCGGGCAGATCTGTTCCAGCGGAACCCGATTGTTGGTCGCGGAGGAGATTCACGACAAGTTCGTCGAAGCGCTGAAAGTCGCGCTGAAAGAGGTCATACCCGGGAAGAGCTACGGGTCGATCACGACCAAGGACCAGTTTCACAAGGTGCTGTCGTACTTCGACGTCGCGGCTGACGACGGAGCCACGCTGGCAGTCGGCGGCCACGCGACGGGTGAAGGCTGGCTGATCGAGCCGACCGTCTACACCGGTGTCACCAACGATATGCGGGTCGCCCGGGAGGAGATCTTCGGACCTGTCCTCGTGGTGATCCCCTTTTCTGGCGACGAGGACTCAGCGGTTGCCTTGGCCAACGACAGCGAATTCGGACTCGCGGCTGGTATCTGGACCAGGGATATCAGTCGTGCACATCGTGTTGCAGCTAGACTTGAGGCCGGGCAGGTCTATGTCAACGGCTGGCAGGCAGGAATGCTTGAGGGGCCGTTCGGCGGCTTCAAGAACAGTGGTTTTGGCCGCGAGAAGGGTGTAGAAGCGCTGCACCACTACACTCAGACCAAGTTCGTGGTTGTCACTCTCTGAGCCACCGCTCTTCGAACAGAGAACCAGAACCGCCTACGCCAAGGTCCCGTCGCGAGTGCGACTGCTTACACCAGCTCCCCTACCGGGTCGAGGACCGTCGGCCCTCACGGCACCACAAGTTCAACCTGCGTGGGAGTCGGGGTCTTCCTCGAAATCAGCGCCGAGGTAGTCCAGCAGGAAGGACTGCTCGTCCAGATTCGTCGGCGGACCGGAATAGGCGACATCCCCCTTGCGAAGGAGCACGACGGAATCACACATATGCAACGCCCGGGATACGTACTGCTCGACGAGCAGCATCGCCACGCCGGTCTCGGCCAGCGTGGCGAGCGCTCGGTAGATCTCGTCGACGACGAGGGGTGCGAGTCCCAAGGAGACCTCGTCGAGCATGATGATCTTGGCGTTCCCGACGTAGGCCCGGGCGACGCTGAGCATCTGCTGCTGACCACCGGACAGACGACCTGCGACCTCGTTCAGCCGGGATTGCAGCGCTGGAAAGATCGTTAGCGCTCGATCAAGTGCCTGGCTCGGGCTGCCGCTGGAGCGCGGCACGAACAGCCGTAGGTTCTCGGCGACGGTGAGGCTACGGAAGATGCCGCGCCCTTCTGGAATGAGACACAGTCCCAACTCCGCTCGGCGATGAGGCGGAATCTTCGTCACGTCCCGTCCATCGACCAGGATCCGTCCCATCGAGGGGCGTAGCGTGCCAGACGCGCAACGCAGAGTCGTCGTCTTTCCCGCCCCGTTGGGACCGAGAAGGGCAACGATCTCGCCGGCCTGCACGTGGATGCTGACGTTCCGCAGGACGGTCGTCGACCCGTATCCCGCCGTCACCCCTGCGAACTCGAGGAGCGGTGCCGCGCCGGAGCCGGAGCCGGAGTCGGAGTCGTCAGCGAACATCGGACCCTCCCATCACGTCCGTACGTTCGGTCGGGTCGTTCCGGGATCTCGAAGGTACGTGGTCGTGTCCCTCGACCACATCGATGTCATCACCGAGATACGCGTGTCGGACGATCTCGGAAGCCCTTGTCTCCCGGGTGGTGCCATCGAAGATCTGCTTGCCGAAGTCGATGACGTAGACGTGGTCGCACACCTGGTTCACGAGGGCCATGTCGTGCTCGACGAGCAGAATGCCGACGCCGCGTTCACGGACGACGCGCCCCAAGATCTCGCCGAGGTGCTGCGTCTCCCGGCGATCCAAACCCGAGGACGGCTCATCGAGCAGCAGCACCTCGTGACTGCCTGCGACACAGCGAGCCAGCTCGACGTGCCGCCGCCAGCCCGTGGACAGCGTCCCGACATGCCTGTCCGCGAGCTCGGTGAGGCCGCACAGCTGGATCGACTCCTGGGTCTGTTCGCGGATGATCCTGCGTTGACGGACCCCTGTGACGATGTGGTCGAGCGGGTTCCAACCGGCCAAGGCCGCCTCGCAGCCCATCGCGATGTTCTGGCGGACAGTCAGCGACTCGAACAGCTCCATCTGCTGGAAGGTGCGTCCGAGACCGCTGCGGGCTCGTGCCGGCGGTCCCAGATGATCCAGCCGACGGCCGTCCATCCACACCGTTCCCGAGCTCGGACGGACAAGGCCGGAACAGACATTGAACAGCGTCGACTTGCCGGCGCCGTTCGGACCGATCAGTCCGGTGATCCTCCCTACGGGAACCTCCAGATTGATCTTGTCGTTGGCGACCAGGCCGCCGAACCGAACGGTCACGTCCTCCACCCTCAGACCGGCAGCGCTCGGCCGCACCGGCCTTGTGAGACTCCGCACCGGCTCAAGCGGCGCTGCGGGTACAGGGCCATGAGCCGCCGGCTTCTCCTCGCCGCCCAGCCGATGGAGCAATCGACGTATCGGAGCCGGCACCTGGCGCTCGCTCCAGGGCTTTATCGCGAACACGACGGCGACGATGCCGAAGACCAGCGTCGACACGTTCGTGGTCGTCGCATCCTGCGCGGCGTAGACCGGCACCAGTGTCTGCGCGGCGGCAGCCAGCAGGGCGAACCAGGGTGCGCCGCCGGGCATGATCATGGCCACCGCAAACAGCTGCACCGAGAGGAACGGCAGATAGTTCGCGCCCCCCGCGAGCGAGAGGGCCCCGCCGTCGAGTACCCCGGCCACCGCTGCCAACGACGCCGACACGCAGAACACCAGCACCCGGCTGATGTTGATCGACGCACCAGAGGCGGCGAGGCCGGTCGCGCTGTCGGACATGGCTGTGAGAAGACGACCGAGGCGGCTACGGGCGATGAACGCGACAAGGATCGCGACAGCCACCACGATCGCAAGGACGACGTAGTAGTACCCGGTGTCGCTACCGAGGTTGGCCCAGCTCACGTCCGGCCGTGGAACGCTCAACGGGTACGACGTGCCGAACATGTAAGGCTCGCGGTAGAACATCTGCTGCAGCACGAGGCCGAAGCCCATCGTGGCCAGCGCGAGATAGAGACCCGGAAAGCGGATCGCCGGAATGGCAAGGAGCGCGCCGACCGGCGCCGCGATCACGGCGGCCCCTGCCAGAGCCACCAGCCACGGCCAATGATGGTCAACCGCCAGGTGCGAGAAGGCAGCTACTCCGATGGCCATGAAGCTGACGTGGGCCAACGACACCTGCCCCGACGGACGCACGAGCAACCCGAGCGACAGGAACACCACGACGTACGCGAGAAAGCTCGTCCAGTTGACGAGATGGATCCCGGCAAACTGCGGGACCGCGACCAGGAGGGCGAGGACAGCAACGCTCGCACCGGCCCTGAGCTGCCACGGTGCCTGCCAGGATGACCGCGGTCTTCGATTGGGAACGCCATCTCCACTCGGACGCCGCAACCGCGGCGCGGCCAGCAGCAAGGCGAAAAGGATCAAGAAGGGGAGACTCGGCGCGAGCCCCGCGACGAAACCGGTCGATGAGACGAAGTACTTCTGCAGGAGTGCCTGACCCACGCCGATGCCGAGAGCGCCCAGGTACGTCAGCGGCAGGCTCGTGAATGCGCCAACCGCGGCGGCACCGAAAGCGGTCACGACCAGGAAGGTGAGTTCCATCGCGTCCAGCGGTAGCAACGGCGCGAGGAGCACTCCGGACGCGGCTGCCATGCAGGAGCCGGTGATCCACGCCAGACGGCGTACTCGAGCCGGCGAGGTACCCGCCACATCCAGCAGTTCGGGGTCGTCGACAACGGCGCGCATCGCCAGCCCGTTCCGCGAGTAACGCAAGAACAGCGTCAACGTCACGGCGGCGGCAGCGCTGAGGGCGAAGATGACCACCTGCGACGCCGTGATCCGCGCGCCCCAGATCGTGAATGCGGACGCGGGCAGGAAGCTTTGGACCTGACGGTCCTCACCCGGCGTGTACAGCACCTGGACGGTGCCCTGGATCACGAGCAGCACGCCGACAGTCGCCAGCACCTTCGCCGCCAGTGTTGCTCCCTGTAGCCGACGAGCGACGAGTTCCAGCAGTACACCGATAACCGGGCCGGCGATGCCGACGCAGACGAATGCCGCGACAGGCCACGGCATGCCTCTCTGATCGTGAAGGAAGTAGAACAAGAACGCTGACGCGGTGGCCAGTGCCCCATGAGCGAGGTTGAAGATCCCCGACGTCTTGTACGTCAGTACCAACCCCATTGCCGCCAGCGCAAAGATCGATCCCGTCGTGAGACCGGCGATGATGAAGGGGAGCACTCTTTCTCCTGTCTGAGGGCGACCTGACCGCGTGCCGCCCAGCGGGGGCGGCACGCGGCCTGCGAGTCCGAGGCTGCCGACCGCTCTGGGCGGCGGGCTCCTCGCGAGATGCCTTGGGTGGAAGGTGCGCTTCCACCGACGTCTTTCGAGCGGTCAGCCGGCCTTCGGGAGGAACGGCGTGAGCGCGTCTTGGGGTGCGCACCGCGCCTTGCCGCCGTTCATGACGACCCGCTTACCCTTGCTGATCTTCCATTCGAACAAGCACGTCGATATCGACGGGTTGGACTTGTCGAATGTCAACGGCGCGGTCAGGCCGCCGAGCGTCTCGTCCTTGAACGTGTACAGCGCCTTCTCGATCGCCTCCGACGTGACGGGCCCGTCGACCTTGTTCACCGCCGTCTGGACGGCCTGCCCCGCGACCCATGCGAGCAGTGGAGTCGAGTTGACGGACGCGGCCTGCGATATGTCCGGCGCGTACTTGTCGATGGCGTCCCGGTACGCCTTCACCGCATGGATCTTCGTATCGAAGAACGCCACGTCGAAATCGCTGACCAGAGCACCCTCATAAGCGGGGTCGGTCAGCCACGTGGCGCTTCCGTTCGCTGCCGACAGGAGCGGCACCGCGTGCGCGCCTTGCGCAGCACAGTCCTTGATGATCCGCGCGATGATCTCGTTTGTTTCCGCCAGGTAGTAGCTGCTGACCCCGGAGTCCTTGAGCTGCTGACAGAACGCGGTGTAATCCGGCTGACTACTGGACAGCGCCGCGGCGAACCCGACGCGCACCCCGCCGATGTCCTTCGCGAACGCCTTCAGCGGATTCCCGATTGAGGCACAGAGAGGAACCTCGGCGCAGAAACCGAAGCCGAGACTCGGGCCGGCACTCTTCGCCTCCTGAACGATTTCGTAGGCGCTGGCGATCGCCGACGCCGATGTCTGGAACACACCTGGTCCCGCGTTGCTGCCCACACCGCCGACAATGACAGGCACGTGGTGGGAATCGGGGTAGGAGATCCAGGTCTGCTGGTTGACATCAGCGCTGATGATCGCAACGGCGTGGTCCTGGTCGATCAGCTCCTTGACCGCGGTCAAACCAGCCGCGCCGGTGGACGAGCCGATATCCTTGACACTGAGCTTGACCTGGGCGCCGCGAAGCCCACCCGCATCGTTCACACTCTTGGCCCACGCGTTGATCGCCGGTTGAAACGGGCCAAGAGTGCCCGCGGCAGCACCGGTGAAGCTGCCGATGACACCGACCACGACTGCGGAGCCTGAGCTGTCTGACGATTTCTTGGCGGAACCGCACGCCGCGGTCATGAGCAGCAACGCCACGCAGAGCGCAGCGAGCTTTGACGTAGTCTTCATGTGCTGTCTCTCCTTGACCGGCTGGGAAGGTGTGTTCCCGGCTGCGATTACGTCCGCACCGTCGCGGTGAGCTCGGCGGCGCGGTCCTGCCGACCACCGACGCGGGCGCCGACCGGCCTCTGCCAGGCAGTTCGAGGGGGACGTCTGTCCGGCGAGGGCCCCACCGCCGGCGCTCCTGGCACGACTACCTGACGCTCCGTACTTGTGTTCTCGGGTGTCGCTGCTGTCCTCGGTGCCCGGGGCCGCGGCGAGTAGCTCTGGTCGCTCACCATGAGGACGTCGCCTGCGGCGCGGGCAACGCGCAGGTTCTCCCGCCGTGCACGGCTCTGCCAGTGGGCATCGCCTCGCAGTCAAGGGTGTCCACGCCGCGGCAGTCGTCTTGGGTCCCGATCCATAACTGGGCGACCGTCATCGGTCGCTCTCTACCCGGTAGGCGCCGGCCCGACCGCTCATGGCGTGGAACCAGCTGCTTGATATGCGAGTAACATTTAGACACAAGCCACTTGCAATATCTAGCGTCTTGCATATTTCGGTTACGTCACGGCGGGCTTGCCTGGATGGCACTGCGTGCCCACAACCGATCGGCAGTGGCTCGGCGGTGGCGTGACCGATCGGTGCGGCGCCGGGCGGCTCCAACTGCAGTCGAGGGTCGCGACTGCGGCGTTGTCGTGGGTGAAGTTGACGAGCCCCGCGGTGTTTGTGGCGACGGTGCCGGCGCGCAGCAGGATGCAGTCCGGGCGTGCACCTCGAGCGATCTCGCGTCGGCGGACTCATCGTCCAGCGGGTCGGAGATGTGCACGGTGTGATCCATCAGGGCACCGCCACGGGCGAGTCCGGGGTGGGCGAACCGGGCGCGCGTGCCCGCGAGCTGTGCCCGGGAACTGACGGATGCTCTCCTCGGCGGCCGGATGACGAACGGCGCGGCAAGGATGTACTGGGCGATACGCCGGTAGACCGACTGGCAGGTGGGAGAGCCGGTCGGCGAGGTCGAGGACGCCGTCCTCATCCAGGTAGCCGGCGTTGCCGAGGGTGCGGCCCAGCCGCGCCCTTTCGAGTCGCGAGCGGCGGCGGTCTTCGCCGGGCCTCCGTGGTACTCGAACTCGGGGCCGTCGGCGAAGTGGAGAATCCCGACCTCGCCCGGCGGGAGCTCCGCGCCGTCCGTACGGCACCGGTCACGAACGCTCGGTCGCGGCGACTCAGCCCTGGCCGAATACGTTGCGCAACGGCGGCAAGTCGCCGAGCGTGATTTCTATGAGATCGCCGGGAACGAGGAATCGTCCGCTCGCGGCCCCGACACCCGAGGGCGAGCCCGTGCAGATGACATCGCCGGGATGAAGTTCGATGTTGGCGCTGATCGCTTCGATCAACGTCGGCACATCGAAAAGGAGGTCTCTGATATTGGCCTGCTGCCGCAGTTCGCCGTTTACAGAAGTCGTCAATTGAAGGTCGGCGTGGTCGTGAGCAGTCGTCAAAATTCCGGGTCCGAGTGGTTTGAACCCGGGAAAGGATTTCGAGCCCAGCACGCCGGCTATGTCGCCTTGCTTGGCAGCGGCTATTTGCATGTCACGCGCGGACACGTCGTTGACCGGAGTCAAACCGGCAACGTAGGCCCACGCGTCGGCTCTGGCGACCTGGTAGGCAGAGCGCGATATGACTACTCCGATTTCACCCTCATAGTCCACCTGATTCGGCGCCGACGGTGGTGGCGGAATGACCCCGCCACTCGCGAGCACTCCGACGCTGCCGATCGGGAAGAACAACGGGGCCTCCGGAATCGGCTCTCCGATTTCGTCGGCGTGGGAGCGGTAATTGAGTCCGACGAGCACGATATTCGTCGGTTGCACAGGTGGCCTGACAGTGAGTGCGTCGAGATTCACCGACCGTCCGGCTGGATACCGCGGCAGGTGGTCCCATTCTCCTGCAGCCAGGACGTCGTCGAGACTCTTGAGGCCGGCCAGCAGAGTCGCGCCGCGACGGTCGACGCGGACGACACCATCGGTCGTGGTGAAAACCTGCATTCAGGACTCCTGATTCAACAGTTCGGAGACGGTCGGGCGTGAGGTGACCGTGTCGATGAATGTGGTCACCTCACGCAGGCGCAGCAGAAACCCACCTGCGCCGTCGCGTACCCACGTGTCGCAGAAGTCGAAGATCGACACGCTGTATCCACCTGGCTCGGGCTCGATCCGGTGCACCGCGACAACGAAGTCGGCTTGAAACGACTCCTGATCACGGACGGTGACGCGGAGGTTCGTTGGCACGTGGCGTGTGGTGTAAACGGCTTTCTCCCGAGCGGCCATCACTTGGTCGTACACCGGTCGACCCACCCGCCGCTCCCCCTCGCCGATAGCGAAATCGGCGGTCAGTTGTCCAAGCGAATCGGTGGCACGGCCGTTGTCGACGGCCGCGAAACCCTCCGCCACGAGCTGTTCGAGCTGACCACGGAGATCCATTGGAATAGTCACCCTGCGAAGTTAGCGCAGCTTAGCAGGATGTGCAAGTCACTTGCATACGCTTGACGACTGCATGAGTTAAAGCTAGCCTGGCATGTGGATGTGCACCGCCGCACGACGGTCGGCATCGAACTGAACCGGCAAAGCGTCGCCCACGTGCATGGCCTGCGACGTCGTTGGCTGGACCTGGGCGTCTAGGCCTCCAGGCTCAGCCGATAGACAGCAGGGCGCCCAGCGCAATCGGCTTCGGCGGATGCGCTGGCGGATCGGTCGCGCACCGTCGCCACCGAGGACGGATGCCATGGCGGTGACCAAGGCCGTCG
>JAOPVE010000417.1 GCA_025963185.1 Actinomycetes bacterium
CTGCTCGGCGAACTGGGCACGCAGGCGGCGATCCTCGCCGAGCACGGGCGCCTCAGCGCGGACCTCGCCGCCAGCGCGGCAACCGCGGCGACCGCGAACAGGGCCAAGAGCGAGTTCCTGGCCAACATGAGCCACGAGCTGCGGACGCCGCTCAACGCGATCATCGGCTTCAGCGAGCTGATCGTCGCCGAGGAGCCCGAAGCCGGCCAGTACACGGCCCCCGCGGACTGGCTCCAGCACATCCACTCCAGCGGCAAGCACCTGCTCGGGCTGATCAACGACGTGCTGGACCTGTCCAAGGTCGAGGCCGGCCGGATCGAGCTCTCGCCGCAGCCCGTGGACCTGCCAACCGCGGTCTCGGCCGCGGCGGACAGCCTGCGCCCGCTGCTGGACCGCAAGTCGATGCGGCTCACGCTCTCCGTCCCGCCGCTGATGGTGATGGTGGACCCGATCCGGTTCCGGCAGATCATGGACAACCTGCTCTCCAACGCGATCAAGTTCACCCCCGACGGCGGGCAGATCTACGTGCGGGCCGCCCGGTCCGGCGACAACGCCGAGCTGTCGGTGATCGACACCGGGCCCGGCATCGCCCACGAGGACCAGGGCAAGGTGTTCGCCGAGTTCACGCAGGTCGGCGATCCGGATATGAAGAAGGCGGGCACCGGGCTCGGGCTGGCCCTGGCCCGGAGCCTGGCCAGGGCGCACGGCGGCGACCTCACGCTGGAGTCCGAGCCGGGCTATGGCTGCCACTTCGTGGTCACGCTGGCGCTCGCCGCCGAGCCGCAGCCGACGGGCGATCTGCCCACGCCGCCCCAGGCTGGCGGGATCCTGGTGATCGAGGACGACGCCGCCGCCGCGCTGCTGCTCGCCACCCACCTGGAGCGGACCGGCTACACGGTCCACCTCGCGGGCAGCGGGGAGGACGGCTTGGCGATGGCCACCGCGGCCACCCCGGACGTGATCCTGCTCGACATGCAGTTGCCGGGGATCGACGGGTGGGAGGTCCTCAAGCGGCTCGGCGACGACCCACGGCTGCGGCACATCCCCGTCGCGATCATCAGCGTGGACGACCAGCGCGAGGTCGCGCTCTCGCTCGGCGCCACCGGGTACTTCGTCAAGCCGATCAACCACGACGCGCTGCTGGACTGGCTGGTGCTGCGCGGGCTCATCCCGCGGCTCGACGAGCACGTCTCCGAGGTCCTGGTCGTGGACGACGATCCGGCGACGCTCGCGGTCGTGGGCGAGATGCTGACCCGCCAGGGGATCAAGGCGGTGGAGACCGCGGACGGCTTCGAGGGCCTGCGGATGGCCCGCGAGCACCACTTCGACCTGATCATCAGTGACCTGCACATGCCCGGCCTCGACGGGTTCACGCTGATCGCCGCGCTCTACGACGATCCGGAGACCCGGCGGACCCCGGTGCTCGTGCTGACCGGTCACGACCTCACCGAGGACGATCGCAGGCGGCTCGCGGGCAAGACGCTCGGCGTGCTGACCAAGGGATCCGCCGACGCCGAGGCCGGGCTCGGCCACATCGCCCGGCTCACGGACCGGACCGGCGAGCCGGTCCACTCTCGCCGGTTCGCGTCCGGGTCGCCGGGGTAGGACTGTCCGGTCCGTGTCGCCGGTTCGGCCCGCATCGCCCGGGGCCGCGCCTCCCGGCGACCGTCCGCTGTGGCCGCCCGGCCCGCCCCGTGAGGAGATCGCACGCATGCAGACACTGAAGGGATTCCGGGGGTTCTTACTCCGGGGGAACGTCGTCGACCTCGCCGTCGGCATCGTGATCGGCGCGGCCTTCGGGACCGTGGTCACCGCATTCGTCGCGGCCTTCCTCACCCCGCTGATCGGCCTGCTGACCGGCGCGACCGGCGACTTCAGCAAGCAGGGCTTCCACGTCGGCAAGGTGCTCTTTCCGGTCGGGCAGTTCATCACGGCGCTGATCGCGTTCGTGCTGATCGCCTTCGCCGTCTACTTCTTCGTGGTGGTGCCGGTGAGCCGCCTGCTGGCGCGGATGAACCCGCACACCGACGTGGAGGCCCCCAAGCAGGACTGCCCGGAGTGCCTGAGCACGATCCCGGCGGGCGCCCGCCGGTGCGCGTTCTGCACGGCACAGCTCCTCCCGGCCGCGCGGACGGCATCCGGCGCATGAGCACTTGACCTTGGACCCCACTCCAGGGTTTACCGTTCGGGCATGAGCAGCACCACGACCGCCCGCGGCCTGCGGGTCTCCGAACTGGCGAGCGCCGTGGGCGTCGCGCCGGACACGATCCGCTACTACGAGCGGGCCGGACTGCTGCCCGCCCCGGACCGCACCCCGTCGGGTTACCGTGCCTACGGATCCGGGGCGGTCGACCGGCTGCGCTTCATCCAGGGCGCGCAGCGGCTCGGGCTGCGGCTGCGTGACATCGCGGACCTGCTGGCGATCCGCGACACCGGGGTGTGCCCGTGTGAGCCGGCCGAGCAGCTACTCGGCCGGCGCCTCACGGAGCTGGACGCCGAGCTGGCCCGGCTCGCCACGCTGCGGCAGGAGATGGCGGCGATGCTCGCCAGCCTGACGGCGGATCAGTGCCCGCCGCCGTCCCCGGGCACCTGGTGCCCCGATCCGGAAGGGAGGTGACCACCATGACGTCCTGCTGCTGCGACGACGAGAACTGCCCGGCCGGCTGCTGCTGACCCGCGACGGGGAGCCGCCGAGCGCGCCGGCGGCCTCCGGCACGGATCACTACCCCGAACCCTGTTCGCCGGCGGGACCGCGGGACTCGGCCCCCGCGACCTCATTCACCCTCGACTCAAGGTCGAAACAGCTCAGGGCCTGGGTGAGCGCCAGCACCCGGACCACCCGTGGCGACGGATCGCGCAGCACGAGCCGCCCGCCGTTCGCACTGGCCACGTCGCGGATCCGCAGCAGCGTGCGGACCCCGTCGACGGCCGCGAACCGCAGCGCCGAGAGGTCCAGCACCAGGGTGGCCGAGGGGCGGGCCGCGAGCAGCCGGCCCGCGTGGCACTCGAGCTGCCCCGTCGTGATGATGTCGAGCTCGCCCGCCACGTGCAGCACAGTGCCGGCCTCGCCGGTCTCCGTGTGCAGCGTGAGTGCGGGGTCTGCGCTGATCGTGCCCAGAGCGGCATCCGTGCGCCCGGTCGGCATGACGAGGTTCCCTGCGGGGTGGGAAGGACGCCGGGCTTGCGGAGCGAGCACCGGCTGAGGCGGAGCGCCGCCTCGCAGCTCGTGGCCGAACCTGGGCCCAGCCTAGCCGAGCACCGCGGGGCACCGCCCGTCCAGGCAGGACAGTTTTACCCGCCGGTCACACGGTGTTCGCCGGATCGGGACCGGACGGGGCGACCGACGCCACGATCCCCTGGGCGATGTCGCGGAGCTTGGTGTTCCGGTTCTGCGAGGCCCGCCGCAGGATCGTGAAGGCCAGGTCCGGATCGCAGCGGTTCTGGGCCATGATCACCCCGATCGCCTGGTCGATCACGGCCCGGGACGCCATCGCCGCCCGCATCTCGCCCGCAAGTTTGGCGTTGTCAGCGAACCCGACCGCGTTGGCGACCGCGACCGCGACGTGCCCGGCGAGCTCGATGGCGACCGCGACGGCGTCGTTCGAGAACGCGTGTGGGTGGCGGGCGTAGCAGTTCAGGGCACCGACGAACTCGGTCTGGACCGGCAGCGGCAACGAGAGCGAGCTGAGCACCCCGCGCGGGACGACGTTGGCCGAGTAGTCCGGCCACCGGGCGTCCCGGCGCATGTCGCCGACCAGCATCACCGTGGCGGACTCCCCCGCGTCGATGCACGGCCCGTACCCGCGCTCGTACTGCATCTCGTCGGCGTCCAGTGCGAGCTGCCCGGTGTAGGCGGCGGTGAACGGCTTGTCGCCACGGACCAGTGTCACCGACACCTCGTCGGCGCCGGTCACGTCGGCCTTGACGATCTCGATGATCCGGGTCAGGACCTCGGGCAGCGTGCCGTGGTCCAGCCGCACGGCGAGCAGCGCGGTAAGCGTGTCGGCTTGCAGGGCGGTCATGCCCACACACTACGACGCCCGGCCGCCCTGAACTGCGGGTCCGGCGGCCAGAGCGCGCAGCTGCGGCGCCAGCCACGGCGCGATCAGCGAGCGGACCGCGGCCGGGGTGAAGTGCAGGCCGTCGCTGCGCAGTGCGATCCCGTCCAGGGTCGGCTGGTACCGGCCCGACGGGCTCAGCAACGCGCCGAGCGGGGCTACCGATACCGCGCCGGAGTGGGCCGCGGCCGTCTGGATCAGCAGCCGGTTCCACGCGTCGATCCGGGTGGGCTGGTCCTCGGGGTAGCTGCCGCCGTCCGGGCGCTCGTGCCGGTGGCTGTAGGGGAAGGTGAGGAGAAGGATCCGGGTGCCGCCCGCGCCGAGCAGCGCGATCATCCGGTCGAGCTGGCCGCGCAGGTAGGACTGGACCACCGGATCGGTGTCCGGCCGCCACCGCCCGGCCAGCTCGCGATCCATGACCTCCCACCGGCCGAGCAGCACCACGGCGACGTCCGGGCGGTGTACGCGCTTGCCCGCGGCCCAGTACAGCTCCCACTGCGGGCACTTGGCGTACGGACCATGGATCGCGCCGGCGTCGTCCACCGGCCCGCTCGGCGAGATCCCGCAGCCCTGCAGCCCCGCGCTGCCCAGCACGAGCCCGGCGACGGGCGGGAAGTAGTCGCCGAGGGACCGGCCGACGCTGTCGCCGAAGAACGCGATCCGCGGCGGGCCGGGTGCGCGCCCCGGCCTCGTGAGCAGCAGGTGGGCGGTGAGCACGGGCGGCACCGAGCGGGTGAGTCCGCGCTGGAGCGCGAGCGCCGGGCCCCGCGGCGGGGGCGGGACGGCGGGCACGCGCGTG
>JAOPVE010000421.1 GCA_025963185.1 Actinomycetes bacterium
CACCGTGACCGCCCCGTGGTTGCCGAGCAGGCAGGCGGATCGCCCGTCCAGAGCCGCCACGGCCCCGGCGGCGAGCGAGGCGGATCCGTACTCGGCGTACGGCGCCACCCGGGGCGGACCGCCGAACATCGCCGCGTAGTAGTGCACGGCGGGTACCTCGTCGACCAGGCACGACAACGCCGTAGCGGCCACCGAGTGGGTGTGGACGATGGCGCGGGCGTCGGTCGCCGCGTACACGGCGAGGTGGAGCGGAAGCTCGCTCGTCGGGGCCAGCGGGGCTTCCACCGCGGATCCGCTCAGGTCGTGCACACCTACCGACCCGGCGGTCAGCGCGTCGTACGGGATCCCCGTCGGAGTGACCGCCACCAGGTCGCCCTCGCGGACCGACAGGTTACCGGCGGTGCCCACGACGAGCCGGTCCCACAGCATCCGGCGCCCGCTGACGACGATCGCGTCCCGGGCCTCGGCGAGCATCACGACTTCGGCGGGAGCGTTCCGGCGACCTCGGCGACCGTCTCGGTGACACGACCGTCGCCCGGACCGGCACCCGACGGCCGGACCAGCTCGACGCTCACCTCGTGCGGCCGGATCTTGCCCGCCTTGACGTCCTCGGCCCAGTGACACGCCACCCGGTGCCCGGGGGTGAGTTCGCGCAGCTCGGGCCGCTCGGTGTCGCAGCGCGTCTCCTGCTTCCACGGGCAGCGGGTGTGGAACCGGCAGCCGGCGGGCGGGTTGGCGGGCGAGGGCAGGTCCCCGGCGAGCAGGATCTGCTGTCGCGCGTCCTCCACCTCCGGATCCGGAACGGGCACCGCCGACATCAGCGCGCGCGTGTAGGGGTGCAGCGGATCGGCGTACAGGTCGTCGCTGCTCGCCTCCTCGACCAGCCCGCCGAGGTACATCACCCCGACGCGATCCGAGATGTGCCGGACCACGGCCAGGTCGTGCGCGATCACGAGGTAGGTCAGGCCGAACTCGACCTGCAGGTCGTCCAGCAGGTTGATGACCTGGGCCTGGACCGACACGTCGAGCGCCGAGACGGGCTCGTCGGCCACGATCAGGTCGGGCTGGAGGATCAGGGCGCGGGCGATGCCGATCCGCTGGCGCTGGCCGCCGGAGAACTCGTGCGGGTACTTGCGCAGGGCGGACGCGGGGAGCCCGACCGCCGTGAGCGTCTCCCGCAGCTTCTTGCCCGCCGTCTCCTGGCTGCCGTAGAGGTCGTGCGCCTTGAGGCCCTCGGAGAGGATCGAGTCGATGCTCTGCCGCGGGTCGAGGCTGGACAGCGGGTCCTGGAAGATCATCTGCATCCGGCGGCGCATCCGGCGTAGCTGCTCGCCCTTGAGGGACCGCAGCTCGGTGCCGTCGAACATCGCGGATCCGCCGGTGGGCTCGACCAGCCGCAACAGTCCGCGGCCGAACGTCGTCTTGCCGCAGCCCGACTCGCCGACCAGCCCGTAGGTCTCCCCGCGCCGCACCTGGAGGCTCACGCCGTCGACGGCGTAGACGTACCCGGCGATCCGGTCGATGAGCACCCCCCGGCGGATCGGGAAGTGCACCTTCAGGTCCCGCACGTCCACCAGCGGCTCGCCGGCGGGCGATGGGGCCGGGGCCGGGGAAACGGGCAGCGCGGTCACGCGGGTACCTCCTGCGACGCGGCGGTCTCGGGCGCGACCGGGTTGAAGCAGCGCAGCAGGCGCAGGCCGTCGTCCTCCAGCGCCGGGGTCTGCTCGACGCACTGGTCGATCGCGTTCGAGCAGCGGGGGGCGAACGCGCACCCCGAGGTCCACGGGATGTTGTCGTTGACGGATCCGCTGATCGCGGCCAGCGGCTCGCCGCGGGGCGAGTCGAGGCGCGGGACGGATCCGAGCAGGCCGTGCGTGTAGGGGTGGCGGGGCTCGCCGAAGAGGCGGTGCCGGTCCGCGGTCTCGACCACCTTGCCCGCGTAGAGCACGTTGACCTGGTCGCACAGCCCGGCGACGACGCCGAGGTCGTGCGTGATCATGATCAGCGCGGTGCCCGTCCCCTCCACGAGCTGGCGGAGCAGCGCGAGGATCTGCGCCTGGATCGTCACGTCGAGCGCGGTGGTCGGCTCGTCGGCGATCAGCAGGCGGGGACGGCACGCGAGCGCGATCGCGATCAGCGCGCGCTGCCGCATGCCGCCGGAGAGCTGGTGCGGGTACTCGCCCAGGCGCCGGTTCGGATCCGGGATGCCGACGGACTTGAGCAGCCCCTCGGCCTCGGTCTTCGCCGCCTTGCCGCGCAGTCCGCGGTGCCGTTGGAGCACCTCGGTGACCTGCAGCCCGATCGGGATCACCGGGTTCAGCGACGACAGCGGATCCTGGAAGATCATGCCGATGTCGCGGCCGCGCCGGTCGCGGAGCTGCCGATCGCTGAGTTTCAGCAGGTCGGTGTCCTCGAACATGACCTGCCCAGTGACCGTCGCGCCGCGCTTGGGCAGCAGCCCCATGATCGCCAGCGACGTGACCGACTTGCCGCAGCCGGACTCGCCGACCAGCCCGATCGTCTGGCCGGGCTCGACGGAGAACGTCACGCCGTCGACGGCGGGGAACGGCTCGGTGCCGCGGCGGTGGAAGACGACCCTGAGGTCGCGGACGTCGAGGAGAGCCATCGCCTTACCGCCGGTTCTTCGGGTCGAGGGCCTCGCGCAGCGACTCCCCGAGCAGGGTGAAGCCGAGCGCGACCAGGACGATCGCGAGCCCAGGCCACAGGGCCATCTCGGGCCGGACGTCGAAGTAGCGCTGGGACGCCTCACCGAGCATCGCGCCCCACTCGGCCCGGTTCGGATCCTGGTCGCCGAGCCCGAGGAACGACAGCGCGGCGGCTTCGAGGATCGACGTCGCCAGCGTGAGGGTGGCCAGCACGATCACGGGGGACAGCGAGTTCGGCAGCATGTGGCGGAACACGATCGTCCGCTCCTTGACGCCGAGCGCGCGCGCGGCGAGCACGTGGTCCGATCCGCGCTGGGCCAGCATCGACCCGCGCAGCAGCCTGGCGAAGATCGGGATGCTGACGATCGAGACCGCGACGATGACCGTCCACTGGCCGGGCTTGGCGGCGAGCGCCGCGATCGAGATCGCCAGCAGCAGGCTCGGGATCGACAGCAGCACGTCCGTGAAGCGCATGAGGATCGTGTCGGTCCACCCGCCGAGCGCCCCGGACAGAGTGCCCATCACCATGCCGACGGCGAGCCCGATGAGGGTCGCCATCACCCCGACGATCAGCGACTGGCGGGACGCGACGATCAGGCGGCTGAGCAGGTCGCGGCCTTCCTGGTCGGTGCCCAGCGGGAACCCTGGCCGGCCACCGAGCGGGGTGCCCTGGCGGATCTCGTCGATGAGGTACCGCACGTACGGATCCTTCGGCGCGATCAGCGGGGCGAAGATCGCCAGCAGCAGGAACAGCGTGACGATGACCGCGCCGGTGATCGCCACCGGATTGCGCGAGAGCCGCTTGAGGGCGTCGACGGCGAGGCTGGTTCCGCCGGAGTCCGCGGAGGTCTTCGCGAGCGCGTCGATCTTGTCGCGGGTGCGGGTGCTCACTTCACACGCACCCTCGGGTCGATGATCGCGTACGAGATGTCCACGAGCAGGTTGATCAGCACATACACCACCGCGACGACGAGGATCAGCGCCTGGAGCCGGGGATAGTCGCGCCGCTCGACGCCCTCGGCGAGCAGCGATCCGATGCCGTTCCAGACGAACACCTTCTCGGTGAGGACCGCCCCGGCGAGCAACAGCCCCGCCTGGAGCCCGATCGTCGTCGACACCGGCAGCAGTGCGTTACGCAGAATGTGCCGGCTCCGGATCGTGCGGTTGTGCAGCCCCTTCGCCTCGGCCGTGCGCACGTAGTCCTCGTTCATGACATCGAGTACGGACGCGCGGGTGATCCGGACGATCACGGCCAGCGGGATCGTGCCCAGGACGATCGCGGGCAGCACCAGGTGATTGAGCGCGTCGAAGAGCACGTCCCACTCCCGGGTCAGGATCGCGTCGAGGATCTTGAACCCGGTGATCTTCGTTTCGTCCAGCCCGATCGTGACCCGCCCCGAGGTCTCGAACCACCCGAGGTCCACGGCGATGTACTGCTTGAGCAGGTACCCGAGGAAGAACACCGGGATCGCGACGCCGACCAGCGTGCCGACGATCGTGCTGTTGTCCAGGAACGATGCGCGCTTGCGGGCCGCCAGGTACCCGAGTGGGATGCCCAGGACGATGGCGAACAGCAGCGCGGCGACGGCCAGCTCGATCGTGGCGGGGAACGCGTTGGCGAGCTCGGTGACCACCGGCTGCCCCTGCGAGAGCGAGTTGCCGAAGTCGCCGGTGAAGACGCGGCCGAGGAACTTGACGTACTGGATCCACAAGGGCTGGTCCAGGCCGAGGACCTTGTTGAGGTCCTCGATCCGCGCGGGGGTGGCCTTGTCACCGAGCAGCGCGCCCGCGGGACCCCCCGGCAGCAGCCGCAGCCAGATGAACAACAGGAAAGACAGCACCAGCAGCGTCGGGATCAACCCGAGCAGCCGCCGGACCACGAAGCGGAGCATGTGACCTCGCTGACCTGCGGCGCGGGGCCGGACGGAGTGACCGTCCGGCCCC
>JAOPVE010000138.1 GCA_025963185.1 Actinomycetes bacterium
GTGATCCCGCGGGCCGCCCACCGGACGGCTTGCGCGATGGCCCGGTCCGCGCCGAGCCGCGCCGGCCGCCGGGCGGTCGGGTCGTGCACGTCGAGGGTCAACTCGCCCGCCGGCGTGCCGTGCAGCGGCGCGGAGCCACGGAACGCCGCACCGTCATCGGTCAGCTGGAGCGCGCCCACGGCGATCGGCACAGGCAGGTCCCCGGCGAAGAGCCGGAACGCCAGGGCCGCGGCCGGAGCCCCGGGCGTCGCGGCTACTGTCACCGCGACCCTGGTCGCGCCGTCGGTCAGCTGCCACTCCACCGTGTCCTCCGCGGTGCGCAGCACCCCCCGCGGAACCTGCCACCAGTCCACCGACGCCCGCCGGGGGACCTCCAGGTCGCGAGGCCGGCCAGCGCTGCGGGACCGAGACGTAGCCAGCTCGCGCCCGCCGACGCCGGGCGCCTCGGCCAGCGCGTCCCAGTCGAACACCGCGCCGTCCGGGGCCAGCTCGCGCAGCGCCGCGGCCAGCTCTACCTCGTGCAACACGTCGTCAAAGTCCGGACTGGAATACGGCACCACCCGATGCACCCACGGCAGGGCATCGACGAGCAGCGCCGCGAGCCCGCTCGGGGCTGGCGGGCCGCCGCTGTCCCGCAGCCGGCGCGACAGCCGGACCGCGAGCCCCGCCCGGCGCAACAGTCTGGCCTCGGCATCCTCCCGCTCCGGGTCGGCCAGCAGGTCGTCAAGAGCGCAGCTGGCGGAGCCGAACTCGAGGTCGAGCAAGCCTTGGGGCAACTCATCGGGGCTGTGCGTCTCCAACCATCGCACCAGACCGATCCTGCGGACCAGCTCCGCCGCGAGTCCCGGCAGATCGGCCAACGGCGCGAGGGTGTTCGTCCGGCTCTCCGCGACCTCGAGGACAGTGGCGGCGACCGCCGACCCGTACACCGCGTGCATCGCCGCTTCGGCCTCATCAACGTCGTGCACCAGGGCGAACGGCAGGTCATCGGGGGCGGTCGGGTCAACGTAGATTTCGGCGCCGGTGACGAGCACCACGCCGGTGCCGGCGGGCGCCGCGGGCCGTGGGCCGACCAGCACGGTCCCGGCCCGCCCGGCGCGGACCGTGACGTCCATCAGGCACCTCCGTCGTCGGGGTCGGTCTCCGGGTCGCCGCGGTCGTCCTGGCCAGCCGTGGCCCGCAGCCACTCGCGGAATGCCTCGGCGCTCAGGTAATGCCCCGGCGCAGCGGTCGGGTCATGGTCGTGCAGCAGCTTGTCGTAGTGATCCCGCCACCCGCCCACATCGTGGATGACCTGTTCGGACATCGCCTGGACGCCGTCTTCGCCGAGCGAGGCCCACAACGCGCCCGCGGTGGCTCGGATGATCGTGAGCTCGTCGGCGCACTGTGCGGACGAGACGGGATCGCGGATCGGGCGATCGATGAGCTCCTTGAGGTGCTCGCTGCACGTGCCCTTGAGCAACGACGGGAACTCGCTCGGCAGCAGCGGCCAGTCCCATTCCTGCTCGCAGGAGAGCAACTCGCCCCACAGCCTGCGCGGCACCCCGAGCTCGACCTGGCGCACCCAGTCGGTCATGCCCTCGCCGCGCCCGCGGGCCGCCGTCCGACCGGTCCCCGCACTGAGGTCCGCACGCAGCGAGCTGTACTGCCAGCTGCCAGCCGTGGACAGTGCGAGCGCCACGCCCGAGCGGGCAGCCCACGACTCGGCGAACGGTGTGATCGCCTCGACGAGGGGGATGTTGAGGGTCACGGGCAGCTGCGCCATCTCGGCGCACCAGCGTTCCAGCGGCACCCGCCGATTGACCTTGCCAGGCCTGATTGCCGCGTGCGTGCGCAGGTCAGCGAGTTCGAAGCCGCGCACCAGCGAGTCCAGCAGGGCCCGGTGCCCCGCGAAGCGCAGCCCGAGTGGATCGGCCGCCCGCTCGACCTCGGTCTTGGCCAGCAGGTCGGGGTCGGCGGCGCGCAGCCGGACCGACATGTGCCGGTCCGGGTCCAGGCGCTTGCGCTGCGCGACGCCTTCCCGCGTCCGGGCACCGCGCAGCGAGGCGTAGTGCCGGTAGCGGACGTAGACGCCGCGATCGGTGCCCACGGTCCAGCCCGCTGGGCCGCGCAGCGCTGGCCGCTCGAGCGAGCCGAGGCCGAGCCGGGCGGGGGTCAGCGCCGCGTGGACAGCTCGGTCCCGGCCCGCCCACACCTCCTCGTAGTAGGCACCGAACCGCTCGGCGAACACGTCCACATCCTTGATCAGCCGGCGCAGCCGGGGCGCGCGTTCCACCTCAGCGTGCTGGAAGCGTTCCCTGGCCTGCTGCAGATGATCGGTGAGCGCCGGCCCGCTGGACGCAGCGAACCTCAGGTAGGCGGCGCCCACGTCTGAGCAGGCCTTCTCCGAGATCCGCCAGTTCGCGACGTCGGGCCGGCTACCTGGCGGCAGGGTGGCGAAGTAGCCGGCCGCGGCCGCGGCGTAGTCCGAGGCGAGCCCACCGAGCTCGGCGACCGTGGCCCAGCCGCCCTGTTCCAGCACGGTCCTGACCCGGTCGCGGTCGCCGGGCACCAGCTCGTACCGCATCCGGTCGGCCTCGACAGCGGGGCTGACAACGCTGCTGAGGATCTGCCGGATCACCCGCGACGAGGTCAGTCCCGCGGCCCAGGGCGGAGGCTGCGGATAACGCTCGTGCCACAGCGCGCGGAGCACGTTGAGAAGCGCAGACACGTGTCCGCCTCCGATTCCGTCCCAGACCGCGGTCCGTTCGCGGTCACAGGGTAGTCGGCGCCGCCACGCCAGCGTCACGGCCGACGGTCACTACGCTTCGGGGCGTGAGAGGTCCCGAATGACCGTCTATGCCCTGCTCGTCGGTATCGACTCCTACGATACGAACGGCCTTCGCGGCGCAGTCGCCGACGTGGGCGAGGTGCAGGCGTTCCTCGCGGCCCGCGCCCCCGACGCGCAGGTACAGCGCCTGCGCAACGGCGAAGCGACGCTCCAGGCCGTGCGGGCCGGCCTGACCAGACACCTCGGCAAGGCCGGGCGGGGTGACGTCGCGCTGTTCTGGTTCTGTGGGCACGGTGGCCTGGCCCCGGCCGGCGCGCACTGGCGGATCGAGCCGAGCGGCACCCTGCAGACGCTCGTGTGCGTCGACAGCAGGCGCGCACGTCCCGACGGCACCTACGTCCCTGAGCTGGTGGACAAGGAGCTCGATCGGATCCTGCACCGGCTCGAGGCGCGCGGAGCGCACGTCGTTTCCGTGCTCGACTGCTGCCACGCCGGCGGGGCCACCCGCGCCACCCCGCTCTACACGGTGCGCGGGCTGGGGCCAGCGCCCGGGCCGTGGCCAGCAGAGTCGTCGGCCTATCCCGGCAGGGAGCCGGACACTCCCGCCGGGACAAGGGACCGGGTCGTGCTCGCTGCCTGCGGTATCAACGAGGAAGCCCGCGAACGGAAGGTGGGCAGGCGCACCCGCGGGGTCTTCAGCCGCGCGCTGCTCACTGCGCTGAGCGTCCTCGAACCGAAGGCCACCTACCGAGACCTGCTCGGCGCGGCCCGCGCCGCGATGGCCGACGAGTCGGTGGTGCAGGTCCCCGTGCTGATCCCCGATACCTACGGTCCGGCCGACCAGCGCTTCTTCGGCGGGCAGCTGCACCGCCCCAGCACATTCCGTGTGCGGCACTCCGGCGCGGGATGGGAGGTCGACGCGGGGCGTTGTCACGGAGTGCCAGTGCCCTCAGTACCGGAGGATGTGGTGACGTTCGCGGTACCGGGCACGGAATCGCGGCTGCTGCGCGCGGTCGACGTCGGGCCGGCGTCGACCCTGGTGGAGCCGCAGGGATGGCAGCCGGACCCGGCCCGCAGCTATGCCGTCGCCATCGCCCGGTTGCCGGTGCCGCGGTGTGCGGTGACCGTCGGAGGCCTGCCCGAGGACAACTCGGCCGCAGTCACCATGGTTCTGGCGGCGATCGCCCGGGCAGGTCCGGGCGGCGGCCCGTCGCCGGACCTCCGTGTCGTCGGCGAGCAGGACGACACGGACGAGCCCGCCCTGCGGGTCACGGCGCCGATCCGCGCGGGTCGGCCCGTGTTGCGCATCCTGCGCAGTGACGGGCGGCCGGCCACGCCAGACGTCGAGGGGCACACCGTCGTGGCCTCCGAGCGCGTCGTGACATGGCTGGAGCACATCGCCCGTTGGCAGGCGCTGCGCAGCCTCGCCAACCCTGTGACGGCGCTGGGCGATGCGGTGCGGATTGAGGTCCTCCCGGCCTACGAGGGGGAGCGACGGATCCCTGAGAAGCGGGTCCCGTTGCTACTCGACCGGCATGGCGAGATCGCCCTGCGCTATCGCCTCGCTGGTGGAAAGACATACGCACCCCGGATATTCGTTCGCCTGCGCAACACCACCGACCAGCCGTTGTGGTGCCTGCTCGTCGACCTGAACGACCGCTACGGCGCGGATCCCGTCCTCTTCCCCGGAGGGCTGGTCGGTGCCGGGTGTGTCGGGGCAGCCCTGGAGGGCGGGGCGATCAGGGTGAGCCTGCCCCGGGACCGACCGGCCCGGCCGGGTGCGGTGGTGCGCGACTGGCTCAAGCTTGTCGTGTCCGAGGTGCCGCTCACCACGCTGCCCTTCCACCTGCCCACCCTGGAGGAACCGGCCACCCGCTCGGTGGCCCTGGGCCGACTCCTCGGCGGCCTCATCCAACCCGGGGGTCCGTCCGGGTTGCCGCCGAAGGCCGCCCCGGACTGGACCACCGTGGTCGTTCCCATGGTCACGACCGTTCCGGAGCACTGAACTGACGTGTGAAGGTGTCACCACGGCGTGATCAGCCGCACCAGCCGGTTGATCATCGATAGCAGCGCGACAAGCAAGACGAACATGGTGGCGACGAGCGGATCATCCTTCAGCCACATGTCGGTGAGCGCCGCGAGGACCCCCAGCCCTGTCACGAGCATGCCGATCCACGAGACGAACGACCCGACCGCAACGAGCGCGATCCCGATCAGGCAGAGAATCGGCACTATCGCGCCGCCGGCCCAGGGTAGCTCGACGCCGACGCTGGTCAGGGTGTAGAGCAGCTGAACGATCTCGGCGGCGGACAGCACGACGGCCAAGTCGGCCGTGGTGATCGCGCGCCGCCCGCGCACGTTCGTGAACAGCCGAAAGACAATCAAGCCCACCAGCAGGGCGATTGCGGACAGCAGCAGGTTCGTGGTCATGGAATGGCTCCTCGAAGGATCGGTCATCCGGGCGCCGGATGTCACCCGGATGACCACAGACCGATCCCGCGGGCTGGCCGGCCACCTAAGACTTGCGCGAAATTATTTAGTGAGCGTAATTTTTCGAGAAGCCGCTGCGATGAACTCTATGTGGCCGGGCGGCCGCTGAAGACGCTCGTGTATCGGTACGCTCCACCGACTGGTTAGCTGAGGAACGAACGTGTCACCGGACGTGACCCCCGCCGAAGCTCGTGCTTCGCATCCGACCCAGGCGTCTCCGGGGACGAACTCCTTGTGTTCCTTACGCGAGATGGCTGCGAGGGGACTGCTCAACACCATCGGCCTAGACGGCGCCGCAGGCGACCTGCGTGCCGCCGCCTACACGATCGTCTGGCGTTTGGTGTGGCACCGGCACACCAAACGCATCGAGATCGGCAAGGGGCACTACACGTGCGCGTCGTCCCTGCACCGGATGGCTGAGCCCTGCCTCGATGCCTTTCACGATGACGTCGAGTCGGTCGTTGACCATCTCTTCACGAGAGGGAACACCCCCATTCACAACCTGGAAGGCTGGATCACGAGCCGTATCGCCGTGGCCACGATCGACGGGCACCGAAAGCGCCGCGGCCAGCGTGGTGCCCTGCAGCGGGTGCGGGAGCTGCCGCACCGGCTGCAGGTAGCCCTCGGGGACGACCCCTGGCTCGTCGATCTGGCGGGCGCGATCATCGAGTGGGTCGGTGTGCCCACCACCGCAGGAACTGAGGAGTGGCCGCTGGAGGCGTGGGCGGAGCGGCGATCGGCTGTCACGGGTGAGCCGGCGGGCTCCTCGCCCGGTCAGGTGGCCCGCGACGTCGAGCGGGTGCTGACGGCGATGCGCGGATCCTGCCCACACTGGTACGCGAAGTACATCGAACGCCCGATGGGGCACAAGCAGCTCCCGGTGGGCAGCCCGCCCCTGACCGCGGACCGCGAGTCCCCGGAAGCCGCACACGCCCGCGCAGCGCGCGTGGATGCGATGGTGATCACGCTTGCGGCCGCGGCCACCGACGCGATCTCCGATGCGCTGGCGGCGGGCGAAGACGCGGCAGTGGCGATCCCCCGGATACTGCGAGCGCTCTTCCTCGGGCCCATCTCAGCGGCGGCTGTCGCTGACCTGCCCCCCGGTGAGGAGCCGTTGCCCAGCACTCGGCGACTAACGGCCCTCCTCGCAGATGAGACGTCCCTCGCCCGACTGGTCCGTGACGTGCTCAGCATCGTGGAAGAGGACAGGCGGCGGTAGCTCCGTGGCATCGCGGCCCGCCGAGGCGCGCAATTCCGCCAACACGACCCCGAAGATCGCGTGCCACTGCTCGGTGTTGAGACCCTGCCCATCCACGTCCACGTCGCCCTATGACCTTCGTTGGAGGCGCCAGCTCGTCCAGTTTAAGTCCATTCCTCCTCGACGAAGCCCGCGCTCCAACGCGGAAAGTGTCCCCTTTCGGGGAACCCCGACCAGCCAGAAGCCATCGGGGTCTGCCCTGATCTGGATCGGAGGTTGCTCGGGCGTGAAGTCGACGTACTCCGCGTACCGCCGTCGTGCGAGGTCGGTGTGCAGGTGCATGACCTGATTCGCCGACCCACGCCAGATCAGGCCGGTCGGTGCCTTCGCCTGGTAACGACCCGTCACGAGGACATCGGCCCGTCGCGCTGCGGCTATCTGCGAGTCGTCCAGGTCAGACGGGTCGTACCCGGTGTAGAGGAGGATGTCGTACTCGCCTCCAGTGCGCTGGGCAGTCTCTCGCCGGACCCGGTCGATATCGCCGAGGAACGCGGTCAGCGCCGTAGCCTGCGCGAGTGGCTCGCCGCCGCTGATCGTGATGCCGTCGGCACCGGCGTCGAGCGCGTCCCGCCATTGCCGGGTCAGCGTGTCGAGCGCCACCTCGGCACCACCGCCCGTGTCCCAAGTGTCGAGGGCCATGCATCCAGCGCAGGCCAACGGGCACCCCTGAACCCAGACCCCCAGGCGCTTCCCAGGCCCGAGCGCGGTCACCGGGAAATGCACCCGACTGATCCGCAGCGTTGACGACCTGTTCACGCTGTTCACAGCGATTCACCGTTCTCCGGCGCGGCTGTCTCTGGCCCTCCGGTAACGCCATCCGGAGAAGGCTCGCCGCCGGTCGGGGCCGGCTCCGCCGCGGCCTCCGGTGCTGGACTCGGCGGTGCCGGCGGTCGAAGACCTCGCCGCCCCTGGACGGCCTCGGTGAAGATCGGGTCGCCGACGGTCCGGACCAGTGCCGCGAAGTAGGCGTACTCCGCCGCGGCATACGACTCGCGGACAGCGCGTTCGTCCGGTCCGAACTTACCGGGCTGGCCCGGTTCCAAGTAAGCCGGGTTGATCTGGTCGACCATCACACGGCGCAGGACATCGAGGCGGTTACGCTCGGTGCGGTGACGGACGTATGCGTCCTGGAACGGGTGGCGGCGGGCGAGGCCGAGCATGAAGGCCATCACGCCCGTGATGAGCAGTAGCGCGACGAACATAATAATCACGGTCACCGGGGTGAGGTGCAGTTGTCTCGATACCGAGCCCGCCTGGGAACCGCCCAAGCTCAGGAACTCGCCGCGGAGCACGCCGAGGACGGTGACCACGTAGCACCAAGGCACACCGAGGGCGAGCATAAACAGCCCGATCCGCCGTGGGGCTCCAGTGGCCTGCTGACCACGGAGCAGCAGGGCCGCCACATAGGGTCCGACCACCATGATCGCCGCCGTCGCGAGGGCGATCGTGACTGTCGATGAGCTCCGGGCCGTACCGCTGAGGTAGAGGTCGTAGACGTAGTACTGAACCGAGAACTCGGCGACGATCAGCCCGGCGAGGATGAGCGCCCGCCAGTACCAGCCGAGCACGACGCTCTCGCCCTCCCACGGCAGCTCATCCAGGCTGGCGTTGGCATTGGCGGGATCCTGCGCCGACTCGTCGACCCCGTCCTGAGCTTGCGAGCGGCGGGTGGTCTCCGCCTCCAGCCTCGCCTCGCGTACGGCGATGCTGCTCATCATCGTGCGCGCCGACTCCATCATCGCCTTACTCTCGTCCCGCCACCGTCCGACGTGTTCGAGCCGGTCGGCAGTGAGCTTGCGGTACTCGGCGATCGTGTCCAGTGTCGCCTGGCAGCGGTGCCGGAGCTCGTGGATGTAGGGCGGGTCGAAAGTGTCCGACAGCGGGTCCTCGGGCCTGCCGAACGACCAGCTGTCCTGCATGGAGGACCGGGCATCGGCCACGCCCCGCTGGTCAGCCTCACTGGTCAAGTCAACGGTCGCGGTGCGAGGCGCGATGAGCGGCGGCGGGAGCACGGTGAGGGCGCCGGTTTCGAACCCGCGGACCCTCGCCCGGACAGCGCGCATCCAGGCCGCGAGACGCTGCAGAAAGTTCACCTCGTACGGTCCCCTTCTCCCGGTGGCCTGTCCGTCAGGACAAGGTGCAGGCACATGACTACTGACGGACCGCGGTGACGTGACAGACTCGACGAACAACGATTCGGGCGAACCGCCCGCTGGCGATCCGCCGGAGGGACCGGAGGGTGGCGCCCCGCCGACCACGATCGATCCGGGCCGCCAGCGGCCCGAGGAGGCGCCCCTGACGGTGCTGGACCCGGGTCGGCCCGCCCGCCGTCGCGACCCCCGGTCACCGTCCTATGTGAGCCTGCCACCTGAACTCGCCGCCCGGTTTCGGGTGGACAAGAAGAAGTTGTTGCCGGGCGGCGCCCAAGCCGACCTCTACGTCGTGCTGGAGCTGGCCACGGGCCGGGAGCGGGTGCTGAAGCTCTACCCCGATGGCTGGCGACCGGACCAGCGGATCTGGGACTACCTGCGCAGTGGCAGGCGCAGCCGGTACGTCGTCGAGACCCACGAGACCGGCACCGCTGACGGTCGCTGCTTCGAGATCATGGAATACCTGGCCGGTGGCGACCTCATGGCTTTGCGCAAGGAGCGCACTCTGGACGAACTCGGCGCGGACGGGGTGAAGGAGATCGTCCGCCAGCTGGCAGATGCCCTCGACGACATGCACGCCAACAACATCGTCCATCGCGACATCAAGCCGACGAACATCCTGATCCGCTCGATCGACAGGCTCGAGCTGGCCGTCGTCGACCTGGGCATCAGCTCGGTCGTCGGGCCCGGGGGGGATCTGGTTGACGACAGCGGCACCCTACCCTACGTCCCGCCCGAATTCATCATCACCCAATGGTGCTCGCCAGCATCGGACTGGTGGGCGCTCGGGGTCAGCCTGATCGAGTTCATCACCAACCGGCGGCTCTTCGAAGGTCTCGACGATGAGGTCGCGATGAAGCGCCGGCTCACGCGTGGCCCGATCAGCGTGTCCACAATCACCGACCTCCGGCTCAGGCTGCTCGTCCAGGGCCTGA
>JAOPVE010000450.1 GCA_025963185.1 Actinomycetes bacterium
TGTCCGGCCATGCTGGCTGACTCACCTTCACTGTTGTGCTGCTGCGAGACGGTTCGAGCTCGCCCGCCGGTGGGCGGGAAGCGGTCGTGCCCGGCGGGACGGCCGGCCTTGGTGGACCGGCCGTCCCGGCGGTACTACTTGACGATCTTGGTGACGCGGCCCGCACCGACAGTGCGGCCACCCTCGCGGATGGCGAAGCGCAGGCCTTCCTCCATGGCGATCGGCTGGATCAGCGCGACCGTCATCTCGGTGTTGTCGCCCGGCATGACCATCTCGGTGCCCTCGGGGAGGGTCACCACGCCAGTCACGTCCGTGGTGCGGAAGTAGAACTGCGGGCGGTAGTTGTTGAAGAACGGCGTGTGGCGGCCACCCTCGTCCTTCGACAGGATGTACACGTTCGCCTCGAAGTCGGTGTGCGGGGTGGTCGTGCCCGGCTTGATCACGACCTGGCCGCGCTCGACGTCCTCGCGCTTGATGCCACGCAGCAGCAGACCGACGTTCTCACCCGCGCGGGCCTCGTCGAGCAGCTTGCGGAACATCTCGACGCCGGTGACCGTGGTGGTCTGCTTGGTGTCCTTGATGCCGACGATGTCGACGGTCTCGTTCACCTTCAGGATGCCGCGCTCGACACGACCGGTGACCACGGTGCCGCGGCCGGTGATCGTGAAGACGTCCTCGACGGGCATGAGGAACGGCTTGTCGATCTCGCGGACGGGCTCGATGATCGACTCGTCGACCGCGTCCATGAGCTCGATGATCTTCGGGGCCCACTCGGCGTCGCCCTCGAGAGCCTTGAGCGCCGACAGGCGGACGATCGGAACGTCGTCGCCCGGGAACTCGTACTGCGAGAGCAGCTCGCGGACCTCGAGCTCGACGAGCTCCAGGATCTCCTCGTCGTCCACCATGTCGGCCTTGTTCAGCGCGACGACGATGTACGGGACGCCGACCTGGCGGGCCAGGAGCACGTGCTCCTTGGTCTGCGGCATCGGGCCGTCCGTGGCCGAGACCACGAGGATCGCGCCGTCCATCTGGGCGGCACCGGTGATCATGTTCTTGATGTAGTCCGCGTGACCCGGGCAGTCGACGTGGGCGTAGTGCCGCTTCTCGGTCTGGTACTCGACGTGCGCGATCGAGATGGTGATACCGCGCTGCCGCTCCTCCGGCGCCTTATCGATCTGGTCGAACGGCGTGAAGGGGTTGATGTCCGGGTACTTGTCGTGCAGAACCTTGGTGATGGCCGCGGTCAGCGTGGTCTTGCCATGGTCGATGTGACCGATGGTGCCGATGTTGACGTGCGGCTTGTTCCGCTCGAACTTCGCCTTCGCCACTGGGGTCCTCCTGTGGACTGATTACGTGGTACGTCTGGGACGGTGAACTGCGGTACGGACGCTGACTACTCGCCCGTGGCCTTCGCGATGATCTCCTTCGCGACGTTCGACGGAACCTCCGCGTAGGAGTCGAACTGCATGGTGTAGCTCGCGCGGCCCTGCGTCTTCGACCGCAGATCCCCCACGTAGCCGAACATTTCAGAAAGCGGGACCACGGCACGGACGACCCGGAGGCCACCCGCTTCTTCCATCGCCTGGATGGTTCCGCGGCGCGCGTTGAGGTCACCGATCACGTCGCCCATGTTGTCTTCGGGCGTCCGAACCTCGACGGCCATCATCGGCTCGAGCAGCGCGGGATCGGCCTTGCGAGCCGCTTCCTTGAACGCGATCGAGCCCGCGATCTTGAACGCCATTTCCGAGGAGTCGACCTCGTGGTAGGCGCCGTCGAGCAGGGTGAGCTTGACACCGGTCAGCGGGTAGCCGGCCAGAACGCCGTACTGCATGGCGTCCTGCGCACCGGCGTCCACCGAAGGGATGTACTCCTTCGGGATGCGGCCGCCGCTGACCTTGTTCTCGAACTCATAGGTCGCGCCGTCAGCGGTCTGGTCCAGGGGCTCAAGCCTGATCTGGACCTTCGCGAACTGACCGGAACCACCAGTCTGCTTCTTGTGTGTGTAGTCGTACTTGTCCACCGTACGACGGATCGTCTCGCGGTACGCCACCTGCGGCTTGCCGACATTCGCCTCGACGCCGAACTCGCGCCGCATGCGGTCGACCAGGACCTCAAGGTGAAGCTCACCCATACCGGCGATGATCGTCTGGCCGGTCTCCTCGTCGTTGTTGACCTGGAACGTCGGGTCTTCCTGGGCCAGCTTCTGGATCGCCGTGCCCAGCTTCTCCTGGTCGCTCTTGGTCTTCGGCTCGATGGCGACCTGGATGACCGGGTCGGGGAAAGTCATCGACTCGAGGATGATCGGGTGGTGCGGGTCGGACAGCGTGTCGCCCGTGGTGGTCTGCTTGAGCCCCTGGACGGCGACAATGTCACCGGCCGTGACGCTCGGCAGCTCCTCACGCTTGATCGCGTGCATCTGGTAGATCTTGCCGATCCGCTCTTTGCGGTCCTTGGTGGAGTTGATCACCGGGGATCCGCTGTCGAGCCGGCCCGAGTAGACCCGCATGTAGGTCAGCGTGCCGAGGTGCTTGTCGGTCTGGATCTTGAAGGCCAGCGCGCTGAACGGCTCGGACGGGTCCGCGTGGCGGGTCTCGAGCGTCACGCCGTCCATCTTCGTGCCCTCGATAGCGGGCACGTCGAGCGGGCTCGGCAGGTAGTCGACGACAGCGTCGAGCATGGGCTGGACGCCCTTGTTCTTGAACGCCGATCCGCACAGAACGGGGTTGATCTTGTCCGCGACGGTCGCGCGCCGGATCGCCGCCTTCAGCGTCTCGACCGAAAATTCCTCGCCGGCCAGGTACGACTCCATGATGTCGTCGTCGGCCTCGGACAGGGTCTCGAGGAGCAGCTCGCGGTACTCAGCTGCCTGCTCGGCCAACTCGGCCGGGATCTCCTCGATGTTGTACATCTCGCCCTTGGCGGCCTCGGGCGGGTAGACGAGCGCCTTCATCTGGACCAGGTCGACCATGCCGACGAAGTCGGCCTCGTTGCCGATCGGGATCTGGAGTACCAGCGTGGTCGCGTTGAGCCGGTCCTTCATCATCTCGACGCAGCGGAAGAAGTTCGCTCCGGTGCGGTCGAGCTTGTTGACGAAGCACATCCGCGGGACGTTGTACTTGTCCGCCTGCCGCCAGACCGTCTCGGTCTGCGGCTCGACACCCGCGACACCGTCGTACACCGCGACAGCACCGTCGAGCACCCGCAGCGAGCGCTCTACTTCGACCGTGAAGTCGACGTGGCCCGGGGTGTCGATGATGTTGATGTCGTGGCCAAGCCACTGGCACTTCGTCGCGGCAGACGTGATCGTGATGCCGCGCTCCTGCTCCTGCTCCATCCAGTCCATGGTGGCTGCGCCATCGTGGACTTCACCGATCTTGTAGTTGATACCGGTGTAGAAGAGGATGCGCTCGGTGGTCGTGGTCTTACCGGCGTCGATGTGCGCCATGATCCCGATGTTGCGGGTCTTGGCAAGGGCGGCGTTGTCAGCCACGGGTCTTCTCTCTCAACTCGTTCGGTTCCCGGGTTACCAGCGGTAGTGCGCGAACGCCTTGTTGGACTCCGCCATCTTGTGCGTGTCCTCGCGGCGCTTCACTGCGGCACCCAGGCCGTTGCTAGCGTCGAGCAGCTCGTTCATCAGCCGCTCAGTCATCGTCTTCTCACGGCGTGCGCGGCTGTACTGGATCAGCCAGCGCAGCGCCAGCGTGGTGCTGCGGCCAGCGCGCACCTCGACAGGAACCTGGTAGGTGGCGCCACCAACTCGGCGGCTGCGCACCTCCAGGGTGGGCTTCACGTTGTCGAGCGCGCGCTTCAGCGTGATGACCGGATCGGTGCCGGTCTTGTCACGGGCACCCTCCAGGGCGCCGTAGACGATGCGCTCGGCGATAGAGCGCTTACCGCTCATCAGCACCTTGTTGACCAGGCTGGTGACAAGCGGAGAGCCGTAGACCGGGTCGATGACGACCGGGTGCTTCGGGGCTGGGCCCTTGCGGGGCATTAGCTCTTCTCCTTCTTCGCGCCGTAGCGGCTACGGGCCTGCTTGCGGTTACGGACGCCCTGGGTGTCCAGCGAACCGCGAATGATCTTGTACCGGACGCCAGGGAGGTCCTTCACACGACCGCCGCGGACGAGCACGATCGAGTGCTCCTGGAGGTTGTGGCCGACGCCGGGAATGTAGGCGGTCACCTCGATGCCGCTGGACAGGCGAACACGCGCCACCTTGCGGAGCGCGCTGTTCGGCTTCTTGGGGGTCGTGGTGTAAACGCGCGTGCACACACCGCGCCGCTGCGGGCTGCCCTTCAGGGCCGGCGTCTTGGTCTTCTCGACCTTGTCCTGCCGTCCCTTGCGGACCAGCTGCTGGATCGTGGGCACCGGTTCTCCGCTTCCTTCTCGCCAAACTGTGGTTTTTGCCAGTCCTATTTTCTTGCCGTGCTTACGTGTCTTACCTTGCCGGATGTCCGACTCCTCCGACCCCCGCGGTCGGGCGTGTCGCCCGGCCGAGGCCCCATCCGGCTTCCGCCGGTCTGGTGGGGGGAGGTGCGTGCACCCATTTCGGCGCACGCGGGTGCCCGGCAGCTGCCTAGGCACAAGAGAGAAGACTACCCATGCGATTGGCACAGGTCAAAACGGGGGTACCGGATCGTGTTGCGCCCTCGGCGGAACCGGAGAAACCGGTCAGCTTGTGGTACCGGGGAAGCTGCCGAACCCCGCCGACAACCCGAGCGCGGCGACGAGGATCGCTCCCACGAGCGCGAGGACGAGTGCCGAGGCCCCCGTGACGATCCCGGCGATTGCCATGCCACTGCCCGCGGTGCCCTTCGCGGTCGTGTTCCGCTTGCCGAGCACGCCGAGGATGATCCCGCCGATCCCGCCGAGTCCGGTGACGATCAGCAGCGGGGCGCAACAGCACGCGAGCAGCGTCAGGGTGAGCGAGGTCGCGCCCGTGACCAGCGCGGCGATCGCGAGCGGCTCGGTCTGGGTCGGTACCGGCATGCCATACGCGTCCAGGTGGTACACCGCCGCGGCCGCCGCCGAGGACGGGTGGTACGCGGGCACCCCCGGGTACGGTGGCGCGCTCGGATACTGCTGCCCCGACGGCGGGTACTGAGGCGGGTACGGGTACTGCGCCGGGTACGGCGGATCGGCCGCGGGCGGATACGGCGGCTGTCCGGGGGGCGGGTACGGACTCGCGGCCGGGTACGGGCTCGGGGCCGGGTACGGCGGCTGCGCCGCGGCGGGATAGGGCGCCGCGGGATAGGGGCCAGCGGGATAGGGACCAGTGCCCGGGGGGTCGAAACCCGCGAGCGACGCGGTCTCGCCCGGCGGAGGGTTGGCCGGCCGGTCGTAGCTCGACGCGGGGAACGGCTCCGGCGCCGCGAACGGCTCGATCGGCGCGAACGCCGCCTGCCCTGAACCCGCGGGCTGGCTCCCAGGCGCGTCGGGTTCGGGAGCCCGCGCTTCGGGCGCGGGCGGTTCGGCCGCCCGCGGCTCGGGTGCGGCTGGATCCGCTTCCGGGATGACCGACGTCGGATCCGGCTCGCCATCCTGCGGCCGGGACCACGGATCCGGAGTCTCGCCCGGTCCTGACTCGCCGCTCATCGGCTCCCCCGTGTTCACCCGCGCGGCCCGTGCCGCCCGTCGCGCTCCTACGGTGGCAGACCCGGTCAACGAGAGCCAGTCACCGCGACCCCTGACCCGCCAAACACCTACCCCGCTCCCCCGAACCACACCCCCGCCCCTGACCGGCCACCCGCCCCACACCCCGCCGCACCGCCAGCACCTACCCCCTCCGCTGGGGACGGATCGAGCCCGGCCCACGGTGTCCGCCAACTCGAAGTGTGTGCCGCGACGCCGGTCATAGCCGGTCGCAAGTACCGCACTTCGCGGGGAGGGGGACGCTCCAGACCGGCCGGACGGGCACACACTCCGCCAGCGCGCTCCCGCCCGGGGCGCGCGCCCACCCAGAAGCGTGTGCCGGTTCAGCGGCACGCATGTGCGGGGAACGGCGGGGATCAGTTGACGTTGGTGCCGAAGGATGGGCCGGAGTCGGCGCCGAAGCGGATCAGCAGGTAGACCACCGCGCTGATCACGAGGACGGAGCTGACGGCGATCGCGATCCAGCTCAGCACGATCCCGGCGCGGACCATCTTCTCGCCCGTGAGGAACCCCTGCGACGCGCGCAACTCCGCCCGCGCGGATCTCGCCAGGGCCAGCGCGAGGATCGCCGGGACCACCCCGCCGACGCACAGCATCATCGACACGGCGACGACTCCGAGGAACAGCACGGCGCTGGCTTTGGTCGACGGGCGGACGTCGGGATCGAGTGGATGCCGCAGGTCCGGCGGACCGGTGTACCTCGGACCTACCGGCGCGACGGCGTCAGCGGGCGCGTACGGCCCTGTGGCAAGTCCGGCACCCTGTGGGGGCGGATCGTGTGGCGCGGGCGCTATGAAGCTGGCAGAAGGCACGGCGGGCGGCATCCAGCCCGGCTGATACGGCGCCGGCTCCGAGGCAGGCGGTGACACCCCGGACGGATCCGGATCGGCCGACGGAAGACCGGTCCCGGCCATCCGCGGCTCGCCCGACGGCACCGGCTCGCCCGAGGGCGGCGGGGTGGCTGCGGCGTCGCTCATCGGCCGGCTCCCCACATCACCACGTGTCCTTCGTCGCCACGCGCCCCATCATGCCCGGGCCCGGCAGGACCCGAACGCCCGAGGGCCGCACCGGCGTGTGACGGTGCGGCCCTCGGGGTCGAGCGGTGACT
>JAOPVE010000464.1 GCA_025963185.1 Actinomycetes bacterium
CGCCGCCCCGCTCCCGCCGCGCCCGCCCGGCGCCCGCCCGCTCCCACCCGGGCCTCCCGCACCGACCATCTCCGGTACCGCTCCTTCGCGGACCACTCTTTGGCCGGAACTATTCGGGTATTCGCGGCTGTATCGGGCGCGCGTGGCCGCAATCACCCGAACAGTCCGGTTCAAGGGGCGAGCGTGGTCGTCGGGCCGCCACCCGTCGACCGGCTGGAACTGTTCGGGTATCCGTGGCCATACCGGGCAGGCGTGGGCGCAAATACCCGAACAGTCCGGTTCCACGACGGGGTGCCCGCTGGGGGCGGCCGGTGAGTGGGCGGCCGGTGAGTAGGTGCCGAGTGAGCGGGTGCCGGTGATGCGGGAGGGGGAGGTTGCCATCGGGGGATCGCTGGTGCGCGGGCTGGTCGGGCGGCAGTTTCCGCGGTGGGCGGGGCTTTCGTTGCGGCGGATCGAGTCGGGTGGCACGGACAACGCGATCTACCGGCTCGGCGACCGGCTCGCCGTTCGGCTGCCGCGCGGCGAGTGGGCGGCGGGCCAGGCTGAGACAGAACTACGCTGGCTGCCGAGGTTCGCGCCGCAGCTGCCGCTGGAGATCCCCGCCCCGCTGGCGATCGGCGCGCCAGCCTGCGGATACCCGTGGGCCTGGGGCGTCTACCGGTGGCTCGGCGGGCGCGACGCCATCGGTCACCGTCCGGGGCCGCGCGCCGCCCGCGACCTGGCCGAGTTCCTGACCGCATTTCAGCGGATCGACGCGCGTGATCGCCCGCCGAGCGGCTCCCCGGGTATGGGCCGGGGAGTTCCACTGGCGATCCGCGACGAGGCGACCCGTGCGGGACTCGCCGAGCTGACCGGCGACATCGACACCGCTGCGGCCATCGCGGTGTGGGAGGACGCACTCGCCGCCGCGGAGTGGGACGGCCCGCCCCGGTGGATCCATGGCGACCTGCACCCGGGCAACCTGCTGGTCCGGGGTGGACGGCTCACGGCGGTGATCGACTTCGGCGCACTCGCGGCGGGGGATCCGGCGTGTGACCTCATGGCCGCCTGGACCTACCTCGACGCCGGATCCCGGAAGGTGTTCCGCGACCACTTGCGCGCCACCGACGCGGACTGGTCCCGCGGCCGTGGCTGGGCACTGTCGGTCGCCGCGATCGCCCTGCCGTACTACCGGGACAGCAACCCGATCCTCGCCGGGATCGCCCGCCGCACCCTCGCCGAGATCCTCGGCTGACGGCACTCCACCGGCCGGAACTGTTCGGGTATTCGTGGCCATACCGGGCAGACGTGGGCGCAAATACCCGAACAGTCCCGTTCCAGGAGGCCCGCAACCGAGTGGCCCGCAACCGAGTGGCCCGCAACCGAGCGGCCCGCAACCAGGAGCCCGCAACCGAGCGGCCAACCGAGCGGGCAGTTGTCCGGGATTGATTGATCTCTCGCGGGAGCCGTTTCGGTCAGCTCGCGCGGTCCCTAGACAGGACCGGCGCGGGATCGCGCACCGGCCGGACCCGCACCACGGTCCCGGCCGGGACCCGGAGAGGAGACGTAGTGAAGGCAGGACCCATCACGCGCCGGCTGGCCCGGTTAGCCGCGCTGGCGACCGTCGTTCCAGCGATGGCGCTGGCAGCGGCACCGGCGCACGCGGAATCGGCGCCCGGTTGCGCCGGCACCACCCAGATCGGCAGCACCGCGCTCGTCACGATCGGCGGCGAGACTTTCGCCTCGGTCAAGCAGTTCAAGGGCTGCGGCAAGAACTGGGCGTACGTGTACGTCTGGTCCGGCTACCGGGCGTCGCACAGCCACTGGCAGGCCTGCGCGTCGATCGCGACCATGTCCGGATCGCACGGCACGCTCGTCGACCTGCGCTGCGACTACGACAGCCCCACCCAGGTCTGGTCCACGGGCGCGAACACGCTGGCCGACTGCACGCAGGCCGTCGGGTGGTACCCGGACGTCGCCGACGCCCACACGAGCACCCGGTGCTGACCGCCGGGAGCGCGCGCCGGTCCCTGCACGTCCTGGTCGTGACCGTGGCGGCGCTGGCCGGGCTCAGCGGGTTCGCCTCGCCAGCGGAGGCGACGGCGTCCGGCGCGGCGAGCCTGGCGGCGGCGAACATGAACAAGTCCGCGGGGACCTGCGGCCGGAACTCGACGACCAACTCCCTGGGCGGCAGCCAGTTCGAGCACAGCTGCGCCGGCGGCTACTCCGGCGGACCCGAGTACTGGTGCGCCGACTTCGTGAAGTGGGCGTGGGCCAACTCCGGGCTCAACTCCTCGGGACTGACCGCGGCCGCGCAGAGCTTCATCACCTACGGCCAGTCGCACGGCACGTTCCACGGCTCGGCCCAGCCGGGTGACGCGGTCGTGTTCGCTAGCGGCCGCGGCGGATACGCCAACCACGTGGCGATCGTGACGGCCGTCAACGGGGACGGATCGATCGTGACGGCGAACGGCGACTGGGGCGGCGAGGGCGGCCACGGGATGGCGCACTTCGCGATCACGTCCTCGGTGGTCCGGATCACGATCCCGGCGTCCCAGGCATCGGCCGGATCCTGGGTCCCCGCCGAGAACTACTACATCACCGGGATCGTCGGGCCGTCGGGCAGCGGCGGATCCCAGCCGCCTCCCAACACCGGCGGCAACCCGTACTCGGCGTCGGGACTGTGCGGCGGCGGGTACGGCGTGGTCGACTCGCACCACCTGTCCGGCGCGACGGTGTACCTGCTCTACGACGACTCGACGGGCAAGAACTGCGTGGTCACGCTGGCGGACGACGACCTCGGCGCGGTCACGATGAACGCCACTCTGGCCGTGCAAGATGGCGGATCGGCGAGTGATCCCGGCAGCTTCCACTGGTACGCGGGGCCGGTCACCGAGTACGCGCCGAACGCCTGCGTGAAGTGGGGCGGGAGCTACAAGTCCAGTTCGTGGACCAGCGACTTCGGGCACTGCGGCGATGGCAACGGATCCCCGGCCCCCTCGTCGGAGAACCCGTACTCGGCGAGCGAGGCGTGCGGATCCGGCTACGGGGTCGTGGATCACCACGCCCTCGACGGGGCCACCGTGTACCTGCTCTACGACGACGCGTCGGGCAAGAACTGTGTGGTCACACTGGCCCACGACGTCGCCGGATCGGTGCCGATGAACGCGACCCTGGCCGTCCAGGGCGGCGCCTCGGCGAGCAATCCGGGCAGCTTCACCTACTACGCGGGACCGGTCTACGAACTCGCCCCTGACTCGTGCGTGAAGTGGGGCGGGTCCTACAAGTCGAGCTCGTGGACCAGCGGTTACGGCCACTGCGGATCCGGTACCGGCGGATCGAGCGCCAACCCGTACACGGCCGCGGGGGTCTGCGGATCCGGCTACGGCGAGATCGACTCGCACGACCTCGGCCCGGCCAAGATCCACCTGCTCTACAACAGCGGGAACGGGCACAACTGCGTGGTCACGCTGGTGGACAGGGGTAACGGGGCGGTCGGCCTGAACGCCACTCTGGCGGTCCAGGGCGGCGCGTCGAACGACAATCCCGGCCTGTTCCAGTGGTACGCCGGGCCGGTCCGGCTGGCGGCGGCGAGCGCCTGCGTGAAGTGGGGCGGCTCGTACCAGAACACCTCCTGGACGAGCGGCTGGAGCCACTGCGGCTGAGGACCGACCCTGCGGGCTCGCGGCGCCGCCCTCCCGGCGCCGCGAGCGATCAGCCCCGCACCGACTCGCGGGCGCGCACCGGCATGGCGATCCGGTGCACGCCCGCGTCGAGCTGCCCGGCCGCCAGCAGGGTGGTGGCCCGGTAACCGAGGTCGTAGTGGGGGAGCGCGATGCTCGTCAGTCCGGGGCGGAGCCAGCTGGCGAGGTCCGAGTCGTCGAAGGACACGACGGAGACGTCCGCGGGGATCCGCAGGCCGGCCTCGGCGAGAGCCTGGTAGGCGCCGAGGGCGATCCGGTCGTTGAGGCAGATCAAGGCCGAGGGCCGTCCGCCGCCGTCCAGGAACGCGCGGACCGCCTCGAAACTGTGCCCTGGCCACCAGTCGCAGTGCAGGGTTCCGGCGAGGGTAGTGCCGGCCGCGGCGAGCTCGGCCTCGATCCCCTCCTCGCGTTCGCGTGCGGCGAACACCGTCGGCTCCGGGGTCCCGGCGAGGTAGATGCCGCCGCGGTGACCGGCTAGGAGCAGGATCCGGGCGGCGGCGCGGCCGGCTTCGAGCTCGTCCGGGATCACGCAGGCCGCCCCGTCGGCCAGGCAGTTCACGAGGACGGTCGGCTGCCCGGCGCCGCTGCTCGGGACCGCAGCCGGGCGGGTGAACATGGCCGCGTAGAGCAGCCCGTCGGCCTGCCGGTCCACCATTTCGCGGACGGCGGCCTCCTCGGCCGCGGGGTCGCCGCCCGTCTCGGCGACGAACAGCAGGTGGCCGGACTCGCGCGCGGCGGCGACCGCGCCCTGCACGATCTGCCCGGCGAACGGCGACACGGCGATGGTGTCCGAGATCAGGCCGAACGTGCGGGTCACCGAGGTCCGCAGGCTGCGTGCCGTGAGGTTGGGCCGATACCCCAGCGCCGCGGCGGCGGCGAGCACCCGCTGCTGGGACGTCTCGGAGATCCGCATGTCCTGGCGTCCGGTGAGGACGAACGAGGCGGCGGCCCGGGACACCCCGGCCCGCGCCGCCACCTCGGCGAGCGTGACTCGCCGTGCACTGGGCACCGATTGCCTCCACAATGGAAACGTGACGCCGCGAGGTCGGCCCGTCACAGCATTGACATGCTACGGCCATGGGGGCATGCTCCGGCTAACCCGGTTTACCGCAATGTCGGCTCAGGTTCTATCGGCAGTTCGGTTGTGTTCGCCGGAGGCGAGACCTCCGCGGCCGCGAGTGGATCGCCCAGCACATGCGACCCGTCACTGGTCTGGCGATCCGCGCCGGATCGCGCAGACTCACCGGGGGTGCCCTTCGCGGGCACCGCGCCCGGGCGGTGACCAGCTCCCGCCCGGGCGCCCCGGCGTCTACTGGTTACTCCGCGCGTTCCGGCTGCACCAGGCTCGCGGTCCACTTCTCCTCGATCCGGCCGACACGCCAGATCAGCAGGGCCAGTGCCCAGGTTGCGACGAAGATCCCGACGATGACGTAGCCGACGTAGTTCAGGTTCAGCCCTGCGATCCAGCCGATCGGGCCGGCGGTGATGTCGAACCTCTTCGCGAGGATCGAGATCAGCTCGATCCCCCCGACGATCAGCGCCACGGCAACGGACAGTCCCGTCACGGTGATGTTGTAGTACACCTTGCGGACCGGCTTCGAGAACGCCCAGCCGTAGGCGAAGTTCATGAACGATCCGTCGATCGAGTCGAGCAGGCTCATCCCCGCGGCAAAGAGCACAGGCAGCGTGAGGATCCCGTACCAGGGCAGAGAAGACGCGGCGGCCCCTCCGGCGAGGATCAGCAGGCCGATCTCGGTCGCGGTGTCGAACCCGAACCCGAAGAGCATCCCCACCGGGTCCATGTGCCAGGGCTTGCGGACGGACCGGGTGGCGCCGCCGAGGATCCGGTTCATCAGCCCGCGCTTGTTGAGCTGCTCTTCCAGTTCAGCCTCGTCGAACGTGCCCGCGCGCATGGCCTTGAACACTCGCAGGATCCCGATCAGCACGACCAGGTTGATCACACCGATGATCAGCAGGAACGTGCCGGACACGGTCACGCCGAACACGCTGGTGAACTTGTGCAGCCGGGACGCGTCGTTCCCGAGCTGCCCGGCCAGGCTCTTGATGCCGAGCGCGATCAGCAGGCACAGCCCGAACACCACCGACGAGTGCCCGAGGGAGAACCAGAAGCCGACCGACATCGGGCGCTTGCCCTCGGCCATCAGCTTGCGGGTGGTGTTGTCGATCGCGGCGATGTGATCCGCGTCGAACGCGTGCCGCATGCCGAGCGTATACGCGGTCACGCCGAGCCCGATGCCGAAGACCTGGCCGCCGACTGTGTAGTGCGCGGGCGCGATCAGCATGACCAGCGTGCCCCAGCCGGCGACGTGCAGAAGCGTGACGAATCCGGCCATCCCGGCCGCACTGCGCCACTCGCCCGGAGTCAGCCGGAACCGCGACCGGGTGACCTCGGCGGCGACCTCGGGGCTGGCCACGGACGTGACGCTCATGGGGACCTCACTGCACTTCCGGCACGCCACGCGGACCCACGCGACAGCCGCAACACTAAAAGCACCCCATGGCTATTGCAAGTGATGTGCAGGAAGCGCTTCAGGCAGTGAGCTCCGCGACCAGCTTCTCGACGCGGACCCGGATCTCGTCCCGGATCGGCCGCACCGCCTCGATGCCCTGACCAGCCGGATCGTCGAGTTGCCAGTCCTCGTACCGCTTTCCCGGAAACACCGGGCACACGTCGCCGCAGCCCATGGTCACGATGACGTCGGAGGCCTCGGCGGTGGTGTAGTCGAGGATCCGCGGTTCGTGACCGGCGATGTCGATCCC
>JAOPVE010000483.1 GCA_025963185.1 Actinomycetes bacterium
CCGATGGCTCAGCCTGTGCTTCGCTCACGGCCACATGGTGACAGCACCGGGTTGCAGGCAAACATGACGAAGGGCGATGTGCTGCCGAGGAACCCTCGCCAGGAAATCAACGCGCCCCCATCCCGTCACCGCGGTCCTGGCTGAACCGAGCGCACCAGGACCAGGGCGGCCGACCGTACGGGACTGCGCTAGCCGGAGAACCGCGACGACACCCCCACGGCCAGAAACCGCAGCCCGAGCAGGACCATCGGCGCGGCCAGCACGATGCCGAGTCCCGTCACCACCCCCAGGCCGCTCAGCGTCACGCTCACGGTCCGACGGTAGAAGCGCGTCACCCACTCGCGGCCACGCCACGCGGCGCGCAACGGCAGGGCCACCTCGGGAGGAAGGCGAACGCCGCCCGCCTCCGGGGAGGCGGGCGGCGTTCGTCAGGTGGTCAGCCGGTCACGCGGCTCACGGGTAGCTGGTGAGGTAGCTCGGCACGGTGGCCGTGCCCTGGGCGATCCCGCCGCTGGTGTTGATGTTGTTCGTGATGGATCCGACGCCACCGAGCGACACCGTGAGCAGGTCGTGGAACTTCACCCCGGCGTTGTTCGGCGCCTCGAAGCCGCGGGCCGCGACGATCGCGGGGTTCACGTTGAAGTAGCAGTAGCTGCCCATGCCCCATGCCTCGTGCGAAGTCACCGTGTCGGCGACCTTGTAGGCGGCGTACCCGTTGGTCCCGGCGCGCCAGGCGGCCTGGCTCGGTGGGTCGTACGGCATCTCGTTCTGGAAGAAGATGGTCCGCCCGCCCTGGCCGTTCCACTGCACCTGGTACTTCTGGTAGTGCTCGACGAACAGCCCGAGCGCGAGCACGTTGTTGCCGTTGACGATCAGTCCGCTGTCGGCCGGGTTGGTGGTCCAGCCGACGCCGCTGCCGTGGTCGGCGCGCCAGGCCCAGATGTGGTCGATCAGCGTGTTGTTGCTGTTGACCAGCAGGCTGTTGGTGGCCGATCCGGGGCCGGCGCCGCCGATCCGGAAGAACACGTCCTGGATCGACGTCGGGTTCGCGGCGTGGTTCGCCGAGGATCCGGCCTGCCCGATCTGGAGCAGGTTGGCCGACTTCGTGGTGCCCGCGTCGAACAGCAGGCTGGCGACCTTGACCCCGTCGACGTCCGCCACCGACATCGGCGTCACGCCGCCGTCGGGGATGATCGTCGCGTAGCCCAGGCCCATGACGACCGTGTTCGCCCTGGTCACGTTGATGGTCTGGTTCACGTGGTAGATGCCAGGGGTGAACAGCAGGTTGAGACCCTGGGCGAGTGCGGCGTTCATGGTCGCGGCCGAGTCACCGGGGTGCGCGACGTAGAACTGCGTCAGGGGGATCGACGAGCCAGGCGTGTTCGGCCAGCTCACGCCGGACGAGTTCGTCTTGAGCGAGGGCACCCACACCGCGTAGTTCGCGCCGTCGAGGTAGAGGTAGGGCTTCTCGCGGCTGACCGGCGTGGTCGCGAGCGTGGTGATCGGCGGGTTCGGGAACGAGGTCCCCGGGGCGCCGGTCACGCCGCTGAACACGTTGTTCCACACGGCGTTGAGGTTCATCTGGATGCTGCTGTTGCGGGTGTACCACTGCTGCTGGGAGAACGGCTGGAGCTGCCCGTCGATCTTGCTGTCGGCGATGTAGCCGCCGCTGGCCCAGCCGAAGCCGGTCGGGGTCAGGCTCAGGTGGGTGTGCACGTCGATCCGCCGGAACGGGGCGGCCTGCGCGACGGCCCACCGCTCGTACGCGGTGCCCGCCGGGGGAGTCATCGAGAAGTTCTCCGCGGACCGCCAGAAGTTCTGCGTGGCGTTCCCGCCGAACCAGCCGGCGTCGACGGTCACGTTGCTGCTGTTGAGCGCGACGTCGTCGGGATTGCGGCCCAGTCCGGCGATCGAGGTGTAGAAGCCGATGTTGGCCGTGAGCCCGCTGTAGGCGCCCGGCTTGAACAGCAGCTCATACCGCTGGGTCCCGAACTGGTTGGTCTCCTGGCTGCTGAAGACCGAGTTCAGCCGGCTCTGGATCGCCGCGGTGCCCATCGACGGGTCGAAGACGATGACGTTCGAGCCGAGGGATCCGCCGCCGGGGACGGTGGGCGGCGGGGCGGCGTTGGGCAGCCAGGTCTGGCTCCCGTTGCCGCCGTTCTTGCAGTCCCACAGGACCGCCGGGGTCCCGGCGGAGGTGGCGTTGGCGTTGATGTCCACGCACCGGCCCGAGGCGACGCCGTGGATCGAGTTGTCGGTCCCGACGGTCCATTGCTGGTTGGTGCCGGTGTGGCAGGGCCAGATGATCAGCTTCGTGCCGTTGGCGGTGCCGCTGGCGTTCGCGTCGAGACAGCTCGTCACGCCGCCGATCGTGACCTGGAGCTGGTTGGCGGTGGTAGTGGTGAACTTCTGGCTCTCGGTGCCGCCGCAGGTGTTGATCTCGACGGCGGTGCCCGCGGTGGAGACCCCGCCGCGGACCGTCAGGCAGCTGCTCGACAGTTTGTTCGTCAGCGTCGCCCCGCTCAGTGCGGCCTGAGCGGGAACGGCGGCGAGTACGCCCGCCGTGGCGACGGCGAGGACTGCGGTGGCGTACGTCGCGTAGGTGCGGAGCCTGCCCCTTCGCGGGGCTGGTGCGGCGACATCCATGACTACTCCTTGTGGGGCGGAGCGGGCGCGTGGTGGGGACGCGCGGGAGGTGAGCGCTCTCCGTGCCGGAACGGCGGGGCGGAACCAGGCCAGGTGGTGCGGGGTGCGGGTGGGGGCTGCTCGGTGGTGGGGTGTGCGGTGCTTGTCCGCCGGTCCGGTGCGTGGGGGTGCGCCGGGTGACGGATGTGTACAGAGGGTTTCACAAACATTGCGGGAGAGCGCTCTCCCGGTAACGGTGATCGGCCGGGGCTGCGATGTCAACAGATAGCGCGCTCCGATGTCCGCACGGGCGTTAGTGCAGGTCTGCGCAAGGGCGCCCGCGGAGCGAATTCGCGGCGGACCGCGAGGCGGCCCGGCGGCCACGACGCGAACCCGTCGACGTCCCGAAACAGACGACCGGTGAGCCGCCGCGGGCCCGTAACACGAGCCGCCGCTGGCCCAAGCGCGAGCCGCGCGCAGGCCTAACGCGAGCCCGTGCCCGTTTCGCCCGTGAGGTCCAGAAGCTTTTCCACAGGCCCGGCGCCGATGCTTCTCGAATTCCTGCCATGGGGTTAGTGGGCATACGCGGTTCGGCGTAGATCAAGACACCGCGTGCGGCCACTCCTCCTTCGGTTGGTGCCCGGATGAGCCTGAAGTCATTCCGAAGGAGAGTTATGTCCAGAATGAAAGTCTGGGTGAGCGCCGCCCTGAGTGCCACGCTCGGCGTGGCATTCATCGGCGCCGCGCCAATGTTCGCGGGAGCGGCCCAGGCCGCCGCACCGGTCGGCCAGGGCTTCACCCTCACCACAGCCGACCTCGCATTCATCCTCAAGCAGATCAAGATCGCCGAGAACCACGTGGCCACCACGACCTCGGCCACCGGTCCCTGCGGATCGCTTCTCGGCCCCGGCCCCAACCAGGTCCCCGACGCCATCACCTCATACGGCCTGCGGACCGTCGACGGCTCGTGCAACAACCTCGAGCCGGGCCGCAACCGCTTCGCGGCCTCGAACGAGCTGTTCCCTCGGCTGACCACCCCGGTGTTCAAGGGTGCCGAGCCGATCACGCCCGCGCTGCCCGTCGGAGCGCCCGGCCCGACCTCGTACGCCCAGAAGACGGGCAACGTCGTCGACTCCCAGCCGCGCGTCATCAGCAACCTGATCGTCGACCAGACCAGCACCAACCCGGCCGCGGTGGCGGCTGCCGGGTTCCCGGTGCGGGCCCAGGCCGGCGCCACCGGTGTCACACCGTGCACCACCGAGCCCGCCGGCGCCACGCCGGGGATCCCCGCCGGTTGCGTGCCCGCCCACAAGACGCTGTTCATCCAGAACGTCACCACCGACGTCGGCCTCTCGCCGCCGTACAACAGCCTCTTCACGTTCTTCGGCCAGTTCTTCGACCACGGTGTTGACCAGACGGTCAAGGGCGGCGCCACGGTCTTCGTGCCGCTCAAGGCTGACGACCCGCTGATCGCCGGACCGGACCACATCCTCGGCAACGCCGACGACCTGCCCCCGCAGCTGCGGTTCATGGTCCTCACCCGGGCGCAGAACCAGCCCGGCCCGGACGGGATCCTCGGCAACGCCGACGACGTCCAGGAAGCGGCCAACACCGACACCCCGTGGGTCGACAACAGCCAGACCTACACCTCGCACGCCGCGCACCAGGTCTTCCTGCGCGAGTACGTGAACAACCCGGCCGGCAAGCCCGTCGCGACCGGCAACCTGCTCGGCGGCACGCCGGGCACGAACCAGGCCGGCGCGATCGGCAACTGGGCGCAGGTCAAGGCGCAGGCGGCGAACCTGCTCGGCCTCAAGCTCGAGGACAAGGACGTCACGAACGTCCCGCAGATCCTCGCGGACGCCTACGGCAAGTTCGTTCCCGGTCCCGCCCGCGGCCTGCCGCAGTACGTGACCAAGACCGGGCTCGTCGAGGGCGACCTGGCCGGCGGCGGCGTTCCCGTGCCGGCCAACGTCCTGTACTTCGACACCCCGTTCCTGACGGACATCGCCCACAACGCGGACCCGAGCCCGCAGGACACCGACAACAACCCGGGCACCCCGCCGGTCGCGCCCACCCCGGACGCGAACACGACGGCGTCCTCGGACTTCGCGCACCAGCCCGCCGGCACCTACGACGACGAGCTGCTCAACGCGCACTACATCTGCGGTGACGGCCGCTGCAACGAGAACATCGCCCTCACGACGATCCACCAGGTGTTCCACTCCGAGCACAACCGCCTGGTCCAGGACGTCAAGGACGTGCTCAGCAACGACACGTCCCCGACCGGTGCCGCGGCGCTCGCCGAGTGGAAGCTCGCCTCCGGCGCGGACGGCTGGAACGGCGAGCGGCTGTTCCAGGCCGCCCGCTTCGTCAACGAGATGGAATACCAGCACCTGGTGTTCGAGGAGTTCGCGCGGAAGATGCAGCCGGCGGTCCGGCCGTTCCACGTGTACTCGCCCGACATCCAGCCCGCGATCAGCGCGGAGTTCGCCGGCGCCGTCTACCGGTTCGGCCACTCCATGCTGGACGACGACGTGGCCCGCACGAACCCGTCCGGTGTGCCGGGCGTGACCGCGGGGCCGAACAACGTCCCGCTGCTCACGGCGTTCCTCAACCCGCCGGAGTTCACCCGGGCATCGGCCGGTGACTGCGACGCGGTCACCGGGGCGTGCACGGGCGGTGCGGCCGGCACCCTCAGCGCCGAGCAGGCCGCTGGAGCGGTCGTCATGGGATCGTCCGACCAGGCCGGCAACGAGCTCGACGAGTTCGTCACCGAGACCCTGCGCAACAACCTGCTGGGCTTACCGCTCGACCTGCCCACGCTGAACCTGACCCGCGCCCGCGAGATGGGCATCCCGCCGCTGAACGAGGTCCGGCGGCAGATCAACAACAAGACGAACGACGCGCAGCTGGCTCCGTACACGAGCTGGGCGGACTTCGGGCAGAACATCAAGCACCCGGAGTCGCTGATCAACTTCGTGGCGGCCTACGGCAAGCACCCGACGATCACCAGCGAGACCACGCTGGCCGGTAAGCGGGCGGCTGCCAGGGCGATCGTGGACCCGGCACCGGGTGACGTCGCTCCCGCGGACGCGACCGACTTCATGAACAGCGCCGGATCGTGGGCCAGCTCGGCCTCCGGCGTCACCACCACGGGCCTCGACGACGTCGACCTGTGGGTCGGCGGTCTCGCCGAGAAGACCAACCTGTTCGGCGGGCTCCTGGGCTCGACCAACAACTACGTCTTCCAGTCCCAGCTCGAGAGCCTGCAGGACGGCGACCGGCTGTACTACCTGGCCCGCACCCCGGGCCTGAACCTGCGCACCCAGCTCGAGGGCAACTCGTTCTCCGAGCTGATCATGCGCAACACGGACGGGACGAACTCGCTCAAGGCTGACGCGTTCGGCACGGCCGACTGCAGGTTCCAGCTCGCGAACCTCGAGGGCACGCCCGCCGGGTTCGCCGCGCACGGTGCCACGGTCGCCGACGACCCGTCCACCACGGACTGCGACGAGAGCCTGCTGCTCCTGCGCAAGCCCGACGGGACGATCCAGTACCGCGAGAAGAACACCGTCGACCCGCCCGGCATCAACGGGCAGTCGGTGTACAACGGCACCCCGAGCGCTGACCGGGTGGTCGGCGGCAACGACAACGACACCTTCTGGGGTGGCGCCGGCAACGACCGCATCGAGGGCAACGGCGGCGACGACATCGCGCTCGGTGGGGAAGGCGATGACATCATCACCGACTCGGCCGGGGCCGACGTGCCCAAGGGCGGGCCTGGCAACGACGCCATCGACGCCGGTATCGGCGACGACATCCCGATGGGCGGTCCGGGTCAGGACTTCATCAACGGTGGTGCCAACGACAACGAGACGTTCGCCGGTCCCGGCAACGACTTCGTGATCGCCGGCCAGGGTGCCGACGCCGTGTTCGGCGACTCCGGTGACGACTGGATCGAGGGCGGCTCCGGCCAGGACCTCCTCCAGGGCGACCACGGCGCGCCGTTCTTCGACGACCCGGCCCAGACCGCGCCCGGCAACGACATCATGATCGGGCAGGTCGGCGAGAACGAATACGACGCCGAGGGTGGCGACGACGTCATGGCGCAGAACGCGGCCATCGACCGCAACGCCGGCGCCGGCGGCTTCGACTGGGCGTTCCACCAGTTCAACACCATCCCGGCCGACGACGACATGAACATCAACAACAACCTCGGCGGACTGGGAATCCAGCTGATCGTCAACCGCGACCGGTGGCAGGAGACCGAGGCCGACTCCGGTGGCGACTTCAACGACGTCATCAAGGGCACCAACGCCGTCCCGGCCACGGTCGGCGGCGGCGGGTTCCAGGGCTGCGACGCGCTGGACGCCGCGGGTGTCGCCCGCATCTCCGGCCTGGACCAGATCGTGACCCCGGCCATGCTGACGGTTCCGGCCGCGACCGTGGCCGCGATCTCGACGCCGGGCTACTGCCCGCTGACCGGGAACGTCTGGGGTGACGGCGACATCATCATCGGCGGCCTCGGCAGCGACACGATCACCGGCCGCGCTGGCAACGACATCCTCGACGGGGACCGTTACCTGCGGGTCCGGATCAGCATCCGCACCAACCTGGCGGACCCGGCGACGGAGATCGGCACCGCCAACCTCATGGAGGCCCCCATCACGGCTTCCGCGAACGGCACGCCGCTCCCGGCGAACCTGGTGGGCAAGACCCTCCAGCAGGCCGTGTTCGACGGATCGGTCAACCCCGGCAGCCTGGTCGGAGTCAAGGAGATCATCACCCCGACCGCGGCTCAGGCGGCGGCGTCCCCCGGCGGCAACGTCGACACGGCGGTCTTCACGGGCCCGCAGTCGAACTACACCGTCACGTCCAACCCCGACGGCTCGGTCACGGTGACCGACAACACCGGCACGGACGGCACCGACACGCTCCGCAACTTCGAGAAGCTGCAGTTCTCGGACACCGTCACGACCCCCGTGGGACTCCCGGGCGCTGGCGCGATCACCACGGTGACGCCCGCCAGCGGATCGGCCGTCGTCACCTTCACGGCCCCGGCCGTGACGGGTGGCTCGCCGATCACCGGATTCACCGTGCGGGCGTTCGTGGGCGCCGGCACCGCGCCGGTGGCCAGCGTGACCGTCGGGGCGGCTCTGCGCACAGCGGCGATCAGTGGGCTCGTCAACGGCACCAGCTACACGTTCGACGTGATCGCGACCAACGCTGCGGGCCCCGGCCCGGCGTCGGCCAGGTCCGCGGCCGTGCTGGTGTCCACCACACCGGGCGCCCCGGCGCTCGGCACGATCACCGGCGGCGACACGTCCGCGTCGGTGAACTGGTCGGCGGCCAGTGACGGCGGCTCGCCGCTCACCGGGTACTCCGTGCGGGTGTTCGCCGGAGCGGCCACCACGCCGGTCCAGACCGTGACAGTGGCGGGCAACGTCACCACGGCGGCGATCACCGGACTGGTGAACGGCACCAGCTACACGTTCGACGTCACCGCGAGCAACGCGAACGGCGCGGGACCCGCGTCCGCTCGGTCCGCCGCGGTGCTGGTCGCGGCGCTGCCCGGCACTCCGGCGCTCGGCACGATCACGCCGGGCAACGCGTCCGCGGTGGTGAACTGGTCGGCTCCGGCCAGTGACGGCGGCACGCCGATCACCACCTACGACGTGCGGGCCTACGTCGGAGCCGGCACCACGCCGGCGCAGACCATCACCGTGGCGGGCAACGTCTCCACGGCGACGGTCACCGGGCTGGTCAACGGCACCACGTACACGTTCGACGTGGTGGCCCGGAACGCGATGGGAACCGGGCCGGCCTCGGTCCGCTCCGGATCGTTCCTGGTCTCGACCCTGCCCGGCGCGCCCGTCATCGGCGCGGTCACCCTGGGCGACCTGTCCGCCATCGTCCGGTGGAGTGCACCGGCCAGTGACGGCGGCCGCCCGATCACCCGGTACGAGGTGCGCCAGTACCTCGGCAACGGCACCGTCGCGACCCGGACGATCAACACCCTGCCGACCGATCGCCAGATCACGGTGACCGGCCTGGTCAAGGGCACCACGTACACGTTCGACGTGGTGGCACGGAACGCGAACGGCCTGTCGGTGGCCTCGGCCCGGACCGCGGCAGTCACCGCGGCCACGGTCCCGGGCAGGCCGACGATCGGGAACGCGTCCTCGGGCGTCCCCGGTGGCCAGGTCAGCGCCACCGCCCGGTGGTCCGCACCGGCCCTGACCGGCGGAAGCCCCATCACGGGCTACGTCGTCACGGCACAGCGGATCAACGGTGGGGGCGGCATCACCGCCTCGATCAACTCGGCCACGCTCCCGGCGACGGCGACCAGCTTCGTGATGCTGCTGCCGTCGGCGAACTACCGGTTCGTGGTCCGTGCGGTCAACGCGATCGGGTCCAGCCCCGCCTCGGGGCAGTCCAACCTGGTGACCGCCAGGTAGGCGCGGACGGCGGCGCCGCGGCAACCGGCCACGGCGCCGCCGCCACCTCGATCACGGAAGGCCGGTCCCCTCGGGGGCCGGCCTTCCGGCTGCCCGGGTCCGGATCGTTCGCGCTGGCCCGGCCGCCGGCGCGTCGCCCGGTTCCACCGGGGGCAGGCGGGCATGGTGGGACCCGTGTCCCGCTCCACCACCCCCACGTTCCTGGCCATCGCTCTCACCATCGCCGCCGCCACCCTCGCCTTCGCCGTAGTCGCGGCCGCACCCGCGGCGGCAGCCGGGCCGGCCGTGTCGCCCGGCGCCACCCCCGCC
>JAOPVE010000501.1 GCA_025963185.1 Actinomycetes bacterium
CGCCGGGACAGCGCTCGCCGCCGCGGTGGCAGGACCGGCCGGGACCGTACTGGCCCGGGCCCGGCTCGCCCGCCCGGATCTGCAGGTGCCGGTCTCGTTCCTCCCACTGGCCGGGGCGGCGCTGGCCGGGTTCGTGATCGCGCTGGCCGGGGTGTGGCTCGCGGCTCGGCGGGCATCGCGGATCCGCCCGATGGAGGCACTGCGGACGGCGGCGGCCGAGACCCGGCCGATGACCTGGTCCCGGTGGATCTTCGGGGCACTGGCCGCCCTCGTCGCGGCCGCAATGTTCGTGGTCACGACCCGCGCGGACGGCGACAGCGTCTTCACCGGCGCCACCCTGACCGCCCTCTCGCTGATGACCGCGCTCGCGCTGTGGGGGCCGGCGGTGATGCCGCCGCTGGTCCGGCTGGTGTGCTGGCCGTTCTCGCGGACCCGCGGCGCGCTGGCGGTGCTGTTGCGGGAGAACACGTCCGCGGCGGCCCGGCGGGTGGCCTCGACGGTCGCCCCCGTGCTGCTCACGGTCGGGTTCACAGTGCTGATCCTGGGCAGCCTCGGATCCGTCGTCGACGCCACCAGCACCGAGGAGGCCGGGAACGCCCGTGTCGGTGTGGCGGTCTCGGCGCTCGACGGGGTGCCCGGGCTGTCCGCAGCCGCAGTCGAGGCGATCCCCGGCCGGGCCGCCTCGGGCCTGTCCACCGAGGTCTACCCGAGCGGCACTTCGGCGAGCGGCGCTTCGGTGAGCGGGAACCGCCTGCGGGCGCTCGGGGTCAGCCCGCAGGTGCTCGCCAGCTACGGGGACGGGCTCACGGTCACGGCCGGTGACCTGCGCCAACTCACCGGATCCGCGGTCGCCGTGAGTGTCGAGAAGGCGGCGGACCACCACTGGCGGATCGGCGACGCCGTCCCATTCACCCTCGCCGACGGCCACACCCTCCCGCTCACGGTGGTCGCACTCGTGCCGCCGGGCGCGATCCCCGAGCCGGTACTGCTTCCACCGGATCTCGTTCGCGCTCACGATCCCAACGCGCTCACCGCGGTGGCCTTCACCGACGGTCCGGTGGCGAGCGCGGACCGGTCGGTCCACGGCCTCGGGGCTCGGGCGCAGACGGTCCGGGACTGGGCGGCCGGCGGGAACGGCGAGATCGAGTTGCTGCGGATCTTCATGCTGCTGCTCATCGTCACCTCGGCGGGCTACAGCGCGGTGGCGGTCGGGAACACGCTGCTGATGGCGATCCGCGACCGGGAGCCCGAGTTCGCCGCGCTGCGGCTCGCGGGCGCAACCCCGTCCCAGGTGCTGCGGCTCGTCGCGGCCGAGGCGGTGCTACTGGTCGGCACCGGGACCGTGCTCGGCGCCGGGATCGCCGGGGTGGCGCTGCTGTCGATCCGGTCTGGGCTCCAGGAGCAGATCGGATCCGCGGTGGCGCTGTCGATCCCGTGGGCGGCGACGGCGGGAGTGGCGGGCGGATGCCTGGTCCTGGCGCTCGCGGCGAGCCTGGCCCCCGCCGCGCTCGCCCTGCGCCGGCGCTCGCCAGTCGGTGCGCTCGCGGGTGGGTGACCTCGCGGTGGGTGGGCTCGTGGCCTGAGCGGGTAGGACCCCTGCGGACGGCCCCACCGGGATCGCGGTGGGACCGTCCGCTTGGGTGTGTCGTCAATGTTGATCCACATATCCACAGTTGGCCTGTGGATAACCATCGACGCCCAGGTTGTAGCGTGTGATCAATGTTGATTTGAATCAATGTTGACGCCTAATTCGCCCTCCAGGCTCCCCCCGCAGTGGCGATTCAGGCAATGCCGCACCAATCGGGCCCGCCCGCAGCCGCGCACCTGCGGCGTCGATCCACAGGTATCCACAGGATGCCAGGTGATTTCCACAGGCCGAGGCGGCGCCGTACACCGGGGCGAGCCGCGTTATCCACAACTCATCCACAGATCGGGACGGCGTTCGGGAGGAGATCAATGTTGATCCACATATCCACAGCTGGCCTGTGGATGACCTTTCTGACCGGCTCCGACGTTGTGATCAACGTTGATCAACTACGGCTGTGGCATGCTCTGTCAGCTACGGACCCTGTGGAGAGGAGTGGCGATGGCCCCGCGCGACCGCCCGCTGCTGTCCGCGGTCCAGGCGGCGCAGCGGCTCGGGGTCAAGCCGGAGACGCTCTATGCGTACGTCAGCCGGGGATTCGTCACGAGCGTCCGGGGCGCGGACGGCCGCCGCAGCGCCTTCGACCCCGCCGAGATCGACCGGCTCGCCGCCCGGCCCAGGCGCGCGGCCGGACGCCCCGCTGGGCTGTCGATCCATACCCGGCTCGCGGGGGCCTCCGAGGACGGGCTGAGCTACCGGGGCCGATCCGCCACCGAGCTGGCCCGGCACTCGTCGTTCGAGGCCGTGACCAGCCTGTTGTGGACTGGCGAGCTGGAATCCACGGAGATGCTCGCCCCTCCAGAACTTGCCTCGGCGGCCCGGGCGCTGGTCCACGCGCTGCCCGGCGGGGCCACGGCGCTCGACCGCCTCGGGGCGGGGCTCGGCGGGCTCGCGGCCGCGGATCCGCTGAAGGGTGATCTTCGGCCGGAGGCCGTCGTGGCGACCGGCCGGACCCTGCTCGCCGGGCTCGTGGCGGCGCTACCCGAGCGGCCCGGCCACACCGACGCGGTGCCCGGGACCGGGCTCGCCGCCCGGCTGTGGCCCAAGCTGTCGCACAACCCGGCGTCCAGTGGCGCGGCCGCCCTGCTCGACGCGGCGCTGGTGCTGCTCGCGGACGGTGAGTTCACCGCGGCCACCCTCGCCGCGAGGATCGCCGCGTCCGCCCGCGCCCACCCCTACGCGGTTGCCGCCGCCGGGCTGGCCGCGCTCGCCGCCCCAGGGCAGACCCCGCCGAGCGCCGCCGTCCACAGGGCACTCGCGGACGCCGAGGGCGAGGGGCTGGCCCCCGTGCTCGCGCGCCTGCTCGGCGCGGGAGCCCTGCCCGGCTTCGGCCACCCGCTGTTCCCCGGCGGGGATCCGCGGGCCCGCACGCTGCTGGAACTCCTCGGCGCCGCCCCACCGGACCCGTTCCGCTGGAAGCACGTGACCGGCTTCCTCGCCGCCTCGTCGCGGGGCACGCCGGTACCGCCGAGTACCGGATTCGCCCTCGGCGCCCTGAGCTACACGGCCGGGATGCCCGCGGGCGCCGGGGAGCTGATCTTCGCCCTCGCCCGGATCGCCGGCTGGATCGGCCACGCTCTGGAGGAGTACGCCGAGGATCCCGGCCGGCTGCGTGCCACGGCCACCTACACCGGAGAGAACAGCGATCAGCCGTAGGTGTCGCGCGGCCCGCGGCCGGGGATCGACCTCGGCCCCTTCTTCCAGCTCGGCGCGGCCGGACCGTGCACCCGCAGCTTCGTCACCACGTTGCTGCCCAGCTCACCCGCGATACACGCGAGCAGCTTCGGCGTGAGCATGCGGAGCTGGGTCGCCCAGGCCGTCGACTCGGCCTGCAACACCAGCTCGCCCTCGCGCAACTGGATCGGGCGGCACTTCGAGGCGATCTCGGCGCCGACGACCCGGTCCCAGGAGCCGAGCAGGGTGGCCTCGGCGGTGGTTTTCTCCCAGCCGCGATCCTCGACGAGGTTACGGATCAGCCGCCCGAACGGCTGCGGATCCCGAGGATCCGGGCCGGCGCCCGAGTAGCCGCGCTTGCGGGGCTTGCCGTCGGCTCCGAGGCGCTTGCGCGTGCTGGGCGTGCGGCCCGCGGCGCGAGCGGCGTCCAGTGCCGCCCGCGCGAGCTGGGGACCGGTGAGTTTGCGCTGCTCAGGCGCCTCATCGGACACGCCGTACCTCCCCGCTGGCCACGTCGTAACGGGCGCCCTGCAGCGCCTCCGGCACGTCCTGGGCGACGGCCGCGGTCACCAGCACCTGCTCCGCGCCGCCCACCAGCTCACCCAACCGTTCCCGGCGCTGGGAGTCCAGCTCCGCGAAGACGTCGTCGAGGATCAGCACCGGCTCGCCGCCGTCCGCCGTGAGCAGGTCGTAGCTGGCGAGCCGCAGCGCGAGCGCGTACGACCAGGACTCGCCGTGGCTGGCGTAGCCCTTCGCTGGCAGGTCGCCGAGGTGCAGCACGAGGTCGTCGCGGTGCGGCCCGACGAGCGTGACCCCGCGCTCCACCTCGGACGGCCGCACCTTCGCGAGCGCGTCCAGCAACTGGGCGGTGAGCACGGACCGGTCCGTGGGCAGCTCGCCGGGCGGCCTCGCCTCGTCCTCGTGGGAAAGCTTGTAGCGGATCCGCGCGCCACCCTTGCCCGCACTCACCGCGTCGTAGGCCTTCTCGACGTACGGGGTGAGCGCGGCGAGCGCGTCCAGGCGGCCGGCCAGCAGCTCGGCGCCCAGCTCGGCCAGGTGGCCGTCCCAGACGTCGAGCGTGCGCAGGTCGCCACTCGAACTCTTGCTGCGGCGCGCGAAGGCGGCGGTCTTGAGCAGGGCGTTGCGCTGCTTGAGGACCCGCTCGTAGTCCGCCCGGACCCCGGCGTAGCGCGGCGACCGGGCGGTGAGCAACTCGTCGGCGAACCTGCGCCGCTCCGACGGATCCCCGCGCACGAGCGCCAGGTCCTCGGGCGCGAACAGGACCGTCCGCAGTGCCCCGAGGACCTCCCGCGGCCGCGACACCGGGGACCGGTTCAGCCGCGCCCGGTTGGCCTTGCCCGGCTGGATCTCCAGCTCGACCAGCAGCTCCCGCTCGGCCCGCACCACGGCGGCCCGGACCACCGCCCGGGCGGCCCCGGCGCGCACGAGTGGCGCGTCGGTGGCCACCCGGTGGCTGCCCAGCGTGGCGACGTAGGCGATCGCCTCGACGAGGTTGGTCTTGCCCTGCCCGTTCGGCCCGACCAGGACGGCCGGGCCGGGTTCGAGCGCGAGCTCGGCCGACGGGTAGCTGCGGAAGTCGGTCAGCGAGAGATGCCGGACATACACCGGATCAGGTGTCGGTGGTGCCGCCGGGGCCACCCGCGCCGGCCTCGGCGGCCAGCTTGGTGACCTCGTGCCCGCCGAACTGGTTGCGCAGCGCGGCGACGGCCTTCATGGCGGGCGAGTCGGCCTGGCGGGAACCGAACCGGGCGAACAGCGCGGCGGCGATCACCGGCATGGGCACCGAGTGGTTGATCGCCTCCTCGACGGTCCACCGGCCCTCGCCCGAGTCGTTGACGTAGCCCTTGATCGTCTCCAGTCCCGGATCGGCTTCCAGGGCCAGCACGAGCAGGTCCAGCAGCCAGGAGCGGACGACCGTGCCGTGGGTCCAGCTGCGGAGCACGCCCGTGACGTCCTCGACGATCGGAGCGGCTTCCAGCAGCTCGTAGCCCTCGGCGTAGGCCTGCATCATCCCGTACTCGATGCCGTTGTGGACCATCTTGGAGAAGTGCCCGGCACCGACCGGACCGGCGTGCACGAAGCCGCTCTCACCCTCGGGCTTGAGCGCGTCGAAGATCGGCTGCGCCCGCGCCACCACGTCCGGATCGCCGCCGACCATCAGCGCGTACCCGTTCGCCAGGCCCCAGACGCCACCGGAGACGCCGCAGTCGAGGTAGTCGATCCCCTTCTTGGCGAGGTACTCGGCGTTCTTCTGGTCGTCGGTGTAGCGGGAGTTTCCGCCCTCGACGACGATGTCGCCCGGCGCGAGCAGTTCGCCGAGCGCCTCGACGGTCTGCCGGGTCGGGTCGCCCGCGGGGATCATCACCCACACCACCCGCGGAGCCTTGAGCGCCGCGACCATCGCCTCGAGGCTGTCGACGTCCCTGCCCTCGGGGGTACGTGCGTACCCGATGACGGTGTGCCCGGCATTGCGCAACCTGGTGCGCATGTTGCCGCCCATCTTGCCCAGGCCGATGAGCCCGATCTCCATCTGCGTCTCCCGTCCGGAAGTTGAGCGCTTCGGTGGTGTGTCAGTGCGAGACGCGCACCGGCATCAGAACGTAGCTGTACGACGACAAGCTGCTGACCGCAGCATCCTCGGCGGGCGCTCCCGTGAGGACGGCCGGCTTGGTGGGCGCCGTGAACGAGAGCACCGCGGTGTCGGATCCGATCGCGGAGAGGCCGTCGAGCAGGAACTGCGGGTTGAACGCGATCGTCAGGCCCTCCCCTTCGAACTCGGCGTCCATCGACTCGGAGGCCCGCGCGTCGTCCGTACCGCCGGCCTCCACCGTCAGTACCCCGTCCTCGAAGCTCAGTCGTACCGGAGTGTTCCGCTCGGCGACGAGGGACACGCGCTTGACGACCTCGGCCATCGCGGCGGACGGCACCCTGGCCTGCGCCGCGTGACTGTCGGGAAGCAGCGAGCGGACCTTCGGGAACTCCCCGTCGAGCAGCCGGGTCGTGGTGCGGCGGCCCGCGCCGGAGAACCCGATCAGGCCCTCGCCCGCGCCGGACTGGCTGAGCGCGACCGCGACTTCCTTGCCGGCCGCCATGGCCTTCGCGGTGTCGGCGAGGGTCTTGGCCGGGACCAGCGCGTTGAGCACCGAGTCGGAGGTGCCCGGCCGCCAGGTCAGGTCGCGGATCGCGAGCCGGTACCGGTCCGTGGCGATCATCGTGAGCTTCTCGCCGTCCATGTCCAGCCGGACGCCCGTGAGGACCGGGAGCGTGTCGTCACGGCCCGCGGCGATGGCGACCTGCGCGACGGCCGAGGCGAAGTCGTCGGAGTCGATCGCCCCGGCCACGGTCGGCATCTCGGGCAGGGTCGGGTAGTCCTCGACGGGCATGGTCGGCAGCGTGAACCGGGCGGTACCGCAGGTGATCTCGGCGCGCGGACCGGTGACCTCGATCTGGACCGGCTGGTTCGGCAGCGCACGGGTGATCTCGGCGAGCAGGCGCCCGGAGACCAGGACCCGCCCCGCGGTCTCGGCCTGGACGTCGATGCCCATCTGGCTTGAGACCTCGTAGTCGAAGCCCGACACGGTCAGCCGGTGGTTGTCGACCGCGAGCAGCACGCCCGCGAGGACGGGGACGGGCGGCCTGGCCGGGAGGCTCTTGGCCGTCCAGGCGACCGCGTCCGCCAGTGCTTCCCGTTCGACCCGGAACTTCATTCCCCGCCTCCTGCGCTGCGTAGGTCTGCTCGTGCTGTCGTGATCGCCGCTGTGGTGGTGCCCACCCCGGCGTGCGGGTGGGCACCGGCTGTTTCGAGAGTGGCCGTTTGGGGGGTGCTCGTGCCGGGGAACATCCGACCACTGATCCCTGTCATTTCGGGGGCTCGACGCGGTGCCGGCGTGGCAGTCCGGAGCGCTATCCCCAGTTTGCACACCCCCGACTGCTTGTGAATTTCGACCCCATAGTTCTGTTGTTCGTCGTAGTAGCGTGTGTGGATACCGTGGATAAGTGGGTTCCCGCCCAGGTCAGAGCACGAATGAGTGTGTGGATGACCTGTGGGCGAGCGGTGGACGACCATAGAGCGCCTGTGCACAACTTTCGGCCTGGGGACATTCACACAAAGTTGTCCACCGTCATCCACAGCGTTGTCCCCAGGCTGTGCACCATCAATGTGGAGATGAGGCCGGCGTTTGCTGGCGGTGGTGAACGGTGTACTCACTGTTGCGCCCGCTGCTTGATGCGGTTCGTCAGCTCCGCGATCTGGTTGTAGAGCGAGCGGCGCTCGGCCATCTGCGACCGGATCTTGCGGTCGGCATGCATGACAGTCGTGTGGTCACGTCCGCCGAAGGTCTGGCCGATCTTGGGCAGCGAGAGGTCCGTCAGCTCGCGGCAGAGGTACATGGCGACCTGGCGGGCGTTCACGAGCACCCGCGAGCGCGAGGACCCGCACAGGTCGTCCAGCGTCATGCTGAAGTAGTCCGCCGTCGCCGCCATGATCACCGCGGCCGTGATCTCCGGTCCGCCGCCCTCGGGGATCAGGTCCTTGAGCACGATCTCGGCCAGGCCCATGTCGACCGGCTGCCGGTTCAGGCTCGCGAACGCGGTCACCCGGATCAGCGCGCCCTCGAGCTCGCGGATGTTGCTCTGGATCTTCGAGGCGATGAACTCCAGCACCTCCGGCGGCGCGGCGAGCCGCTCCTGGGCCGCCTTCTTCCGCAGGATCGCGATCCGCGTCTCGAGGTCCGGCGGCTGGATGTCGGTGAGCAGGCCCCACTCGAAGCGGGTCCGCAGCCGGTCCTCCAGCGTCGAGAGCTGCTTGGGCGAGCGGTCCGAGGAGATGACGATCTGCTTGTTCGCGTTGTGGAGGGTGTTGAACGTGTGGAAGAACTCCTCCTGGGTCCGCTCGCGGTTCTCCAGGAACTGGATGTCGTCCACGAGCAGGATGTCGACGTCCCGGTAGCGGCGCTGGAAGGCCTGGGTCTTGTCGTCGCGCAGGGAGTTGATGAAGTCGTTCGTGAACTCCTCGGTCGAGACGTACCGCACCGTGCGGGCCGTGCCGATGCTCTGGGCGTAGTGCCCGATCGCGTGGAGCAGGTGAGTCTTGCCCAGGCCGGACCCGCCGTAGACGAACAGCGGGTTGTACGCCTTCGCCGGCGCCTCGGCCACGGCGACCGCGGCGGCATGGGCGAACCGGTTCGAGGATCCGATGACGAAGGTCTCGAACGTGTACTTCGGGTTCAGGCGGGCGGGCTCGGCGGCCGGGCGGATCGCGCGGGCGTCGTCACGGCCGGTGCCCGGAGCCTGCCGGCTCATCGGGACCATGCTGTCGCCGAGCGGCCGCCCTTCCTGGTGGCCGTCGGGGCCCGGCGAGTCGCGGTAGGTCGGCGCCTCGCGGTAAATGGCGGACTCCCGGTACGGCGAGTCGAGCCCGACCGCGGTGCCCGACGGCACGTACGGGCCGATTGGCTCGGACGGGTGCGGCAGGTACGCCGAACTCATCGGCTCGCGGCTCATCGGCTCGCGCGGGTAGCCCGCCTCGGCCGCTGCGGCGGCGGCCCGCTCGTCCGCCGGGCGGACCGTGACGGCGACCGTCACCGGGCGGCCCAGCTGGCGGGAGATCGCGTCGGTGATGACCGACCGCAGGCGGCTCTCGAACGCGTCCTTGGCGAACTGGTTGGGGGCGGCCAGCAGGGCCGTGTCCTCGACCAGGGCCAGCGGCCGGGTCAGCCGCATCCAGGCTCGCTGTTGCGGGCTGAGAGCATCGTCGGCGAGGCTCTCGGTCGCCGCTGCCCAGATCACGTCGAGGTCGACGTTCTCCTCGGCCACCTGTACGCCCCCTTGTTTCCTCGTTCCCGTGTGGGCCGCACCGAGGCTCGGCGCGATCTGTCCACACGGCTTTCCACACCCTGTGTATGCAGCTCGTCGTCGCCGGGTGAGGCAGGTCAGGGGCGCGGGGCGCCGGACCGGACACGAACTACCCGGGCCAGGGTACGGATCCCCGTGCGGAGCCGATGCCCGCCACACCCCAGCCTGTGGATTACTGGAACGGCGCAGGCTAACAGCGCTGGTCCGAGGCGAACAAGGAGTTGTCCACAGGGTGGCTACAACTCTGGGACGGTCTCGGTGACAGAATGCGTCCGGGCTGCTCAGTGGGCGTCGGCGGGGTCTGTTTGACCCTCAAACGGTGCGCCACGTACGCTGACACGGCCTATGCGCGCGTGCGGGGCGACCCGAGCGCGCCCAGGCTCCGGGCGGAATCCCCGCCCGGTCGCAGCCGCCCCACGCTAGACGGGGTACCCGGCGCGGCCGGGCCGGCGGCGTTCTCGGCCGGGCCGACCTGACGAACTTCCGCAGCACCACAGTCGTATCGGAGACCCTGACGTGAGCAAGCGCACCTTCCAGCCGAACAACCGCCGCCGTGCGAAGACCCACGGCTTCCGGCTGCGCATGCGCACGCGTGCGGGCCGGGCGATCCTCGCGGCGCGCCGCCTCAAGGGCCGCAACACCCTCTCCGCCTGATCCAGGCACCTCGCATGCTGCCGGCGAGCGCGCGGCTGCGCCGCCGCGACGAGTTCACCCAGACCATCCGCGGCGGCCGAAGGGCAGGCCGTGGAGGTCTCGTCGTGCATCTCGTGATCGCAGAGACAGCAGAACCCGGGAACCCGGCCCCTACGCGGGCCGGGTTCATCGTGTCCAAGGCCGTCGGCAACGCCGTGACCCGTAACCTGGTGGTCAGGCGCTTGCGGCACCTGATCCGCGACCGGCTGCCGTCCCTCCCGGCGGGAAGTCAGCTGGTGGTCCGGGCACTCCCCGCCGCCGCCGTGCGTTCCTTCGATGTGCTCGGCCGGGATCTCGACGACGCGCTGCGCCGGGTGCTGCCCCGCGCCGGCGTGACGTGATGTCCGCCCTGCCGTCGCGGATCGCCGTGGCGGTGCTGCTCGGGCCGATCCTCGCCTACCGGCGGTGGATCAGTCCGCTTCTGCCGGCCCGGTGCCGCTTCCATCCCAGCTGTAGTGGGTATGCCGTGGAGGCGCTGCGGGTACACGGTCCCGGGTATGGGCTGTGGCTCGCGGTGAAACGCATCGCGAAGTGCCAGCCGTTCCACCCCGGCGGCTACGACCCGGTGCCCGCCCCGCGGGTCCGGCGCAGGGATGCTGAACATGGGAAATATCTGCCGTCTGGAGCTCCTCGGTGAACCTGAACTGGATCTACATCGCCATCTCCTGGCTGCTGCTCAAGTGGCACGCCGCCTGGGCGTGGGTCCTCGGCGACAGCGCCGACCTCGCGTGGGTCCTGGCGATCGTCTTCCTGGTCATCACCGCCCGGACGATCCTGTTCCCGGTCTTCGTCAAGCAGATCAAGTCCCAGCGCGCCATGCAGACCCTCCAGCCACAGATCAAGGTGCTGCAAGAGAAGCACAAGGGCGACAAGGAGACGCTCCAGCGCGAGATGATGGAGCTCTACCGGCGGGAGAAGGCCAACCCGCTGATGGGCTGCCTGCCCATGTTCCTGCAGATCCCGGTGTTCCTCGGGCTGTTCCACGTGCTGCGGCTGATCGACCCCACCAAGCCGAACAACGTCACGGCCATGGTCCACGAGTACTTCTGGACCAAGCCGCTGTTCGACAGCGCGGCCGGAGCGAAGCTGTTCGGCGCCCCGATCGCCGCCGCGTTCCGCTCGCCCGACAGCTTCCTCAAGCAGGAGGCGATCAACGCCAGCGGCACGACCGTGAAGATCGTCGCCGCGGTGCTGATCTTCACGATGGTCGCCACCACGTACATCACCCAGCGCCAGATGATCGCCCGCACGGGTAAGCAGGCTGATCCGACGCAGGCCATGATCCAGAAATTCATGCTCTACGGCGTTCCGGCCTCGCTGCTCATCTCCGGCTCGCTGTTCCCCATCGGCGTGGTCATCTACTGGGTCACCACGAACCTGTTCTCCATGGGCCAGCAGTTCTGGGTGCTCAAGCACATGCCGCCGCCGAACACCGGCGCGGCCGGGGACAAGTCCAAGGCCGTCGACCCCGAGGTCGCCCGCGCGCTCGCGCCGCGGCCCGGCGTCAAGCCCGCGAACCCGAAGAAGGGCATCGCCGCCCGTCCGGCCGCCGCGCAGGAGACCGCCGAGCCCGCGCCCGACGTCGACGACACCCCCGCCGAGCCCGGACTGAACGGGCGCGCGAAGGCCGACGCCGGAAGCGCCGGGCAGAACTCCGGCGCCGGCCGCCGCCCGCAGGACGCCCGCAACCGCAAGCGCAAGGGCGGACGCCGCTAAAGCCCCCACCGCGGGGCCGGCGGTTCGCGGCACCTCGGTGACCCACCGAAAAATACGATCCCGGAGTGATGATGAGCGAGAGCACCACGGACGAGGCCACGGCCCCCGCGCCCAGCGCGCAGGCCGACACTGACCTTCTCGTCCGCGAGGGTGACATCGCCGGCGACTACGTCGAGCGACTGCTGGACATCGTCGACTACGACGGCGACATCGACCTCGACGTCGAGGGCGACCGGGCCATCGTCGCCGTCGTCGGCAAGGGCCTGAGCCCGCTGGTCGGTCCCAACGGAACGACCCTCGACGCGCTGCAGGAGCTGACCCGCCTCGCGGTGGTCCAGCAGACCGGCGTGCGCAGCCGGCTGATGCTCGACGTCGGCGGCTACCGGGCCCAGCGCCGCAGCGAGCTGGTGGCGATCGCGAAGAACGCCGCCGAGCAGGTCAAGTCGATCGGCGAGCCGGTGAACCTGGACGCCATGAACCCGTTCGAGCGCAAGGTCGTGCATGACGCGATCGCGGCGATCGACGGCGTGCGCAGCGAGTCCGAGGGCGAGGAGCCGTCGCGCTACGTCGTCGTCCACCCGTCCGAGTGACGCAGCCGTCCGAGCAGGATTCGAGCCCCGCCGGGATCCCGGCGGGGCTCGCTGCATCCGCGGCCGCCGTGTTCGGCGACCGGCTGCCCGTGGCGGTCCGGTATGCCGAGCTGCTCGCCACCGCCGGTGTCGAAAGAGGACTGATCGGCCCACGCGAAACGCCACGCCTCTGGGACCGCCACCTCATCAACTGCGCGGTGGTCGGCGAACTGCTCCCGCACGGCACGACGGTGATCGACGTCGGCAGCGGCGCCGGGCTGCCCGGGATCGTCCTCGCGATCGCCCGCCCCGACCTGCACATCACGTTGCTCGAACCGCTGCTGCGGCGAGCCACGTTCCTCGCCGAGGCCGTCGAAGCCCTGGAATTGTCCACAGTGGAAGTTGTGCGCGGGCGAGCCGAAGAGGTCGCCGGGCAGCTCTCCGCGCCCGTCCTCACCGCGCGCGCCGTCGCGCCACTCGACCGCCTCGCGCGATGGTGCCTGCCCCTCGCCTCGAAGGGCGGCCGGCTGCTCGCGATGAAGGGATCCTCCGCCGAAGCTGAGGTTCTCGAACATGCTGCGGCGTTGCGCCGGGCTGGCGGCGGCGCGCCTCGTATCTTCGAGTGCGGTAAGGGGGTTGCCGATCCTCCGACTGTCGTGGTGGAGGTGCCCCTGCTGGACACTCCCCCGCGTCCCGGAAGACGGCGGAGCAGACAGGGGAGCTGATGACGAAGGCGAAGCCGTCCGCGTGGAGTCGAAAGACTCAAAATCATTCAGCGGATCGGCGGAGTCTTCCGAATACCCACGCGGACTCTCCGAGTACGCCGGAGTCCGATGCCGTCCCGGCGGCGAATCCTCTCCAGGCCGATCGTCTCGCCTCCCCCCGCCCCGCCCACCCACAGCCACCCGCCCCACAACCCGGCTCCCGTCACCCCACCCCCACACGGCCCACCCCCCGGCCCCCGGGCTCCCCGACAGCGGAGCCCAGCCCCGGGTCGGCCGGTTCCGCGGTAGCGGAGTCCAGTCCTCGGTTGGTGGACTCGCGGACAACGGAGCCCAGCCGCGGACTAGCCGGTTCGGCTGAGGTGGTGTCCAGCCCTCGATCGTCAGGCCCGACCGGGACTGACCTTGGGCGTCCGGGCGCGGCCGCGACGGCGCCCAGCCCGGGGTCATCGTCGGCGCCCGCGCGAGGGTCTGGTGCCGTGCCTGGTTCCGGCCTGGGGTCGAGGTCTGCTGCTGTGCCGGCGTCAGGTCCTACGGCGGAGTCCGCTCGTGGGCCACGGCCGGGCCGGGTGCCGGGTCCTGTTCCTCGCCCGGGTCCTGCTGGGGTGGTGAGTCCTACCTTGGGTTCCGCGGCGAGCCGCGGCGTCCTCCCCTCGGAACTGGGATCCGCTCAGCCCTCCGGAGATAGCCCCGGGGCACACTCGCGCCCATCGGCGCCGGCAGGCGGGCCGTCCCAGGTGCCGGGCCACCACGACAGTGCCGCGGCGACCCGATCGGCGCAGAGCCCTGGCGTCCCGTCGGCGCACCCAGACAAGTCCCGCATCCCCGCAGGCGATCAACGACGCGGATCCGAGCGCGGCTCACAGTCCAGCCCGTCCGGACGTGACGCGGAGTCGCGACCAAGCGCGCAGCGCCGAGGCGATGCCGACAAGCCGACGCGTCTCGGAGATTCCGAGGGGTCGCGGCAGCCCAATTCGCCGTCGGGCAACGGCAGCACCGGCCCGTCCGGCCAACAGGGAACTCCCGGGCGTGGCACACCCACCCCAGCCGACAGCCGAGCCGCCGGATCCCCGAATGCCGCGCGGCCCACGCGGAATGGTGCCCCCCAGTGGGAGCAGAAGGGCTCACCGCGGCCCGGTCCGAGAGCGAGTGCCCGAGGGCGCCGCAGGCGATCCACAGGGGCTCCGGGTGAGAGCGCGCCAATGAACGCGACGACCCAGCCTCGTAGTGGCCGGACTACCGGCTCCCGACCAGAGACGCAGCGATCCGCGGGTCCGGACGGTGATCCCGCCCCTCAGGCGCCCGAGAAGGCGAGCGATCGGACTTCCCCCAACGCGCGCGCCCACAAGGCACCCCTCCCGGATCACAGGGCCCCCTCCAATGAGAACCGGCGCCAGGGGGACTCGCGCCCACACCCGAGCCCCCCGCCCTCACGCACGGCCGCCGAGCCCACGGCCCGAGCCGCCGAGCCCAGGACTTCAGTGAAGCCCGAGGTTCCACCCGCGAAGCCGAGCCCGGGCAGTGTGCCCACAAGCCCGGGCGCCGGACCGACAAGCGGAGGAAACAAGACGCACAACGCCGCGCTGCCGTTCAGGTCCGGAGCGCGCCCGATGGGACTCCCCGCCGATCCCAGGCGGGTCGATGTTTCACGTGAAACACCCCCCTCCGCGAGCGACGGCGCGACAACGAGTCAGGCACACCCATCACCCCGGCCCAGTCGGATGGCACCCGGTCTCGATGTTTCACGTGAAACGGCCCGAGCGCGACAGCGAGCTGGCGATCCGGGTCGACACCCGGGAGGCCCACCGGATCCGGGCTCCCGAGGTGGCGAACCGGTCGCGGCCCGAGACCCGGATCCGAAGCCGGACAGCACGATCCCTCGCCCGAAGCCGTCCCCTCCCGCGAGCCACGTTGCCCGCCAGGCCGCGCACGGATCGACCCCACCCGCTGGCCGCCCGGCACTCCCGCGTGTGGTTGACGTCGTACCACTGAGCGATCCACTGCAGCCCCGGGACGGCGGAATGCGCGCCTCCACGCGGGGCGAGGGAATCGATCCCGCACTAGCAGCGCCACAGCCGACTCGGTCAGGCGGCGACCTCACGCCCGGCAGTGTCGAGCTCGCCAGTCCCGACGACAGCACACCTGCGTGGGAGGCGGTCGGCACGGCACCGGTCCCGCCGGCGGTCCTGATGCCTCCTGTTCCTGTGCCCGCTGATGGGCGGCCAGCGAGCGCTGCCGACCCGAGCCACACGCCTCCCGCCGCGATCGAGCCGCCGATCGTCCCCGCCCCCCGGGCGGTGGATCCCCAGGACCCGCGCCGCGCTCCCCTGGCCGAGGCGGCGGACATCTCATCGCGGTCCCTCGACGCGACCCCGATGAGCGGTGGCGTGGCGAGTAAGGCCGACGCCGAGATTGGCGCGCCTGCCGATCGTGGCCCCCGCCCCGACCCCGACGGTGGCAGTTCCTTGCGGGAGGCAACTCCCTCAGCGACCGGTGCGGCCGACCCCAACGCCACGATCGCTCGCACGCTGGCCCCCGCAGCCATTACGGCGATGAGCGCTGTACCTGGAGGCGCCGACGTACAGGTCGGCCTCCCCGTCCGCCAGGCCGCCGAGCCGCAACCCGGCGGCCGGCCGGAGACCACCGCACAGCCGGGGGGCGATTCCGTACTGGCGGCCGCGGCCCGAGTCACCGGCGTGGCCGTCCCCGATGAAATGACCACTCCCGCTGTCCCGGCACTCGCCGAGGCCACACCCGAAGGCGCCAGCCCGGTCGGCGACACCGCTGCACCCGGTCCGGCCAATCTGCCCGAGCGGGCTGTCGACCGCACGAACGAGCCGTCCGCGGAGCCCACGAACCAAGCCGCACCCGGCTCCACGGACCCCGAAAGCCGGCCCAGCGGACGGCATCGGGCCGAACGTGGTGCGGAGCACGTCACGAACGCGGACGAAGTTGGCGCGACGGGTAGGACGGGCAGCGCGCTACCGGTACCGTCGAGGGACACCGATCAGGCGGTTGCGAGCGCCCGCCGCGCCCCTCTCCGAACCGCCCAAGATCGGTCGAGACCCCGCCAGCTACCGCGGCGCTCAAGCAAGCGCCGTGGGCTGATCACCGATGAGGTCGAGGAGACCGACGTGAGCGACACCGCGCAGTTCCCGGGCGCCGACGACGCCAGCGAGGGAGCCGCCGATGAGAGCCACCGCCGAATCAAGGCCATGCTGCACGACGCCACCGTTTCACGTGAAACACCGAACTCGTACCGGGGTGCGCCGATGGTGATGGACGTTTCACGTGAAACGGATCCACTCACCAGCGACCTGATAGCTCCGGACGGATCGGTCCTCGCACCCACCGGCGCCGACGACGATCTCCTGATCGCCGCAGAGGCCCGTCGGGCGGTCGCCGTACTCAATCCGCGAGGCACGCAACTCCCCCGGCCACTCAAGCGCCGGGTGCTGTGCGTGGCGAACCAGAAGGGCGGCGTGGGGAAGACCACGACGACGGTGAACCTGGCGGTCGCTCTGGCGCTACACGGAGCGCGCGTCCTTGTGGTGGATCTCGATCCGCAGGGCAACGCGTCGACCGGCCTGAGCGTCGATCACCACTCGGGCGTGCCCAGCGCGTACGACCTGCTCGTCGACGCGGCTCCGCTGGAGGAGGTCGCCGTCGAGGTCGAGGGGGTGCCCAACCTCTACTGCGTCCCGGCGACGATTGATTTGGCCGGTGCGGAGATCGAGCTCGTCTCGGTGGTCGCCCGCGAGTCCCGGCTGCGGCGTGCGATCGACGAGTTCCCGGGCCAGCTCGACTACGTGTTCATCGACTGCCCGCCGTCGCTCGGTCTGCTCACGGTCAACGCCCTCGTGGCGGCCCGGGAGGTCCTGATCCCGATCCAGTGCGAGTACTACGCGCTGGAGGGGCTGGGGCAGCTGCTGCGGAACGTCGACCTGGTGCGCGCGCACCTGAACAACGACGTGCGGGTGTCGACGATCCTGCTGACGATGTACGACGGGCGGACGAAGCTGGCTGACCAGGTCGCCGCCGAGGTCCGCGAGCACTTCCCCGACCAGGTGCTCAAGTCGGTCATCCCGCGCAGCGTCCGAGTGTCTGAGGCGCCTGGATATGGTCAGTCGGTGATCACGTACGACCCGGGTTCTCGGGGTGCGTCCAGTTATCTCGAAGCGGCGCGTGAGATCGCCGAGCGCGGCATGAGCGGAGGCGTGGCTACATCATGAATAACCGGCGCGGTGGACTGGGTCGAGGACTCGGGGCGCTGATCCCCACCGGCCCGCTGACCTCCGAGACTGGCGGCGGGGGTGGCGGGCTGCCTCCTGCGGATCCGTACGAGGCACCGAGCGTGGCGCGGAAGCTCTCGGCGGTCGCCGACACGTCCGCATCTGCCACGGAGCGCGCGGACGGTCCGGAACTGGAGCCCGTGCCCGGCGCGAAGTTCCGCGAGCTGCCGGTCGACTCGATCGTCCCGAACGCGAAGCAGCCACGGACCGTCTTCGACGAGGAAGCACTCGAAGAGCTCAAGGCGTCGATCACCGAGGTCGGGATCCTGCAGCCGGTCGTGGTCCGCGAGACCGGCCCGGGCGAGTACGAGCTGATCATGGGTGAGCGCCGGTGGCGCGCCAGCAAGGCGATCGGCCGTGAGACGATCCCGGCGATCATCCGCGACACCACCGACGACGCGATGCTGCGCGACGCGCTGCTGGAGAACATCCACCGGTCGAACCTGAACCCGCTCGAAGAGGCGGCCGCGTACCAGCAGTTGCTCGTCGAGTTCGGGGCAACCCAGGAAGAACTTTCCCGGCGGATCGGCCGGAGCCGTCCTCAGATCTCTAACACGATCCGGCTGCTGAACCTCCCGCCGGCGGTCCAGCGGCGAGTGGCGGCAGGCGTGCTCTCGGCGGGCCACGCGCGCGCACTGCTCGCGCTGCCGACGCCCGAGCAGCAGGAAGCGCTGGCCACCCGGATCGTCGCCGAGGGCCTCTCTGTACGCGCGACCGAAGAGATCGTCGCGATGGCCGGATCCGACGCGCCCGCCAAGGCCGCGCCCGTCCGCCGGTCCAAGCCGCGCTCCCCCGGCCTGGAGGATCTCGCGGATCGGCTTGCCGACCGGTTCGACACCCGAGTCCGGGTCGACCTCGGCCGCCGCAAGGGACGGATCACGATCGAGTTCGGATCCGTGGACGATCTCGAGCGGATCGCCGAGACCATGGGCGTGCACACGCGGGTCGAGAAGGCGTGACGGCGACGCAGTCGATCCCGGTGCCCCGGCCACCCGAGGCCGAACCGTTCGTACTCGTCGATCCGCCGCTCACCGAGGGTTTGCGCGAGCACCTGATCGGCATGTGGGCCCGGGTGACGAACGCGGGCGGCTCGGTCGGATTCGTCGCACCGGTCACCGCGGACCAGATCGAACCGACGGCCGCCCGGTCCTTCGCGCGGGTGGAGGCCGGCGAGGACTCGCTGGTCTGCCTCGCCGTGCCCGGCCCGGATCCCGGCGGCGAGCCGACCGTCATCGCCTGGCTGCTGCTGGCCGAAAGCGAGAGCGTCCTGCGGCGGCACTGGCGAACGGTGTACCGGGTTCAGGTCGATCCGGACTGGCAGGGCGGCGGTCTCGGGCGACGCCTGATGGACGAGGCGGCCCGGGTGGCCCGCGACAAACTCGGACTCGAAGCGCTGACCCTGATGACCCGCAGCGGCACCGGTGCCGAGCGTTTCTACGAGCGCTGCGGCTACCGCGAGGTCGGCCGGATCCCCGGGGCGATCCGCGTCGGATCCGGCGACGACCGCGACGAGGTCCATTTCTGGCTCGATCTGACGGGCTGAGAGCCGGATCGGACGCCAAGTTCGAATCGTGGCGGGATTATGACAAGCTGCGCCCTACTTCACCGGGGTCTCGGTAACCGACCCCCCGACCACCATGAGGGCAGCCCGCTGAGCCCGTTTCGGGCAGCGATTCACCCCTTTTGAGAACTTTTTTCGTCTCCAACACCACTAGTCTCGCCCCCGACACCCGGCCCACCGCCCGAACCCCAAAACCGCGAAGTGCGGTAACTATGACCGGCCAGGACCGGCCGCAGTTACCGCACTTCGACAGCGGGCACGGCGGTCGCGCCACCGAAACTGGTCCGCCAACATCACGGCACCCGAGCGCACAAGCCCGGCGGGGGTCAGGACGCGGTGACCGCCAGGGTGGCAGATCCGCGGGCGATTGTTAGCTCTACGAGGTCGCGCAAGAGCACGCCCAGATCCAGGCCGGCCGCGTTGGCCGCCATCGGGAGCAGGCTCGTCTCGGTCATGCCCGGGGAGAA
>JAOPVE010000510.1 GCA_025963185.1 Actinomycetes bacterium
CGTGTGCTCTTCCGATCTCCCGACGGCTGGGGGGTGTGCGGCTTGCCGGACTTCCTGTCGAACAGCGTGCGCCCGCTCGTGTCGATGCAATCGTCGATGTTGGCGACCGAGCCCGTGAGGCTGACGACCTTGCTCTCGTGGGTGACATCGCCACGCAACTGGAGACCCCCGGACCGCAGACTCTCGATCGCCTGCATCGCCTTTTGGAGCTGATCGCCGGTGGCGTGCTTTCGCAGGTCGGGGTAGGACGGGTTGCTGGCCTCGTGGGCGGCCTTGAGGGCGGACCAGTAGGCGAGGTAGTCCGCCTCGACCTTTGCCTTCGGGTCGACGCTGGCGCTGGGACTGACCTTGATCGGCGGGGCCGGTTTCGGCGTCGGGTCACACCCCCCGGCTAACAACGCCACGACGCCACTCACCACGCCACCCAGCACCGCAAGCGGAACCCGAACCACCGCAACCCCCCACCGCGATCGACCGTCCACAAGCGCACGCTATCGAATGCGGCAAGGGACCAGTCAGCGCAGGAGCGTCGGTGAGGATCCGCCGGGGACGAGCAGTTGTGGCGATCCGGATCCGTCGGCCGGCACCGAGTAGATGTCCCAGTGCGCGGCCGGACCCACGTCCACGCCCGCCGGGTTCGCCCCGGCGACCTGCGACGGATCCAGGTCCCCCACCCCGGATCGCGCGTAGGCGACCGTCTCGTTGTCCAGCCAGAGGGCCTGGTCGTCGATGCTCTGCGTCTCGGCGAGCGGGGTCTCGGTGCCGCTCTCCAGGTCGAGGACGTAGAGCCGCCACGGCTTGTCGGCCGAGGCCCGAACCCGCTTCTTGAAGACGATCCGGGTGTTGTCTGGTGAGAGGGACGGGCACTCGGCGTTCTCGCGGACGGTCCGGGCCGACCAGTTCGCCAGGTCGCCCTGCACGAGGTAGGTCTTTCCCTTGGTCGACAGGCTGGCGTAGAAGCGGTTGTCGTCGGCGGCGAACGTGACGCCCCAGTAGTTCACGTCCGGGGAGTAGTACTGCTTGCCGTCCTTGGTCAGGGCGAGGGTCTCGATGTTGGCGATGAGCTGGCCGGACTTGGTGTCCAGGATGGAGGTACCGGCCGAGAACCCGGTGCTCAGGTAGGAGTCGCCGCGCATGAAGACGGTCCACGAGATCATCCGGCCCGATGCCGAGACCCGGGCGCGGCTGGGGATCCCCCCGAGCGGGATCCGGCGGATGGGTTTGAGTGCCGCGTCGAGCACGACGGCATCGGACGTGCCGAGCGCGCCGGGCTGGGTGAGGCAGATCCCGGTGCCGTGCGCGGCCGAGAACCGGGCACAGCGCAGGCCGGACACGACGGGCGGGGCGGTCGGATCGGCCACCGGCACCCCGGCCACGTTGCCGGCGATGTTCCGGTAGACGAGCTGCCCGGTGGCATCGAGGACGAGCCCGCGGTCTCCGGATCCGCTGCTGCGTTGCCGGTCTGGAGCCTGGCCGGCTGCAGCCCTCCCAGCGGCGTGGACGGTGTAGACGCCGCCGACCGTGGCGAGGGCGAGAGTGGCGGCGGCGGCGAGCGCCAGCCTGATGCGGGTGTTCACAGGCGATCCTTCGGTGGGGTGCGGGGAAGCAGGAGGACGGCGATCCCGGCGGCGAGGGCCAGCGCGAGAGCGGCGGCGGCGAGGGCCGATCGGGCCGCCCAGAGGGTCCAGAGGGCTCCGAACGCGACGGACGCGCAGAGCCGCGCGAGCGCCTGCCCGGTCTGGAGCAGGGCCATGCCGCTGCCGGACAGGTGCGCGGGCAGCAGCGTGGCGGCGGCGGCCATGAGCACGCCGTCGGTGGCGGCGTAGAAGATTCCGTGCAGCAGCAGGACTGCCGCCCCCGCCGCGTACACCGCCGGGCTGGTGCGCGGCCACTGCTCGAACGTGGTCCACGTCCCGGTTCCGGATCGCGGCCACAGCAGGACGCCGTACGCGGCGAGCAGGGCGCCGTGCCCGGCGAGGAACATCGTGCGGCGGCCGATCCGGTCGGCGAGGCGGCCGAACGGCACGGCGAGCAGCAGGTAGCTCGCGGCGGTCCCGAGCGGGAGCAGCGGGAAGTACTGGGCGGGCAGGCCAAACTCCTGGCGCAGCAGGAGATAGAGGAAGGCGTCGCTGATCGTGGCGAGACCGAGCACGATCGCGGCGAGGCAGAGCCGGCGGAAGGGGGCCGCGGCGAGCAGCGCGAGGGCGGCGGCGGGCGAGACGGCACCGGCGGCGGGGACCGGCCGGCGCTGATCGCGGACGAACAGCACGAGCAGCACCACGCCCAGGACCCCCACGCAGGTGCTCACGACGAAGACGGAGTCGTACGCGCCGGCGGTGGCGGTGAGCAGCCCGAATGCGGCGAGCGGCCCGAGCATGGCGCCGGTGGTGTCGAGCGCGCGGTGTACACCGAAGGCGCGGCCGAGCTGGTCCGGCGGGGCGCTGAGCGCGATCAGGGCGTCGCGCGGGGCGGTCCGCAGGCCCTTGCCGGCCCGGTCCGCGGCGAGGGCGGCGCCCAGGGCGGGCACCGAACTGCCCGCCGCGTAGAGGGCGAGGCGGCTGGCGGCCGAGATCGCGTACCCGGCGCAGGCGACGGCCTTGCGGCGCTGCCAGCGATCCGCGAGGTGGCCGCCGGCGAGCCGCAGCAGCGCGGTCATGCCGGTGTAGAGGCCGTCGAGGAACCCGAACTGCAGCGGGCTCAGGCCGAGCCCCGCCACCAGGTACAGCGGCAGGACCGCCGTGACCATCTCGGACGAGACGTCGGTGACCATGCTGACGATGCCGAGCGCGAGGACGTTCGCCCCGATCCGGCCGGCCCTGGCGCGCACGCCGGGGCCGGTCCGGATCTCGGGGGTCTTGCGCGAAGTCGTGAGGTACATCGGACAGCAGCCTTAGTGGCAGTTCGCCGTACCCTGGTCGGTCACCGAGCCGTTGTCCCGGACGAACCCCCACTGGTATCCGCTGTCGGACAGGGTCAGCTTGAGCACGCCGTAGACGCGCTCCCGCCGGACCTGGCTGTTGTCGACGATCCGGACGAAGTCGCGCAGGGTCGCGCCGCCGGTGCCGACGACGAACTCGCGGATCCCCTCGGGGTCGGCGTCACCGGACGGATCCTGCGGGGCGAACCGCTCGTACAGGTGGTCGTGCCCGTTGAGGATCAGGTCGGCGTGGTGCGCGTACAGGGTGCGCCACACCCCGCGGCTGAGCGGGTTGAGCCCGTGCGATCCGGAGCTGAACTGCGGGTGGTGCCAGTAGGCGAGCACACAGTCGCGGCTGTTGTTCGACAGGTCGTTCTCGAGCCAGGCGTTCTGCTCGGAGATGTCGGCCATCGAGAGGTTGGAGTCCAGCGCGACGAAGTGCCAGTCGCCGCGGTCGTAGCTGTAGTAGGTGGTGCCGTCGGGGGTGGCCCGGTCGCCGAAGTAGTCGCGGTAGCCGGATGTCGATCCGGCCGGGTCGTAACTCTCGTGGTTGCCGGGCACCGGGCGGGTGATGCTCTTGAACCGGCCCCAGGTGGTGTCGTAGAAGCGCTCGTAGGAGCCGAGGGTGCCGTAGTCGTACTGGTTGTCCCCGAGCGGCAGCACGAACGTGGGATCGGCGGCCTCGACCAGGCGTGCGGTGCGCTCGGCGGGGCAGGCCCAGCCGGCCGATGCCCCGCAGCGCGTCGAGATGTCCCCCGCGGCCATCACGACGAAGGGGTCGGCGGTCGCCTTCACGGCCGCCCGGGGCGCACTCGCGGCGGGCAGCGGGCGGCCGTTCACGGAGTCGATCCGGGCCGCCCCGGCGGTCCCGGGCAGGCCCATGGCGACGAGCGCCCCGCCCGCCGCCAGCGCCGCGAGTAGCGCGACTCTCGACGCTCCGCGGCGCCCCATCAAATATGACCTCATGCGGGCAATAATGGCCGAGATCGCGGCGCGATTCGTCCCATGCCGGCCAGGCGGGCGTTTCGTGAACGGCGATCAGAAGACTGATCGCTGATTAATTCGCGCGCGGTTTGCGCCGAGCCCGTTACCGGGTGCCCCGCTGAGTCGATAAGACGGTGATGGGCACGCAGCCTGACCGATTCAGGCCAGCTCAGGGCCGCACACAATGGGAACTGGCTCACTCCGGAAAATTAGTCGGCGTGTCACAGAAAGTCTGCTGTAACGGTGGAATAGCGTCGGCCGGAACGGCTCTCATCGGCTCTTTTCAGCGTTCACCCCGATCACGATCGGTAAATGTTGTGAGTCATCCGATAGGTGGATCCCGGCGGGCAACTTGGTCCCGCAAACCCCCGATACGCTTCCGGCGCTCTCGGCAATTCGTTAACTCCGGAGGCACTACCGTGCGCCTATTTCGTTTACTCATTTCCACTGTCCTCGCGATATTGGCCGTCCTGACTTTCGGCCCCTCGCCGGGACAGGCCGCCGTGGGCCCGCGGATCACCCTCCGGGCACTCGTGGTCACCGACGGCAGCGCCACGGTCGAGGCGATCCGTGGTCAGCTCGCGTCCGAGGGGGTACCGGTCACCGCGATCGACCTGCGGGTGGCCAGCAGGCAGAAGATCACCGCCGCGTTCCTGGAAACCACCTCCGGATCGGTGGCGGTGGCGAAGTTCCAGTCCGTGGTGCTGCCGAACGAGAATCCCTTCGGCAACGCGACCGAGCTGACCGTGCTGTCGGCGTACGAGGCCAAGTTCGGGATCCGGCAGGTGGACGCGTTCACCTACGCCAGTCCCGCCGTCGGCCTCACCTACCCCGGCTACCTCGGCCCGCTGGACGGCAAGACCGCGGCCGTCACGGCCGCCGGTAAGTCCGGTCCGTTCCGCTACCTGGACGGTCCCGTGCCGTTCGAGGACAACAGCACCTCGGTCGACGAGAGCTACGCCTTCCTCGCCGCCCCGATGCCCGACGACCCGAAGGTGACCGGCCACTTCGAGCCGATGGTCACCGTCAACTACCCGAACATGTCCGGCAGCGGGGTCCTCGCGGGCGTCTACACCCACTCCGGCCGCACCGAGATGGTGCTGACGTTCGCGTTCAACCCGGCGCAGCGCCAGTTCCGGCTGCTCGCGCACGGGCTGGTGACCTGGATGACCAAGGGCATCCACTTCGGCTACCAGCGCAACTACTTCGCCCTGCACGTGGACGACATCTTCCTGCCCGACAGCCGGTGGAGCGTCACCGGGCACTGCACGCCGGGCGAGAACTGCACCGACCCGGCGGTCACCACCCCGGACATCCGGATGGTGCCCGACGACGTGACCAAGGCCGTCCAGTGGCAGAAGGACAACGGCTTCACGTTCGACCTGTACTTCAACGCCGGCGGCAGCGCCCAGCAGGTGACCGCGACCGGAAGCGACCCGCTGGCCACCTCGTTCCTGGCAAACAAGGCCCAGTTCCGGTGGGGTAACCACACCTACGAGCACCCGTTCCTCGGCTGCGTGCAGGACGTCTCGGTGGTGCCATGGAAGTGCACCACGAACGCGGCGGGCGCCGTCCAGTACGTCACCAAGGCCGACATCGTCAGCCAGATCACCCAGAACAAGACCTGGGCGACGCAGAACGGCGTGCCGATCCAGGCGGGCGAGCTGGTGACCGGTGAGCACTCGGGATTCTTCATCCTCCCGCAGCAGCCCGCCGACAACCCCAACCTCGGACCGGCGTTCACCCAGACCGGGATCCTGTGGGCCGGCAGCGACCACTCCCGCGATCCGAACCAGCGCAAGGTCGGATCCGCCCTGACGGTGCCGCGGCACCCGATGAACATCTTCTTCAACGTGGCGAAGAAGAGCGAAGAAGCCGCCGAGTACAACTGGATCTACGCCAGCCGCGCCAACGGCGGCAGCGGACTCTGCGAGGACAACCCCGCCACCACGACGTGCCTGGCGCCGATGGACCCCGCCACGGGATTCGACAGCAAGATCGTGCCCACCGAGACCGCGGTCGCGCTGTCGCACATCCTGAGCAACGACCCGCGGCCGCACTACGTCCACCAGTCGAACCTGACTGAGGACCGGATCATCTACCCGGTCCTGGACAGCATCCTCGGCGCGTACAAGGGGCTGTTCGCGGACAGCACCCCGATCGTCAACCAGCGGATGTCCGAGATCGGCGCGCAGCTCCAGCGCGAGTCCCTGTGGAAGACCGTGCTCGCCAACGGGACGGTCAGCGGCTACGTGCAGGACGGCAAGGTGACGATCACCGGGCCCTCGTCGGCCCAGATCCCGCTGACGATGCCCGAGGGCACCAAGACCGTCGGCCTGCTCGGCAGCACCGCCACGTTCGGTACGGCCTACGCCGGGGAGCGGTCCGCGTACGCCCAGACCGCCGGGCTGTCGCCGACCCTGACGCTGACGGTCCCGGCGGCCTGACGTTCCGTTCCGCGAACCGATCCAGGAAGGAAGAGGTGAGCCCTCCGCCGTGGAGATCACGCTCGTCACCGAAGGCACGTATCCGCACTCGTACGGAGGGGTCAGCGTGTGGTGCGACCAGCTCCTGCGGGGCATGCCCGAGAAGAGCTTCCACGTCGCGGCCATCACCGGCAGCGGCAGCGAGCCTGTGGTGTGGGACCTCCCGTCCCACGTCCGGGTGACCGGCTTCCCGCTGTGGGGCCCGCCTCCCGGGGGCCCGGCCTTGACCGGCCGGGCCGCCCGGCGGTTCGAAATGCTGTACTGCGAGCTGATCGACGACCTGCTCGGCGATCCGGACTCCCCCGCCGACACGTTCACCGACCTGCTGCGCGAACTGCACGAGCTGTCCTGGACCGAGTCGGTCGAGGCAGCCCTGCGCAGCGAGGACGCCGTCGGCTGGGTGCTCGACGCCTGGCAGGCGCGCGGTGAGCTGGACGAGGCGGGGATCGCCCCGACGGTCCACGACGCCGTCACGGCCGTGGACCTGCTGGAGCACGCCCTGCGCCCGCTGTTCCGCCCCGCGCTGGACTCCGACGTGAGCCACGCCGTCACCAACGGCCTCGCGGTGCTGGTCTGCCTGTCCGCGAAGTGGACCCACGGCACCCCGTTCATCCTCACCGAGCATGGCGTCTACCTGCGTGAGCGCTACCTGGAGTACGGCAACAGCCCGTATTCGTGGCCGGTCAAGGCGCTCATGCTGGGGTTCCTGCGGCGGCTGTGCTCGGCCGGGTACCGCAACGCGGACCTGATCACGCCGGGCAACCGCTACAACCAGCGGTGGGAGCTGCGCGGCGGCGCGGATCCGGCCCGGCTGCAGACCGTCTACAACGGAGTGGACCCCGAGCACTTCCCGCCGGCCGGCGCCGAGCCCGCCGCGCCGACGATCAGCTGGGCCGGGCGGATCGACCCGATCAAGGACGTCGAGACCCTGGTCCACGCGTTCGCGCTGGTCCGCAAGCAGATCCCGGACGCGCGGCTGCGGCTCTTCGGTGGCACCCCGGCCGGCAACGAGCCCTACCGCGACCGCTGCCGGGACCTGATCGTCGAGCTCAAGCTCGACGGCGCCGCCACCCTGGAGGGGCGCGTCGACAACATCCTCGACGCGTACGCGGCCGGGCACGTCGTCGCCCTGTCCAGCATCAGCGAGGGCTTCCCCTACACGCTGATCGAGGCGATGACCGCGGGCCGCGCCACGGTCTCCACGGACGTCGGCGGGGTCACCGAGGCCGTCGGAGACACCGGCCTCGTCGTCCCGCCCCGCGACCCAGAGGCCATGGCCGCGGCCTGCGTCCAGCTCCTGCGCGACGCGGACCTGCGCAACAAGCTCGGCGCCGGGGCGCGCACCCGGGCGCTGGAGTTCTTCACCGTCGAGCAGGCCGTCGGCACGTTCCGGGCGATCTACGCCGAGCTGGCCGGCGTCCCGTCCGCGCGGAGGGCGACCCGATGAGCGGCCACACGACCCTGACCAAGCTGGTCCCGTGGGTCGCCCCCGCACCGCCGCCGCAGCGGGTCCCGCAGACCGAGAGCGTCGCGGCCCTCGCCAGGGACATGCAGCACACCTGCGCGGCCGCCGTGGACTCCCTGGAGATCGCCGCGCGTCTGGAGGCGGACGGCATCAACGACAACGTGGCCTCGGTCAAGTACGGCCACCGGGACGTCTTCTCCCTCGCCGACCAGCTTTTCAGCGGATCGTTCCTGGATCCGGGTGAACGGCCCACGGTGCCCGAGGTGTGGCGCAGCAACGCGGTCCACCACGTGCTGCGCGGGGTCCTGTTCGGGTTACCCGGGCTGCTGTACCTGGTCGCGTCGCAGCACGTCGGCGGCGGTCCGGCCACCACCGGCACGATCGTCCTCTCGCTGCTCACCGCCTGGGCCGCCAGCGAGGCCCTGTCCTACCTCGGCTACCTGCGGATCGGGCGGGCCGACCGTCCCGGCGCCGCGCGGATCCTGCGCCGGGGCATGCTCGCCGTCCTCGCCGTGCTGCTGCCCCTGACCGGCGGCGTGGCCGCCTCGCTGCACGTGGCCCCGATCCCCATGGTGTTCGCGCTGGCCCAGGCCGTGTACCTGGTGACGGCGACCGTCGTCCTCGTCACCGGCGGCGAGTGGTGGCTGCTCGTGGCGCTCACCCCCGGGGTGTCCGGCGCGATCGCGTTCCTCACGTCCGGCGCGCTGGCCGCGGGTCCCGCCGGGGTGACCGCGCAGCTCAAGGGGCCGATCCCGATGTGGGTGTGGGCATGCTCCCTCGGGACCGTCGCGGCCACCGCGATCCTGGCGTTCGCCCGCAGCTACGGCGGCCGCCGCGCGAAGGGCCGCACGATCACCCTGGCCGACCTGGCCGGAGCAGTACCGCACGCACTGTTCGGCCTGGTCACGGGCGCGCTGCTGACGTTCGGGACGATCGTGGCGATCCTCGGCGCCGGATCCCCCGCGGGCAGCGCCGCACTCGTCGCGCTCCCCCTCTCCCTGTCGATGGGGATCGCCGAGTGGCTGCTGTTCGCCTACCGGCGGCGCGCCCACAAACTCCTCCAGCGGACCGCCACCCTGCGCAGCTTCCGGGTGCGCTCCCGCCTGACCCTGCTGGCCGCCACCCTGGCCTACCTGGTGCTGCTGGCGGCGATCGCCGGCTGCCTGGGCGGGCTGGCGATCCGGCTGGGGCTCGACGTCACGCCGCGGCTGTTCTTCTCCGCGCTGGCACTGGGGGCCGCGTTGTTCGCCGCGCTGTCCCTGCGTTCGGCCGGCATCACGATCCCGGTGATCGCCGTCTCCGTCGCCGCGCTGGCCGCCGAGGGTGGCGTGCTGGCGGGCGCGGCGTGGCTCGGCTACGCCGTCCCGGCGGACCTCGCCCAGCTCGCCGCCTCGGGCGTGCTCGGGCTTGCCCTGCTGGTGCACGCCTGCCAGGCGCTCGGCCTGGCGACGAGGCACCGCTGACATCCGACCAAACCACCGAAGAGAAAGGCACACACGCATGGAGTCAGTCGTCGCAGTGACCGGGGCCGAGGGTTTCATCGGTTCGCATCTGGTGGAGGAGCTGGTGACCCGGGGGCATCGGGTGCGGGCGATGGTGCAGTACAACTCGTTCGCGTCGTGGGGCTGGCTGGACACGCTGCCGGCCGAGGTGATGGGCCGGGTTGAGGTGGTGCTGGGTGATGTCCGGGATCCGGGGTCGGTGCTGGGCCTGGTCCGCGGGGCCGAGGCGGTGTATCACCTGGCCGCGTTGATCGCGATCCCGTACTCCTACACGGCGCCGCGGTCGTACGTGGATACGAATGTGATCGGCACGTTGCATGTTTTGGAGGCGGTGCGGGCGGAGGGGACGCCGCGGCTGGTGCATACCTCCACGTCGGAGACTTATGGCAGTGCGCAGAGTGTGCCGATCAGTGAGAGCCATCCGGAGAACACCCAGTCGCCGTATGCGGCCTCGAAGCTGGGTGGGGACAAGCTGGTGGCCTCGTATCAC
>JAOPVE010000152.1 GCA_025963185.1 Actinomycetes bacterium
CCACCAGCGATCGGCACAACCCATGCAGACCAGCCCCACAAGGGGCGGCAGCGACGCTACGAGCCAGATCACCAGTGGCCAGGATCCCAACCACCGCAACTGCGGCAACAGCAACCCTGACACTGAGCAGACGCTAGCTGGACACGTCCTTGCCGGCGAAGCGCGCCCACGCCAGGGATCCGAACAGGACCGTGTACACGGCCACCGACAGCAGCCCCTTCTGGATCGAGTCGAACGCCATCGGATCCCGGAGCAGGTCCGCGAACGACATCCACCAGTGCGTCGGCAGGTACGGGCCGATCGCCGAGAGCTGCGGGAACTGGTCCAGGATCTGGCTGGTGATCGTCAGGATCACGATGCCGATCGTGGCGCCGATCGGCTGCTCGGTCAGCGTCGAGACGAACATGCCGATCGCCCCCACCGAGACCATGCACAGCGCCAGGTACAGGCAGATCAGCAGCAGCCGCCACAGCGCCGCGCCGAACGAGGCCTGGGTGCCCGAGAGCAGGGTCGCCGACTGGTGGTCGAACAGCACCAGGCCCGTGACGGATCCGACCGCGGCGACCAGGAGCGTCGAGGCGAAGCAGAACGTGACGATCGCGGCGAACTTCACCGCGAGCAGCCGGGTCCGGTTCACCGGGACCGCGAGCAGGTAGCGCAGGGTGCCGAGGTTGGCCTCCCCGGCCACCGCGTCCGAGGAGATCGCCGCGACCGCGAGCGGGAGGAACAGCGGCAGCTCCATGAACAGCGCTGCCATGGCCAGGAACAGGCCGTTCCGGGTCACGCCTGACAACAGCGGCGGGCCGTCGGTGCCGTCGCCGCCCGCGATCTTCAGCGCGATCCCGATGATGATCGGCACGATGCCGAGCACTACGAGACCCATCTGGTTGCGGCGGCGGCCGAAGATCAGCGTCAGCTCGGACCGGTACATGCGGGTACTGAACAACGGCGGCTTACGGACCGCCACGACGGGCGCCCCCACCTCAGGTACTGACACCCCAGCCGCTGAGACCCTAGCCACTGACATCGAAGCCCTCCCCCGTGAGCGAGACGAACAGGTCCTCCAGGCCGGGGGCGGCCACCGTGAAGCCCCGCACCGGCACCCCGTCGTGGACCAGGCTCGCCACGACCTTCTCCGGCTCGGCCCCGCCGAGCACCGCCGTGACCACGCCCGGCGAGTGTTCGATCTGGGTCAGGCCGAGCCGTTCGAGCGTGGCCGTGGCCTGCGTCGGCTCGCCGGTCTCCAGCCGGACCCGCGGGGCCGCGGCCGCCTGCAACTCCGGCAGCGGACCCTGCGCGACGAGCTTGCCGACGTGCATCACCCCGACGTGGGTGCACACCTGCTCGACCTCGGCCAGCAGGTGGGTCGACAGCATGACGGTGGACCCGTGGCTGGCCAGCTCACCAATCAGCCCACGGACCTCGCGGGTGCCCTGCGGGTCCAGGCCGTTGGTCGGCTCGTCCAGGATCAGCAGGTCACGGGGCTGGAGCAGGGCCGCGGCGATCGCGAGCCGCTGGCGCATCCCGAGCGAGTAGTTGCGGTAGCGCTTCTTCGCCGCCGCCAGCATGCCGACCCGGTCGAGCGCGTGGTTGATGCGCGCCTTCGCGGTCCGCGGATCGGCGTTGCGGTCCGCCGCGTCGAGCCGGCGCAGGTTGTCGACGCCCGAAAGGTACGGGTGGAACGCCGGTCCCTCGACGAGGGCGCCCACCTTCGGCAGCGCCGAGCCAGCGCCGTCCGGCATGGTGTGGCCGAGCAGCTGCGCGGATCCGGCGGTCGGGCGGATCAGCCCGAGCAGCATCCGGATCGTCGTGGTCTTCCCGGACCCGTTGGGACCGAGGAACCCGTACACCGATCCGCTGGGGACATCGAGGTTGATGCCGTCGACGGCCACCTGGCCCGACCGGAATCGCTTGGTGAGTCCCTGAGAGCCCACGGCGGGCCCGGTGACCGGGCCCGCCGTGTGTACTGCACTCACTTCGCCGCCGCGTACAGCTTCTCGGGGGTCACCGCGCCGGCGACGATCCGGCCGTCGTCGGTGAGCAGCACCGAGAAGAGCTTGGAACTGAGCAGCCGGCCGCTGCCCCAGGATCCGGAGACCCTGGGCAGGGAGTTCAGCACGCCGGTCAGCTGGCCGGCGCTCTGCGGGAGCCCCTTGCCGCCGGTGGGGATCACCGCGACCGAGGTCCAGCCCGTGCCGACGACCTTCGCTCCGCCCGGGAGGCCCATGCCCTTGCCGGTCTTGTCCGGCGTGCCCTTGCCCGGCGCCGCCTTGCCCGGCGCCGCCTTGCCCGGCGCAGCCTTGTCGGGGGTCGTCTTGTCCGGGGTGGTGGCCTTGTCAGGCGCTCCGGCGGTCATGCCCGGGGCCTTCTCCTCGGTGACCTTCACGCCGGGCGGCGGGTTGAAGCGGAAGTTCGAGTCGCCGGGCTTGGCGACCGAGAGCTGGGTGAAGCCGATCTCGATCGCCGGGTCCTGGGTGCCCTTGGCGAACACCCGCACCCGCAGCGGGATCTTCGTCTCCGAGTCCACCGCGAGCTGGATCGACTGGACCTTCGACGAGGCGTCCTTCGGCGCGAGCTTGAGCTCGTAGGCGTCCCGCCCCGCGACGCTGGCCGCGCCGTCGGTGGTGACCGTCGTCGTCGGATCGATGAGCTTGAGCGCCTGGTCCGCCGCGTCCTGCGGGGTCTTCGGCACGTTCGCCGGGAGCCGCTTCTTCGCGTCCTCCCGGTCGAGGTTCGCGGGGATCGTGTAGTGGCTGGCCTTGTTGCCCTGGCTGGCCCAGGTCCACACGTCCTTGCCGTTGCGGATCACGTCGGACTCGCCGAGCGTGTCCAGCAGCGCCACCCGGGCCTTCGTGTCGCCGGCGTACCAGACCCGCAGCGTGTGCGCGCCGGTGACCAGCGAGGTCAGGTCCGCGCTGCCGCCGCCCATCTGGGGGAGCGCGGGCAGGCCGAGGTCCGCTTTGGCGACCACCGTCCCGGACAGGCCGTCGACCTTGGCCGTCTGCAGGTCCACGAGGAGCTGCGCGGCGGTCCGGTTCGGCAGGGTGGGCTTGGCGTTGGCGGCGAGCACGGTGCCGCCTCCGACCGAGGCGATCGCCACGGCGACGACACCGGCTGGCAGCGCCCACCGCAGCGCTGGCCGGGATGACAGAACAGACATCGAAAAATCCCCTTTCGCTCGTCCTGAGCTGAACCCATCCTGCGCCAACCTTGCTGTGAGGACTCTGAGAGCTCCTGAGGAGGTCCTCAGGTGATCCTCAGCGGACATGCGGCAGGCTGGCGGCATGCGGTTGCTGGTGGTGGAGGACGAGACCCGTCTCGCGGCGGCGTTGCAGCGCGGACTACAGGCCGAGGGCTTCGCCGTGGACGTCGCGCACGACGGCGAGTCCGGCCTTCAGCTCGCCCGTGAGGGCTCGTACGACGCGATCGTGCTCGATGTGATGCTGCCCCGGCTGTCCGGGTACCGGGTCGTGCAGGCGCTCCGGGCCGACGAGAACTGGGTGCCCGTGCTCATGCTCTCGGCCAAGGACGGCGAATACGACCAGGCGGACGGCCTCGACGTGGGCGCCGACGACTACCTCACCAAGCCGTTCTCGTACGTGGTGCTGCTCGCGCGGCTGCGGGCCCTGCTGCGGCGCGGGGCGCCCGAGCGGCCGGCCGTGCTGTCGTGTGGGGGGCTGGAACTGGATCCGGCGAGCAGGCGGGTCGCCAGGGACGGCACCGAGATCGCCCTCACGCCCCGCGAGTTCGCGCTGCTGGAGTACCTGCTCAGGCGGGCCGACGAGGTCGTGTCGAAGACCGAGATCCTCGAACACGTGTGGGACCAGTACTACGACGGCGATCCGAACGTGGTCGAGGTCTACGTCGGGTACCTGCGGCGCAAGGTTGACGTCCCGTTCGGGCGGCGGTCGCTCGTGACGGTCCGGGGTGCCGGGTACCGGCTCGCGCGGGACGAGGGCTGACGTGCGGCCGTTCCGGTCGCTCGGGCTGCGCGCCCGGCTGATCCTGCTCGGGCTCGCCGGGCTCAGCGCGGGACTGCTGGTCGGCGGGGTCGTGCTCGCCGGATCCCTGCAGTACGTCGTGCAGAAGACCGTCGACGCCGGAGCCCTGCGCACGGCACAGACCGTCAAGGACCTCTACGAGAGCGGCCGCCTGGTCAGCCCGATCACCAACCTGGGCACGCAGGTCGCCGCGGTCCAGGTGCTCGACGCGCAGAACCGGGTCCGGGCGGCGTCCAGCGGGGCCGAGCTGACCCCGATGCTGGAGCCGCGCGAGCTCGCCGCGGTCCGGGCGGGGCAGCGGCTCGTCGTGCCGGGGGACCGGGCGCTCACCGACGGTCCGCTGCGGATCGTCGCGGTCACCGCCGGCCCGTCCACGGATCCGCGCCTCATCGTCGTCGCCGCCCCGGTCGCCCAGCTCGAATCCAGCACCCGGCTGCTGCGGACCGCCCTGCTGATCTTCTTCCCGCTGCTCGTCGGGGCCGTCGCGCTGATCGCCTGGTGGCTGATCGGCAAGACCCTGCGGCCCGTCGAGGCGCTGCGCCGGGGCGCCGAGGAGATCACCGGCACCGGATCGGCCACGCTGCTGCCCGTACCGGATCCGCCCGACGAGATCCACCGGCTCGCGGTCACCCTCAACGGGATGCTGGCCAGGCTGGAGTCCTCCCGGCGGCGGCAGCGGGCCTTCGTCGCGGACGCCGCCCACGAGCTGCGCAGCCCGCTGGCCTCCATGCGGACCCAGCTCGAAGTCGCCCAGCACCTCGGCGATCGCGCCGACTGGACCGCCACCGCGAGCGACCTGCTCGTGGACCTCGACCGGCTGTCCCGCCTCACCAACGACCTGCTGTTGCTCGCGCGCTCGGGGGAGGGCGCGGCCCCGGTGCGGTCCGAGCCGGTGGACCTGGCGGCGCTCGTCGACGGGCTCGCGCAGCGCTACAGCGAGGCGCGGGTGGCGCCCGTCGTCTCGTCGGCGGATCCGGTGTGGACGGCCGGGGATCCCGATGCCCTGACCCGGATCGTCGCTAACCTGCTCGACAACGCGGTCCGGCACGCGGCCTCGTCGGTCCGGGTCACGGTCTCGGAGTCCGGCCCGTGGGCCGTGGTGGCGGTGACCGACGACGGCGCCGGGATCCCCGAGGCCGACCGCGAGCGCGTGTTCGGCCGGTTCACCCGGCTCGACGACGCGCGCAGCAGGGACGCGGGCGGATCCGGGCTCGGCCTCGCTATCGTGCGCGAACTCGTCTCCCGGCACCGCGGAACCGTGTTTCTGCAGGATGCGGGCCCTGGGGTGCGGGCCGAGGTTCGGCTCCCTCGCGGATCCGCAGAAATTTCTTCTCCTCGTTGAACCGGTCGCGCCGGGCTCGGCGTACTTCCGGGTGTACGCGACGGGAGAGCACCACGAGGGGCCGGCTGGGGCTCAGGTGGTGACCGGAGCGGGGTGATTCAGGACACCTCGTCCCGGTTCTCGCGGAGCGTATGGAGGTGGGGAACCTCGGATCTGGTGCCCACGTGCGGTCGGCGCGTGGGTATCCCGTAGCCGGGACGGCCGGGTCAGCGGCCGTCCCGGCTCTTCGGGGCTTGGGCCGTCCCGGCTGGTCCGGGACTTGGAGCCAGGTCTGCGGGGACCTGGAGCGCTTACCAGGCGTGGCAGCGCTCAAGGTCCCCGCAGGTCCTGTCCCCCTCCCGCGCGCCACCCCCTTGGCGAAGCGCGGTAACTGGTGCCGGTCAGGACCGGCCGGAGTTACCGCACTTCGGCGGGGGTACGGCGGGGGTTCGGCCGCCAGGTTCGGTAGGGGTACCGCGGCGCGTTTCGGCCTGCGGGGGACAGTGCTCAGCTTGGGGCGATTTGTCCCGATAGCGCTGGTGTGAATTAGATGACAGCTGTTCAAGTGCCCGAAACCTGGTGCGGCGCCACATACTTGGCACCGACCGGTACCGCGAACAGGACTGGATCGACTACACATGAGCGCTTCCCAGCGCCCCGCCGACCGACCGGGGCGGCTCTCCGTCGGCATCATCGGCGCCGGCCGTGTCGGCAGCACCCTCGGCGCCGCCCTGAACAGGGCCGGCCACCGCGTCGTCGCCGCCTCCGGTGTCTCCGCCGCATCGCAGGCCCGCGCCGCCCGCCGCCTCCCCGGCGTCCCGCTGTTGCCGGCCGACGAGGTCGTACAAGCCGCTGACCTGGTACTTCTCGCCGTTCCCGACGACGCCCTCGCCCAGCTCACCGAGGGGATCGCCGAGATCGGCGGCTGGCGAGCCGGTCAGCTCGTGGCGCACGTCAGCGGGGCACATGGCATCGGCGTGCTCGATCCGGCGATGCGCTCTGGCGCGCTCCCGCTCGCCCTGCACCCGGCCATGACCTTCACCGGGCGTGACGAAGACCTGGACCGGATCCTCGGAGTCAGCTACGGCGTCACTGCCCCGGACGTGCTCAGGCCCGTCGCGGAGGCCCTGGTGCTGGAGATGGGCGGCGAGCCGGTCTGGATCCCCGAGCAGCTCCGCCCGCTCTACCACGCTGCCCTGGTCGTCGGGGCGAACTACCTCGTCACGATCATCAACGAGGCCGCGGACCTGCTCGCCAAGGCCGGCGTCGAGAACCCTGGCGTCGTGCTCGCCCCGCTGGTCGGGGCCGCGCTGGACAACGCGCTGCGGTCCGGGGACGCGGCGCTGACCGGTCCGGTGGTGCGCGGCGACGCCGGTACCGTCGCTAGCCACCTCGACACGCTGCGTGAGCACGCACCCGAGAGCGTCGCCGCGTACGTGGCCATGGCCCGCCGCACCGCCGACCGGGCCCTGGCGTCCGGACGGCTGGCCCCGGACGATGCCGTCGAGCTGCTGGGAGTCCTGTCCAGCCACGCGGACGGAGCGAGCCGATGACCCTGCTGGTGCACACCCGCGGCGAACTGGCCGCCGCGCCGCGGTCCGGCGAGGTCGCGGTCGTCATGACGATGGGCGCCCTGCACGAGGGCCACGCGGCGCTGTTGCGGCAGGCCAGGCTCCGCGCCGAGACCGTGATCGTCACGATCTTCGTCAACCCGCTGCAGTTCGGCCCGTCCGAGGACTTCGGCCGGTACCCCCGCACCCTGGACGCCGACCTGGCGATCTGCGAGCGCGAGCAGGCCGACATCGTCTTCGCCCCCAGCGCCCAGGACGTCTACCCGCACGGCCAGCCCCAGGTGCGGATCTCGCCGGGGCCGCTCGGCGAGTCGCTGGAAGGCGCGAGCCGCCCCGGGTTCTTCACCGGCGTGCTCACGGTTGTCCACAAGCTGCTCCACCTCACCAGGCCGGACGTGGCGTTCTTCGGCGAGAAGGACTTCCAGCAGCTCGCGCTGATCATCCAGATGGTCCGCGACCTCGACCTGGACGTCGAGGTGGTCGGCGTTCCGACGGTCCGCGAGCCGGACGGGCTGGCCCTGAGCAGCCGTAACCGCTACCTCGACGCCGCCGAGCGGGATCGCGCCGTCGCCCTGTCGAAGGCCCTCCGCGCGGGTGCCGACGCGGCCGTGCACGGGCCCGACGAGGCGCTCGCCGCCGCGCAGAAGGCGCTCGGCGAGGGCGTCGACCTCGACTACCTCGCCGCCACGGATCCGCTGCTCGGCCCGCCGGCCGAAGGTCCGGGGCGGCTGCTGATCGCGGCCCGGGTGGGCTCCACGCGGCTCATCGACAACCTGGCCGTGACGTTCGGGAAGGGATGACTATGTACCGCACCATGCTGAAGTCCAAGATCCACCGGGCCACTGTCACCCAGGCGGACCTGCACTACGTCGGATCCGTCACGGTCGACGCCGATCTCGCCGACGCGGCCGACCTCCTCGACGGCGAGCAGGTGGCCATCGTGGACGTCACCAACGGCGCCCGCCTGGAGACGTACGTGATCCACGGGCCGCGCGGCACCGGCGTGATCGGCATCAACGGGGCGGCCGCGCACCTGGTCCACCCGGGCGACGTCGTGATCCTCATCTCCTACGCCCAGCTCGACGACACCGAAGCGCGCGTCTACCAGCCCCGGATCGTCCACGTCGACGCCGAGAACCAGATCGTGAGCCTGGGCGCCGATCCCGCGCAGCCGGTGCCCGGGTCCGGGCTGCTCGCCGGGAACGCGGTCCGCTGACCCCGCGTCGCAGCGCTCTGCGCTGATCGGGCATACCGCCCAGCGCGAAGGGGCAGCTCTCACCCCCACGGCGTATTAGCAGGGCCCCGCCGCTCATCTCCGCAACGGCTGACGAACCGTGCGGAGAGGAGCGCCCCATGACCTTCATGCCAGAGCCAGATCCAGATCCCATTGCGGATCCGGTTCCTGAGCCCACCCCCGATTCCTTACTTCGGCGCGCCCGGCGGCGAGTTCGCGCGTGCACCCCCGGGGCACGGCGGTGATCGAGGACTACGGATTCGGCGAGGGACCGGGCTTCGACCTGGACCTCTTACTTCCCAGCTTCAACCCGCGGATCCCGCCCGAGTCCGACCAGGAGTTCGAGGACCCGCACGGCAACTGGGCGGACAACAGCACCTACGGCTCAGAGGAATAGCGGCCTGCCACCCCGGCGGCCGCACGGCGAAGGGAGCATCGCGATGGGGTATGTCGAAATCGATCCGGAGACCGGCGAGGGGGTCCTGATCCCCGATCCCAACATGGACGGCCCGAACGACCAGCTCCCCAGCCTGCCTGGCCTGGACCCGCACGACGGGGACCTGCCCGGCCTGGACCTGCCGGGCTTCGACCTGCCGGGCCACGGCGGAGACCTCCCCGGCGGTGGCGGGGGATTGTTCGACGGGATCAACCAGCTCAGCCACAACCTGAACGACACCGTGCCCGGCGGCGGGGACGGCGAGACGCCGCCGGAGCTGTGGCTGGCCGGTCCGCAAGGGACGGACGAGGACCCGGCCGCGGACACCAGCCACCACGGCTTCGACTGACGGCCGCTGGTTGCGAAGTGCGGTAACTGGCGCCGGTCCTGACCGGTCACGGTTACCGCACTTCGCGAGTGGGCGGGGTCGGCGCGCTACCGCGGAGCGGGCCGGACGGGGCCGGCGGCTAAGGTCGGCTCGTGTACTCCGAGCCCGCCACCGCCGTCGCCCGAGTAGCCCGACGGGCAGCGCCCCGACGAGCCGTGACCCGACGAGCCGTGGCCCGATGAGCGCGTCCCCGCCGGCCGCCGGGACGCTGCCGCGCCGGCTGCTCGCCGCCGAGCCCGGCTGGACGCTCCAGGCCGACGTGTGTGTCGTCGGATCCGGAATCGCCGGACTGTGCGCCGCCCTGCACGCCCGGGCCGCAGGCCTGTCGGTGATCGTCGTGACGAAGGTCAACATCGACGACGGATCCACCCGCTGGGCCCAGGGCGGCATCGCGGCCGTTCTGGATCCGGCGGACACCCCCGAGGCCCACCTCGCCGACACGATGGTCGCCGGAGTCGGGCTGTGCGACGAGGACGCGGTCCGGGTGCTGGTCACCGAGGGTCCGGCGCGGGTGCGGGAGCTGATCGCCTTCGGCGCGGAGTTCGACCGGAACCCGGACGGCACGCTCATGCTCACCCGCGAGGGCGGCCACCACGCGAACCGGATCATCCACGCGGGCGGCGACGCCACCGGCGCCGAGGTCCAGCGCGCGCTGCACGCGGCGATCACGCGCGACCCGGGGATCCAGTTGCTCGAACACGCGCTGGTCCTCGACCTGTTGTGCGGCGAGGGCGGCCGGGCGGCCGGGATCACCCTGCATGTGCTCGGTGAGGGATCCGAGGACGGCGTCGGCGCGGTCCTCGCGCGGGCCGTCGTGCTGGCCACGGGCGGGATGGGCCAGATCTACGCGTCCACCACGAACCCGTCGGTGTCGACCGGCGACGGAGTGGCGCTGGCCCTGCGCGCCGGCGCGGTGGTGACCGACGTCGAGTTTGTCCAGTTCCACCCGACGGCCCTCTACCTCGGCGCCGACCGCGAACTCGGGCAGCAGCCGCTGGTCAGCGAGGCGATGCGCGGCGAGGGGGCGTACCTGGTCGACGCGTCCGGCGAGCGGTTCATGGTCGGCCAGCACGAGCTCGCCGAACTCGCGCCCCGGGACATCGTCGCCAAGGCGATCACCCGGGTGATGAACGCCCAGCACGTCGACCACGTCTACCTCGACGCGCGCCACCTCGGCGCGGAGAAGCTGGCGGAGCGGTTCCCGTCGATCCTGGCCCGGTGCCGGCAGGCGGGGATCGATCCGGTGACCGAGCCGATCCCCGTCGCCCCGGCCGCGCACTACGCCTCCGGCGGGGTCCGGACGGATCTGTGGGGCCGCACGAGCGTCCCCGGGCTGTACGCGTGCGGCGAGGTCGCCTGCACCGGCGTGCACGGGGCGAACCGGCTCGCGTCGAACAGCCTGCTCGAAGGGCTCGTGTTCGCCGGTCGGATCGGCCAGGACCTCGCCCGCGACCTCCCGCCCCAGGCCGATCCGGTGCCACCGCCCGCCGAGGCGTCCTGGGTGGTCTCGTCGAGCACCCGCGAGGAGCTGACCGGGGCCATGACCCGCGGGGCGGGCGTGATCCGGGGCGCGATCAGCCTGGCCGAGACCGCCGAGGTGCTCGCGAAGCTCGGCACGATCACGTCCGGGGATCCGCGGCCGGTGAACTGGGAGGTCACGAACCTGCACACCGTCGCGACGGCCCTGGTCGCCGCCGCGCGCCGCCGCACGGAGACCCGCGGCTGCCACTGGCGGGAGGACTTCCCCCACCTCGACGCGAACTGGCGCGGGCACCTGCTGGCCGCCATCAGCCCCCGCGGCGAGTTCACCGACGACTACGAGGCGATGGCATGAGGCAGGCCACCAGGGATCTTCTCGCCGCGGCCGGGCTGCCCGCCGCGTACGTCCGCGACCTGGCCGCGCGCACCCTCGCCGAGGACCTGGGCGGGCCCGACGGAGTGGACGTGACGGCGGTCGCGACGATCCCGGCCGCCCAGCGGGGAACCGGCGAGCTGATCGCCAGGGCGGACGGGGTGCTCGCCGGTCTCGCGGTCGCCGCCGCCGTGTTCGACCTGGCCAGCGACGGTGAACTGGAGTTCACCCCGCTCGCCGAGGACGGCGCGAGGGTCCGCCGGGACGACGTCCTCGCGACGATCACCGGGCCCCTGCGCGCGCTGCTCACCGCCGAGCGCAACGCCCTGAACCTGCTGTGCCGCGTCTCCGGCGTGGCCACCCACACCCGGCGCTGGGCCGACGAGCTCGACGGCACCGGAACGACCGTGCTGGACACCCGAAAGACCACCCCTGGCCTGCGGTTGCTCGAAAAGTACGCGGTGCGCTGCGGTGGCGGAACGAACAAGCGCATGGGCCTCTACGACGTGGCGATGATCAAGGACAACCACAAGATCGCCGCCGGATCCATTACCGCGGCCCTCGACGCCGTCCGCAGCGCGTTCCCCGAGGTTCCGGTCCAGGTGGAGGTGACGACGCTGAGCGAGGCGGTCGAGGCGGTCGGCGCGGGCGCGACGTTCCTGCTCTGCGACAACATGACCCCCAAGGAGCTGTGGGAGGTCGTGGCGGCGGTCGGATCCGAGGCGGAACTGGAAGCCACCGGCGGCCTCACGCTGGACCGCGCCCGCGAGTTCGCCGAAACCGGCGTGGACTATCTTTCGGTCGGCGGGCTCACGCATTCCTCGCCCATTCTCGATATCGCCCTCGATCTGCGGGCCGGCTGAACCACCGGCACCAGGGGCCACTACGCCGATCGCATTGGAGAAAGATGCTGCTTGCGATTGATGTGGGTAACACCAACATCGTATTGGCGACGTTCGAGGGCGAGAAGCTCGTCCACTCCTGGCGCGTGCGCACCGACAGCCGCCAGACGGCCGACGAGCTGGCCCTGATGTTCCGCGGACTGCTGGCCGGCGACGCGGTCCAGATAACGGGCATTGCCGCCTGTTCGACGGTGCCCTCCACGCTGCGCGAGCTACGGACCATGCTCGGCCGCTACTACGCCGACACACCCACGGTGATCATCGAGCCGGGCGTGAAGACCGGTGTGCAGCTGGCGATCGACAATCCGAAGGAGGTGGGCTCGGACCGGGTGATGAATACCCTGGCGACCTACCACCTGTTCGGCGGCCCGTCGATCGTCGTGGACTTCGGCACGTCCACCAATTACGACGTCGTGAGCGCCCGCGGCGAGTTCCTGGGCGGACCGCTCGCGCCCGGCATCGAGATCTCCGTGGACGCCCTCGCCGCGCGCGCCGCCCAGTTGCGCAAGGTGGAGCTGGTGCGCCCGCGATCGGTGATCGGCAAGAACACGGTCGAGGCGCTGCAGGCCGGGATCATCTTCGGCTTCGCGGCCCAGGTCGACGGGATCGCCGAGCGGATCATCGCCGAGATCGGCCCGGTGAACGCCGTCGTCGCGACGGGGGGACTAGCACCCCTGGTGATCTCCGAGAGCCGCGCGATCACCCACTACGAACCGAGCCTCACCCTGATCGGCCTCCGGCTGGCGTTCGAGAAGAACACGCCCTGAAACCCGGGCGGCCTCATGCGGCTGTTACCACACCTGCTGTTACCGCACCGGCCTGCCCGGGCGCATCGACTTCGCCAATTTGAGACGGTGTGAAGCGTGCATTGCCCAAATTGCGTGATTGTCGGCCGCCGTTATCGCGACAAGGTCACGGCATTAGCGGAATTGCGGCAGCGCCACCGTGTGCCCGATTGGCTTTCCACCTGGTCCGTGCTTACTATTTTGCTGTGCACATGACTGTGCACCTGGAGGCCGGGAGGAATCGCGTGGCGCAGAAGGTTCAGGTCATTCTCGTCGATGACATGGATGGTGGCAGCGCGGACGAGACGGTGTCCTTCTCGCTCGACGGCGTATCTTACGAGATCGACCTCTCGGCGAAGAATGCCGAGAAGTTGCGCACGGCGTTCTCGTCCTACGTCGGACCGGCGCGGAAGGCGGGTCGTGCCGCGGCCCGGAATCCGCGCGGTAGCGGGCGGCCCGCGGGCACCGCGGCCGCGGACCGCGAGCAGAACCAGGCCATTCGCACATGGGCCAAGAAGAAGGGCCTCAAGGTCAGCGAGCGGGGCCGCATCCCCGCCGAGATCATGGAGAAGTACAACTCCGCGCGCTGACGTCGGCAGTCCACTTCCAGCTTGCTTCACGAGCCGGTCCCCTACCTGGGGCCGGCTCGTGGCGTGTTCCGGTCACGTTTCGCCTGCGCGGACGGACTGGCGGGTCGCGCCCCAGCCGGCTAGCACTGGTAACAAGGTCTGTCGATTGGGGCGGACTCGCAGTATCAGGGCGAAGGTCCGGGCATTCTGGGCCCGCCCGCAGGGTGCTGGCGGCGGGAAGCCGGTGGCAGGCAGGGCGCGGCGAGGCAGCGTCAACGCGCTTTCGCTCTGGGCGTAGGGTCCGACGGAAGAACTATCGCGAGCTGCATCGTTGGACACGTCAGAAGGCAAGAACCGCAGAAACAGTCAGTGGCAGCTGGCATGCTGCCTCCAGGTTTGGGTGGCCGGGAGTCACGACCCGACTACAGTGGTATGACGGGCACCAGCAGGAGTCCGTGTACCACACGGTGCCCACCGGCACGTGAGGAGCACGAGGGATGTTCGAGAGGTTCACCGACCGCGCGCGTCGGGTTGTCGTCCTGGCCCAAGAAGAGGCCCGGATGCTCAACCACAACTACATCGGAACCGAGCACATTCTGCTCGGCCTCATCCATGAGGGTGAGGGTGTCGCGGCCAAGGCGCTGGAGTCACTCGGCATCTCGCTCGAGGGCGTTCGCCAGCAGGTTGAAGAAATCATCGGCCAGGGCCAGCAGGCCCCGTCCGGGCACATTCCCTTCACCCCGCGCGCGAAGAAGGTGCTGGAGCTGAGCCTCCGGGAGGCTCTTCAGCTCGGCCACAACTACATCGGCACCGAGCACATCCTGCTCGGGCTCATCCGCGAGTGTGAGGGCGTCGCCGCCCAGGTGTTGGTCAAGCTCGGAGCCGACCTGAACCGGGTCCGGGAGCAGGTGATCCAGCTGCTCTCCGGTTACCAGGGCAAGGAGCCGGCCGGCAGCGGTCCGGCCGAGGGCACCCCGTCCACCTCGCTGGTCCTCGACCAGTTCGGGCGGAACCTCACGCAGGCGGCCCGCGAGTCGAAGCTCGACCCGGTCATCGGGCGCGAGAAGGAGATCGAGCGCCTCATGCAGGTGCTCTCCCGCCGCACGAAGAACAACCCGGTGCTGATCGGCGAGCCTGGCGTCGGCAAGACGGCGGTGGTCGAGGGCCTGGCCCAGGCCATCATCAAGGGCGAAGTGCCCGAGACGCTCAAGGACAAGCAGCTCTACACGCTCGACCTCGGCGCCCTCGTCGCCGGTTCCCGCTACCGCGGTGACTTCGAAGAGCGGCTCAAGAAGGTCCTCAAGGAGATCCGCACCCGCGGCGACATCATCCTGTTCATCGACGAGATCCACACCCTCGTCGGGGCCGGGGCAGCCGAGGGCGCGATCGACGCGGCCAGCATCCTCAAGCCGATGCTCGCCCGTGGCGAACTCCAGACCATCGGCGCGACCACGCTCGACGAGTACCGCAAGCACCTGGAGAAGGACGCCGCTCTCGAGCGCCGCTTCCAGCCGATCCAGGTGGGTGAGCCGTCGCTGGCGCACACCATCGAGATCCTCAAGGGCCTGCGTGACCGGTACGAGGCGCACCACCGCGTCTCGATCACCGACGCGGCCCTGGTCGCGGCCGCCACCCTGGCCGACCGCTACATCTCCGACCGCTTCCTGCCCGACAAGGCGATCGACCTGATCGACGAGGCCGGCGCGCGGATGCGTATCCGCCGGATGACCGCCCCGCCAGACCTGCGCGAGTTCGACGAGAAGATCGCCGACGTGCGCCGCGAGAAGGAAAGCGCGATCGACGCGCAGGACTTCGAGAAGGCCGCCAGCCTGCGGGACAAGGAGAAGACTCTCCTGAACCAGAAGGCGCAGCGCGAGAAGGAATGGAAGGCCGGCGACCTCGACGTCGTGTCCGAGGTCGACGACGAGCAGATCGCCGAGGTCCTCGCCAACTGGACGGGCATCCCGGTCTTCAAGCTCACCGAAGAGGAGACCTCCCGCCTGCTGCGGATGGAAGACGAGCTGCACAAGCGCGTCATCGGCCAGGAGCAGGCGATCAAGGCGGTCTCGCAGGCGATCCGGCGCACCAGGGCCGGCCTGAAGGACCCGAAGCGTCCCGGTGGCTCGTTCATCTTCGCCGGTCCGTCCGGTGTCGGTAAGACCGAGCTCTCCAAGGCGCTCGCCGAGTTCCTCTTCGGCGATGAGGACGCGCTGATTCAGCTCGACATGTCCGAGTTCCACGACCGGTACACGGTGTCCCGCCTCGTCGGTGCCCCTCCCGGTTACGTCGGCTACGACGAGGGTGGCCAGCTGACCGAGAAGGTGCGGCGCAAGCCGTTCTCGGTGGTCCTCTTCGACGAGGTCGAGAAGGCGCACCCGGACGTGTTCAACACGCTGCTCCAGATCCTGGAGGACGGCCGGCTCACCGACGGTCAGGGCCGCATCGTGGACTTCAAGAACACGGTGCTGATCCTCACCTCGAACCTGGGCACGCGTGACATCGCGAAGGCGGTCAGCCTGGGCTTCCAGTCCGGCAACGACACGTCGAGCAACTACGAGCGCATGAAGCAGAAGGTCCAGGACGAGCTCAAGTCGCACTTCCGGCCCGAGTTCCTCAACCGCATCGACGACACCATCGTCTTCCACCAGCTGTCCCAGGAAGAGATCGTCTCGATCGTCGACCTCATGCTCAACCGGGTCGACAAGCAGCTGAAGAACAAGGACATGGGCATGGAGCTCACGGACCCGGCGAAGAAGCTGCTCGCCCACCGTGGCTACGACCCGGTGCTGGGTGCCCGGCCGCTGCGCCGCACGATCCAGCGCGAGATCGAAGACGCGCTCTCCGAGAAGATCCTGTTCGGCGAGCTCAACGCCGGTCAGATCATCCTGGTCGACGTCGAGAACACCGATCCGAAGGACGCGACGAAGGGGCAGTTCACCTTCCGTGGCGTCGACAAGCCGTCCGCTGTCCCCGACACACCGCCGGTGGACGTGGCGGGAGCCGGCGAAGCCGCCGGATCCGGCGCGGCCGAGTAACTCGATCCACCCGAAGGGGCGGTCCCGTATGGGTCCGCCCCTTCGGCATGTTCTCAGGGTGCTGGTTGGTTGCGATCACGTCATCGTGACGGTCCTGTTGCGTCTAGTAACTATGAACTGGAACACCGCTCAGGACTTCCCGCAGCCGTTCACCATCGGGATCACCGACGCCGAACTCTGGGAGATCGTCAGCGCCGCCAGCACCCGCCACCGCCCGTCCCCGGACGCCGGCCACTGCGACTTCTGCCGGCAGTCCTGGCCCTGCGGCGCCAACCGCCTCGCCACCCCGCCCCCCTGCCCGTCCAACCCCTCCCACAACTAACCCTCCCAGCCGGCCCAGCCAACTGCGCGCCCTACGCCGGTCCTGGCTGGCCGGACCAACCCTGGCGAAGTGTGTGCCGCTGCGCCGGTCCTGGCCGGTCTTACGGCACGCACTTCGGCGGTGCTGGTGGCGGGCCGCGTTGCACCTCGTTCGGTGCGCCGGAGGCGACTTCCCGGGGACGTGCGGGGCGCTCGCCGGTCGGGCAGGTTCACTGGCGCCCCCTTCGGTGCTGGCGGGCGGGGGCGTGGGTCGGCGTACTGCCGTGAGGATCCGGACTGGAGACCGCGCAAACCCCGCGAAGTGTGTGCCGTAGCGCCGGTTATAGCCGGTCTAGTGGCACACACTTCGGTGGGGTGCGTCGTCTGGTGCGGCCGGGGGTGCGGCACGCGGTTCGCGGTGGGGAGGGGCGGTTAGGCGAGGTAGTTTTCGAGGAGGGCGGGGGTCAGGTTGGCGTCGTGGGCTGCCTTGAGGATCGCCAGGAAGTCCGCGACGAACGCGGGCCGGAAGTGCATGAGGACGATGTCGCCAGCGTGCAGCTTCTGGACCGGAGTCTGGTAGTACACGTGCCCGGCGTTGGTCGCCTCGCGCCAGGTCAGCAGGGCTTTCATGCCGCAGTCGTGGGCCGCCTTGCGGGTGTTCTGGTCGTACTCGCCGTAGGGCGGGCGGAACAGCAGCGGACGGCGGCCGAACATCTCGCCGAGCCTGTCGGCGGACTCGCAGATCTCCTTGTGCTGGAGGGCGTAGGGCTTGTGCCGTAGCGAGGGGTGATTGATCGTGTGGTCCTCGATCACGGCGCCGGATCCCTGGAGCGCGGAGAAGTAACCCGGATCCTTGGCGGCGACCTTCGAGATCAGGAACAGCGTGACCGGCACGTGGGCGGCCTCGATCAGAGCCCGTGCCTCCGGCCGCCGCACGACGCCGTCGTCGATGGTGATGAACATGACCGGCTGACTGGTGGCGAGCCGGGACAGGGCCGGAGCGAGCGGACCCCCAGGCAGCACCGGGCGGATCGCCTTGGGCGGCGGCGGGAACGCCGGGATCGATCCGGGCGGGACACCGGGCAGACCGGGGTACGGATCGCCGGGCAGCCGCACGATCGGCGCGCGCACGGCCATCCGGTTCACTGCAGGCTGCACCGAGGCCGCCACCGGACTGGGCATAGATGCAGCTAGAGGCGCTAATAGCCCCAAGGCGACAAGAACTGCGGCAAATCGGCCAGCGGTGATCACGTATCCCACCGTAACCACCCGTGACAAGAACTGGCGACCATCACGGCCCCCAAGGCAGAACTCCGCCATAAAGCCAACCCGCTATCTCCGCACCGGAGCCGACCGCGCTACCCGTCACTGCGGCTGGACCGGGCCGGCCGGCAGGGCGTACCGGCCGTCCGGGAGGGGATCTACGAGACCGTCCGCGGCGAGGCTGTCGAGTGCGCGCTCGCGCTGGACCGGGTCGGCCCACACGACGTCCAGCCGGGCCTTCTCGACCGGATCCTCGCTGTCGCGGAGCACGGCCATGAGCAGCCCGCGGACCTGCCGATCGGTGCCCGCGAACCGCTGCACCGCGCGGGCCGGGCCGTCGTACGCCGGCTTCCCCGCGAGCCGCCACGCGCACTCCAGCGCGAGCGGGCAGTCGCCGCAGCGGGGCGCCCTCGCGGTGCACACGAGCGCGCCCAGTTCCATCACGGCGACCGCGAACCGGGCGGCGGTCTCCGGTCGATCCGGAACCAGGGGTTCGAGGGCGGCCAGATCGCGAGCGGTGGACGGCGGACCGGCGTCACCCGCACCCTGGACGGCCCGCGCGACGAGCCGCCGCACGTTGGTGTCGACGACCGGGTGGCGCTGCCGGAACGCGAACGAGGCCACGGCCCGCGCGGTGTAGGCGCCGATACCAGGGAGCGCGAGAAGCTCGTCCACGCTGGACGGCACGTGTCCGCTGTGGCGCGCGGTGATCGCCTGGGCGCACTCGTGCAGCCGCAGCGCCCGCCGCGGGTAGCCGAGGCGTCCCCAGGCCCGCACCGCCTCGGAGGGCGGATCGGCGGCCAGCGCGGCGGGGCTCGGCCAGCGGGCCAGCCACTGCTCGTAGACCGGGAGCACGCGGGCGACGGGCGTCTGCTGCAGCATGATCTCGCTGACCAGCACGGCCCACGGCCCCGCGTCGGGCTCGCGCCAGGGCAGGTCGCGCGAGTGGCGTTCGTACCAGGAAATGACTGTGTCGGAAAGCATCGAGTGCGATCGTGTCACGGCGCGCCGGCGCGGGTTGCCCCCGGCGGCACGTTACCGTCGTCCCCACCATGAATCTGACGGTCGGTCCACATCCGCCCGCCGTCTACTGGCGGCGCAGGGCAGTGGTTGCCGCGCCCGTGTTGCTGATCCTCGTGTTGTTCGCCGGGTGCCTGTCGACCGGGCAGAACGGATCCTCGAACCAGCGGGCCGCCGCAGCGAGCACGAAGTCACCCGCGCCCCAGCAGTCCCATGCGTGCACATTGGACGATCCGTGTGTGCCCGCGCCGGACCTGTCGGCCAGCGCGAGCCCGTCACCGTCCGTGCCCGCGTTCGGGGCCGCCGTGCAGCCGTCGCCGAAGGCTGCCGCGAGTCTGAGCCCGAGTCCGCGTCCGGCGGCCTCGACGTCGGCGGCCGAGTGCGCGGACAAGGACGTCGCGCTGACCCCGGTGGTCGACCAGGCCGAGTACAAGTCCGGGACGATGCCGCGGTTCAAGCTGGTGATCAGCAACAGGTCGGGCACGCCCTGCACGATGGACGTCGGATCGGCCCAGCAGGAACTGGTCGTCACCCGCAGCGGCCAGCGCGTGTGGTCCTCGGATGACTGCTCGCCGAACCACGGTCACGACGTGCGCACGCTGGCGCCGGGCGCGAAGCGCACCTATTGGCTGACCTGGTCGGGCAAGACCAGCGCGCCGGGCTGCTCAGCCGCGCGCGTGAACGCCGGGCCGGGCAGCTACCAGCTCACCGGCCGGCTGGCGAACGTGCGCTCGGCCGCGGTGCCATTCACGATCACGGCCTGAGCGGCCTCACCGGACAGAACAGCTAGAGCGCGCCGATTAGGGCGCCTGGTTGTCGACGGTGGCGCAGACGCCGCAGTCCGTCCGCAGGAAGCCGTGCATTGTCACGACCTCGGTGTCGCTGCGGAACTCGATGACGATCGTGCCGTCCGGCTTGCGCCAGCCGCGTCCGGTGAAGCCCTGGTGGACCTGGACGTCGAGCACCTCGACGCGGCCGTTGCGGTTCTCCAGCTTCACCGCGCCACCCGCGGTCTGGACAGTCCGGACGGAGACGGCCTGGGACTTCGGCGTGGGCGGGGCCTTCTTCGCCGGGCTCGGCGACAGCGACGGCGACGGTGATGCCGACGGGCTCGGCTTCGGCGAGGGGCTCGGCGAGGGCGACGGACTCGGCGACGGCGACGGATCGGGAGCCGGGCTGCTCAGCGTGCGGACCATGATCGAGTCGTCGAACGACGGGCGCCCCTGCGCGGCGGTGGGCGGACCCTGGATCGCCGGGCGCAACCCGAACCAGGCCAAGGCGACCGCGACGAGGGTAGCGACGATCCACGTGGTGATTGACCGTAACGCCGTGGGCATGGCGCTCATTGTGCAGGTCGCCCGATCCACGAGGAAAGCCCAGGTGACGACGATAACTCCGGACTAGCACCGATCGTCACGATGCGCGTGCGGACGGTACTCAGACGTACCGTTCGAGGATCGAGGACTCGGCCAGCCGGGACAGCCCCTCGCGGACGTTGCGGGCGCGCGCGTCGCCTACCCCGTCGACGGCCTGGAGATCGTCCACGGTGGCTCCGAGCAGTTTCTGCAGCCCGCCGAAGTGGTCGACAAGCCGGTCGATCACCGGTCCGGGGAGCCGGGGCACCTTCGCCAGGAGCCGGTATCCCCGGGGGCTGACCGCCGATTCGAGCGAGTCCGCGCTGGCCGGGTAGCCCAGGGCGCGGCCCACGAGGGACAGGTCGAGCAGTTCGGCGCCCGAGAGCAGGTCGAGCTCGGCGATGACGTCCTCGTGCGAGCGGGTGCGGCGATGCGACGGCAGGTAGTCGCGGATCACGAGCTCGCGGTCGGCGTCGACGCCCGCCATCATCTCCTCGAGCTGGAGCGAGAGCAGCCGCCCGTCGGTACCCAGCTCGATCACGTACCCCGAAATTTCGTCGGCGATCCGCCGGACCATTTCGAGCCGCTGCGTCACGGCCATCGCGTCCCGGACCGTCACCAGGTCTTCGATCTCCAGCGCCGACAGAGTGCCGGACACCTCGTCCAGCCGCAGCTTGTAGCGCTCCAAGGTGGCGAGGGCCTGGTTCGCGCGGGAGAGGATCGCCGCCGAGTCGTCGAGCACGTACCGGCCGCCGGCGACGTACAGGCCGATCAGCCGCATCGACTGGCTCACCGAGATCACCGGGTAGCCGGTCTGCTTGGCGACCCGCTCGGCCGTGCGGTGGCGGGTGCCGGACTCGTCGGTGTGGATCGACGGGTCGGGCACCATGTGGACGGCCGCGCGGACGATGCGCGATCCGTCGGTGGCGAGCACGATGCCGCCGTCCATCTTGGCCAGTTCCCGCAGCCGCGTCGCCGAGAACTCGACGTCGAGCGAGAACCCGCCGGTGCACAGCGCGTCCACGTCACTGTCGTAGCCCAGGACGATCAGCGCGCCGGTGTTCCCGCGCAGAATGCGCTCCAGCCCGTCCCGCAACGCCGTGCCGGGGGCGACCAGCGCGAGCGTCTGCCGGAGCTTCTCCTCGCGCTCCGCGCCGACCACAGCGTTACCTCCCGATGTCCGATTCTCCGGCAGTCTACGGGGCTCACGGGTGCGTGTGCTGCACGCCCCGGATCCGCTTGCGCATCCGCGCAGCTCACCGGCTCACAGCTGGCGCATCGCCGCGCCCAGATCGCCGACCTCGGTGACCGTAAGGCCCTTCGGCGGGGCGTCGCACCCCGGCGGGACGAGCGCGTGGGTGTACCCGAGCCGCGCGGCCTCGGCGAGCCGCCGCCCCACCGCACTGACCCGCCGGACGTCGCCGGACAGGCTCACCTCGCCGACCGCCACCAGGCCCGGCGGCAGCGGCGAATCCCGGCTCGCCGAGGCTACGGCGAGGGCGATCGCCAGATCCGCCGCCGGTTCTGTGACCCGGACCCCGCCTACGGTCGCCGCGAACACGTCTCTATCTGCCAGCCGGACCCTGCCCCGCCGCTCGACCACCGCGAGCACCATCGCCACCCGGGCGGAATCGAGGCCGCTCACCGCGCGCCGGGGCGTGGCGAGAGCGGACGCCCCGACGAGCGCCTGCACCTCGGTCATCAGCGGGCGCCGGCCCTCGACGGTCACCGACACGCACGTTCCCGGGACGGGCTCGGCGCGCTGGGTCAGGAACAGCCCGGACGGATCGGGAAGCCCGCGGATGCCCTTGTCGTGCATCTCGAAGCAGCCCACCTCGTCGGCCGCGCCGTACCGGTTCTTGATCGCCCGCACGAGCCGCAGCGTGGAGTGGCGGTCGCCCTCGAAGTGCAGGACCACGTCGACCAGGTGTTCCAGCACCCGCGGACCGGCGATCGATCCGTCCTTTGTCACGTGCCCGACGAGGATCACCGCGATGCCGCGCTCCTTCGCCACGGCGATCAGCGCGGCGGCGACGGCCCGGACCTGGGTCACCCCACCGACGGATCCGTCGACGGCCGGGGACGCGATCGTCTGCACCGAGTCGACCACGAGCAGCCCCGGCTGGACGGCATCGACGTGCGCGAGCAGCGCCGACAGGTCGGTCTCCGCGGCGATGTAGAGGGCGGGATGCAGCGCGTCGAGGCGCTCGGCCCGCAGCCGGACCTGGGCGGCGGACTCCTCACCTGTCACGACCAGCGCCGGGGTGCCGCCCTCGGCGAAGCGGTGCGCGACCTCGAGCAGCAGAGTGGACTTGCCCACACCGGGCTCGCCCGCGAGCAGCACGACCGCACCGGGCACCAGCCCGCCGCCGAGCACCCGGTCGAGTTCGCCTACCCCGGTGGGCTTGGCGCGGGCCGCCTCGACGCTGATCTGGCCGATCGGCAGGGCGGGCGCCGTGACGGGCCCCGCGGTGACCGCCCGCAGTCCCACCCGGGGGGTGCCTGCCTCGTCGATCGACCCCCAGGCCTGGCACTCGGGGCACCGGCCGACCCACTTGGGCACGGTGAAACCGCACTCCGCACAGCGATACGCCGGACGGTCCTTCGTGGATCGGGTTGCCATGGCCCGGACCCTAGCCGGGCACACCGACGAAACTTCACCGGCGAAACAGGCCAGCCTCTACGGCTCGACGATCACGCCGCTCTCGGGCGTGCGCGGCAGCGGGGTGAGCGGCGTGGACACGGGCAGGGTGACGGTGACCGAGCCCGCGTTCTGGAAGACGAAGGTGACCGTCACGGTGTCGTCCGGCTTGATCGCCGTGCGCAGGTTCTGTAGCACCAGCGCCTCCGGCGACCCGGTCAGCGTGAGCGCCGACGCGGCCGGGATCGTGCGGTTGAGCTGGACCTGCTGCGGCGCCCCGCCGGGCAGGGGAGTCGCCGACGCGCCAGCGCTAGCCGAAGCCGAAGGACCACCAGAAGCCGA
>JAOPVE010000523.1 GCA_025963185.1 Actinomycetes bacterium
GCAGCCACCGGAGCCGTGGCGCTGGCCGTGTTCGCGCTGGTCACCGTGGCCACCGGCCTGGGCACCGGCTGGATCGAGGCCGCACTCGCCACCCCCGGCGCGTCCGTCCAGTGGACTTCCCTGCCCACCGGCCTGGGGATCGCCGCGGGCTGGCTCACCGGCCCCTCCGGCGCGGACACCGCGATCGCCGTCGCGCGCACCGTGGGCACGGTCCTCACCGGGGTCGCCGTCGCCGGGCTGATCTGGCGGGCCTGGCGGCGATCCGGGGACACCCGCGCGGTCGTGCTCGCCGCCGGCGGGGCGCTGCTCGCCGTCGTCGTCCTCGCCCCGGCGTTCCACCCGTGGTACCTGCTCTGGGCGGCGCTGCCCCTGGCGGCCTCGGTCACGGATCCGCGGGCCTGGCGCGCGCTGGCCGCCGCGTCCGCCGCGCTCTGTTTCCTGGTGCTTCCCGGCGGGTTCAACCTCGCGCGCGTGACCGTCGTGCCCGGGGTCCTGCTGGACCTCGCCGTGACCGTGGCGCTCGCCGTGGCGGCCGCGCACTACCTCCGGCGCCCGGACGGGCCGGTCGCGCCCGAGGTCGCCGAGCCGGTGGCGGTGACACCGTGAGCCGCTGGGAGCTGAACGCGGCCCGGATCGGCGACAACTCGCTGCGGGCCTCCTACACGCTGTGCCGCCGGCTCAACGCCGCGCACGGCAAGACCTACTACCTCGCGACGCTGCTGCTCCCCCCGGCGAAGCGCCCGCACGTGCACGCCCTGTACGGGTTCGCCCGGTACGCGGACGAGATCGTCGACGACCTCGACACCAACCCGTCCGAGGCCATCCGGGCGGACCGGCTCGCCGCGTTCACCGCCCGGGTCAGCACGGATCTGGCGGCCGGCCACTCGGCGCACCCGATCGTGCGCGCGCTGATCCACACGATGGGCACCTGGGAGATCCCGCCGGGCTACGTCGAGTCGTTCCTGGCCTCGATGCGGATGGACCTGACGATCGCCGGGTACGCGACCTACGACGCGCTGATGGAGTACGTGTACGGATCCGCCGAGGTGGTCGGGCTCCAGATGCTGCCGATCCTGGAACACCCGGGGATCCCCCGCGAGCAGGCCGAGCCGTTCGCCCGGAACCTCGGCGTCGGGTTCCAGCTCGCCAACTTCATCCGCGACGTCGGCGAGGACCTGCGCCGGGGCCGCGTCTACCTCCCGCAGGAGGACCTGGACTCGTTCGGCGTCGAGCGGTCCCGGCTCGCTCGGGGGGTGGTCGACGCGCCGATCCGGCGGCTGCTGCGGTTCGAAATTGACCGCGCCCGGAGTGTGCTCGACGCGGCCAGGCCCGGCATCGAGCTGCTGCACCCGGCGAGCCGCGACTGCGTCCGGACGGCGTTCGTGCTCTACGGCGGGATCCTCGGCGAGATCGAGCGCCGCGACTACCAGGTGCTCACCCAGCGGGTGTCGGTCGGCACCCCGCGACGGGCCGCGGTCGCGCTGCCCGCGCTGGTCAGGGCGTGCCTGGCCCGGACCCGGTTCTCCTAGGCCGCTCCCCCGCCCGCGGCGCGTACTGGACGCCCCGCCGGCCCCACCACACCCACAGCGACAGGGTGAGCAGCACCATGGCGAAGCCGAACAGCAGGTCCTCGGCCGGGGCGTAGGCGATCCGCAGGCCGGTGATCTGGCTCGGGTCGTAGCGGACGATCCGGCGGCCGGTGAGGATCGCGTTGGTGACGAGCTGGAAGAACAGCACGATCGCGTACGAGACCCACCAGATCCGGCGCAGCACCAGCCGGGTCCGCAGCACGAGAAGGTCGAGCGCCAGCGCCACCAGCACCCCGAGCAAGGCGGACGCCGTGTAAGTCACGGTTCGTCCCCCGCGCGCCAGCCCCGGACCGCCCGGACCGCCTCGAACGCGAGCACCGAGCACACTGGGATCGCCAGGAAGAACAGCAGCTCCTCGACGGGCAGCCCACCGGGAAGGGTCACACCGACGACCTGGCGTGGATCAAACGTCCACTGCCCGGCGGCGACCGCGGCCACGTCCCAGAGGGCGAACACCACCGCGACGGGGACCAGCGTGAGCAGCAGCCGCCGCCACCGCCGGTAGACGTTCACCCGCAGGAACACCTCCAGCGCGGCGGTGCCCAGCAGGCACGCGGCGAGGACCGCGAGGTAGCTGAGCCGCAGCACTCAGAACCCGGCGGCCTGCGCGCGGCGCTTGACCTCGGTGCCCCGGTTCTCCCGCAGCGCGGCGACCGGCGTGCCCGGAAGACTGTCGTCGGCCTCGTACAACCAGCCGAGCATCTCTTCGTCGGTGAACCGGGCATCCCGCAGGAGCGTCAATACTCCTGGGAGGTGCTTGACCACGGCCGGCCTGCCGTCCGCGTCATGGTGGATCAGGTCAGCCGGTATCCGGAGCACCCCGTCCCGCCGGACTGCGATGAGCTGGCCGTCCCGAAGGAGCTGGTGGACCCTGCTGACGTTCAAGCCCAGGCGCTCGCCGACTTCCGGGACGGTGAGCCAGTCGACGACGGGTGACTCTCCGGTGCTGTTCTCGATCACGGCGCCCAGCCTGCCACGGAGCGCGGCGCGCCGCTGCACAGGGCATACCCGCAGAGTCACGATCGGGGCACGACGGTGAGCACACCCCGCGTCATTCCCCGGCCTACGTACACTGGCGGGGTGGATGTGACGCTGGCCGACCCTCTCGTGGGTGCAGTCCTCGAGGGCCGGTACCGGATCCGCGGCCGGATCGCCCGTGGCGGCATGGCGACCGTGTACGACGCGGTCGACGATCGCCTCGAGCGCACGGTCGCGGTCAAGATCATGCACCCGCAGTACGCGTCGGACCCGTTGTTCATCGACCGGTTCATCCGCGAGGCCAAGGCCAGCGCCCGGCTGAGTCACCCGCACGTCGTCGGTGTCTTCGACCAGGGCACCCACGGCGACCTCGCGTACCTGGTCATGGAGCAGGTGGCCGGGCGCACGCTGCGCGAGATCCTCGCCGAGCGGGGCAGGCTGAGCATTCCCGAGGCGGCGACCGTGATGTCGGCGATCCTCGACGGGCTCGCCGCCGCGCACCGCACCGGCCTCGTGCACCGGGATGTCAAACCCGAGAACGTGCTCATCGGCGTCGACGGATCCGTCAAGGTCGCCGACTTCGGCCTGGCCAGGGCCGTCGAGTCGGTCACGGCCACCCAGACCGGCAGCACGGTGCTCGGCACCGTGGCCTACGTCTCCCCCGAGCAGATCGTCACCGGCGGCGCCGACACCCGCAGCGACGTGTACTCGGCGGGCATCACCTTCTTCGAGATGCTGACGGGCTCGGTGCCGTTCGGCGGCGAGTCGTCGGTGAACGTCGCGTTCCAGCACGTCAACAACGACGTTCCGCCCGCTTCCACCCGGGCTCCGGTGCCGCCGGCGCTCGACGCGCTGGTGCTGCGCGCCACCCGCCGTGAGCCCGGTGCCCGCCCGCTCGACGCCGGGGCGTTCCTCGCCGAGCTCCGGCACGTCGCCACCGATCTGGGCCTGCCGCACGCTCCGGTCGCCGCGCCCGCGGGTCCGCCCCCGGCCGACCCGCCGACCGTGGTGCAGCCCGTCGTGGGTCCTGGGCAGGGCATGGGTCCGCGGCACTCGCACGCCACCCGGGTGGTGCCGATGGGCCCGCCGCCCGGGTACGGTCCGCCGCCGGCTCCCGTGGGTCCGTCCCGGCGGCCGCGGTCCGGGCTGATCGCCATCGCGATCCTCGTCGCGCTCGGGCTCGTCGCCGCCGGCACCGGCTGGTACCTCGGCGCCGGCCGGTACACGACGGCGCCCTCGGTGCTCAAGCTCTCCCAGCGGGCCGCCGCGGCGAAGGCCAGTCAGAGCGGCCTGTCGCTGCGGATCGCCCCCGGGCGCTACAGCGAGACCGTCTCGAAGGGGCTGGTCGTCCTCCAGGATCCGGGTCCGGCTGGGCGCGTCGTCAACGGCGGGCAGATCACCGTGGTGTTCTCGCTCGGTCCGGAGCGGTTCCGGGTGCCCGACGTGATCGGCCTGAACCAGGACGACGCGCAGAAGGCGCTCGCCGCGCTGAACCTGCGCACGACCGTCACGCCGCAGTTCAGCAACGACGCACCCAACGGCACGGTGATTTCGAGCAACCCCGCAAAGGACACCAGCCTCGCCCGCGACAGCGTCGTGACCCTGGTGGTCAGCCGCGGCGCCAAGCCCGTCGACCTGCCCGACCTGCGGGGCCGGCTCCAGGCCGAGGCCGAGCAGCTCCTGCGGGACCTCGGCCTCAACCCCGACATCCAGCTCCGCGACAGCGGCGACGGCGACCAGAGCGGCCGGGTACTCGACCAGGATCCGGGGCAGGGCTCAGTCACCTCAGGATCCGTCGTCCACCTCACGGTCGGCGCGGGCCAGGCCCAGGTGGAGGTGCCCGACGTGCTGGGCCTCAACCGGCAGGAGGCCGAGCAGCGGCTCGGCGCCCAGGGGCTGCAGCTGCGGCGGATCGGCGGGAACGGCAAGGCGTTCCTCGAACTGCCCACCGCCAGCTCGAAGGTCGACGCCGGAAGCCGCGTGACCGTCTGGTTCGCGCCTTGACGGCCGCACCCTCGCACCCGATCGGCGCGCACATCCCGGCCTCGGGTGGGTTAGCCCGCACGGGCCTGCCCTACCTCGCCAAGATCGGCGCCACCGCGGCCCAGGTGTTCGTGTCGAACCCGCGAGGCTGGGCGCTCTCGTCGGGCAACCCGGCCGAGGACGAGGCGTTCCGGGCGCACTGCGAGACCGCGGGCATCCCCGTGTTCGTCCACGCCAGCCTGCTCGTCAACCTCGGATCGCCGACCGCGCTCACGGTCGAGCGGTCCGCCGCGACCCTGCTGCACGCGGCCGAGCGCGCCCAGCGGATCGGCGCGAGCGCGGTCGTCTTCCACTCCGGGTCGGCGGTCGCGGGCACCCGGCGGGACGCGGCGATGGCCCAGCTCCGCGAGGTGCTGCTGCCGATCCTGGACTCGCTCGACAAGCTCGGCGACGAGGCTCCCAGCCTGCTGGTCGAGCCGACGGCGGGCGGCGGGTTCAGCCTGGCCGCCAAGGTGGGCGACCTCGGGCCGTTCTTCGAGGCCGTCGACCACCACCCGCGACTGGGCGTCTGCCTGGACACCTGCCACGCGTGGGCGGCCGGGCACGACCTGACCGCGCCGGGCGGCACGAAGGAGATGCTCGACGACCTGGCGGGGGCGGTGGGCACCGGCAGGCTCAGGCTGATCCACGCCAACGACTCCAAAGATCCATGCGGATCGCTGCGGGACCGGCACGAGAACGTCGGCGCCGGGCAGATCGGGCTCGAACCCTTCGGCGACCTGTTCACCCACCCCGAGGTCCGTGGCGTCCCGCTGATCGTCGAGACGCCGTCGCACACCGAGGGCGCCGGGCACATCGCCGACATCACCTCCCTCAGGGGCCTGCTCGCGCAGCTCGGGTAGACTCCCCGGCGTGCAGCAGCGCTGGTATGCCTACGACGTCTTTCCGCCCACCGGGGTGGCAGGGCGCGTTTCGCGCTAGCCACAACTTCTCTCTTCGAGCCCCGGGCCCCGCTGGTCCGGGGCTCTTTCTGTGAGGACAGCGACAACCATGGTCATCGTCATGAGCCCCGATGCGGGCGACACGCAACTGGCGGAGGTCGTCTCCACCGTCGAGACGGCGGGCGGCGCGGCCTTCGTCTCCCGCGGCGTCACCCGCACGATCGTCGGCGTCGTGGCCGGCGAGGACGTGCTGGAGTCCCTCGACGTGGTGGGACTGCCCGGCGTCGCCGAGGTCGTGCGGATCACCGCTCCCTACAAGCTGGTCAGCCACGAGAACCACCCGCGCACCTCGACGGTCAACGTCGGCGGCGTGCCGATCGGCCCGGACACGGTCACGCTGATCGCCGGGCCATGCGCGGTCGAGACCCCGGAGCAGACCCTGGCCGCGGCGCGGATGGCCCAGCGGGCCGGGGCCGCGCTGCTGAGGGGCGGCGCGTACAAGCCCCGGACCTCCCCCTACGCCTTCCAGGGGCTCGGCGTCGAGGGCCTGCGGATCCTCGCCGAGGTGCGCGCCGAGACCGGCCTGCCCGTCGTCACCGAGGTCACCGAGTCCAAGGACGTGGACGTCGTCGCCGAGCACGCCGACATGCTCCAGATCGGCACCCGCAACATGCAGAACTTCGCGCTCCTGCAGGCCTGCGGATCCGTCGGCAAGCCCGTCATGCTCAAGCGCGGGCTCACGGCGACCTACGAGGAATGGCTCATGGCCGCCGAGTACATCGCCCAGCGCGGCAACCTCGACATCGTGCTCTGTGAGCGGGGGGTGCGCTCGTTCGAGCCGGCGATCCGCAACATGCTGGACGTGTCCGCGGTCCCGATGATGCACGCGCTCTCGCACCTGCCGATCATCGTGGATCCCTCGCACGCGGCCGGGCGCCGGGACCTCGTGGTCCCGCTGGCCAGGGCGGCGATCGCGGCCGGGGCGGACGGCGTGATGGTCGACGTCCACCCGCACCCCGAGACGGCCCGCTGCGACGGTCCGCAGGCCCTCACCGGGACGGAACTGGCCGCCCTCGGCGAGGCCGTCGAGACGCTCCCCCCGCTGCTCGGGCGCAAGCGCACGCCCGCGCTGTGATCGCCTCTCCGGGCGCCCGCCATCGTGCGGGCGCCCGGGAGTGACCGACCTCACGGCCGGCTTGCCAGTCCGCCAAGGTTAGGGTTTCCTTTGTTAGGAACGCCTAACCAAGGGAGGCCGCCGTGTACACCTGCATCTGCGCCCGAGTGCGCGAGTGCGAGGTGCGGGCGGCGATCGCCGAGGGCGCCCACGACGACGAGTCCGTCGGCGAGGTGACCGGTGCGGGCACCGGCTGCGGATCCTGCGTCGACCGCATCTGCGGCCTGATCCGCGAGGTCGCCCCCGCCGCGGGCCTGCGGGGCCTGGCCGCCGCGTCGTAGCAGCACGCCGAGTGGCTCTCAGTATGCTGAGCGTTCTTCAGCACCGAGGGGGCATCCGGCAATGCAAGGCGACGCGAGGACCATCGAGTTCCTCAACGAGCAGCTCTCGGCCGAGCTGACCGCGATCAACCAGTACTTCCTGCACGCCAAGATGCAGGAGAACTGGGGCTACACCAAGCTCGCGGCCTACACCCGGCACGAGTCGATCGACGAGATGAAGCACGCCGAGATCCTCACCGACCGGATCCTCTTCCTCGACGGCCTGCCCAACTACCAGCGCCTGTTCACCCTCCGGATCGGCGAGACCGTTCCCGAGCAGTTCCGCTGCGACATGCTCGTCGAGCAGGAGGCCGTGACCCGGCTCCGCGAGGGCGCCGAGTACATGCGCGGCATCGGCGACATCACCTCGGCCAAGATCTTCGAGGCCATCCTCGAAGACGAGGAGCACCACATCGACTACCTCGAAACCCAGATCGCCCTGATCGACACGCTCGGCGAGCAGCTCTACCTCGCCCAGCTCATCGAGCAGCCCAGCGCCTGACCCGCTCCACCGCCGTAAATCCCGCGAAGTGTGTGCCGCTAGACCGGCCAGGACCGGCACAACGGCACACACTTCGCCGCGGTTTGGGGGGCGGTGTGGGCTCGGGTTAGCCGCCGAGCAGGTCGGCGAGGGCAGTCCGGGCCGCCGCGGACCGCTCGGCCAGCGCGTGCAGCACCTGCGCGAACGCCACCAGCCACTCGTCGACCCCCGCGGGACGGCGGCTGATCACCACCCCGCGCACCACGTGCCGGATCTCCGCGCCGACCTGCCCGTGCCGCCGCTGGTGCAGCTCCAGCTCCTGGTCGTCCGTGCGGACCGTCAGCGAGACCGGCTGGCCCTCCCGCCCGGCCACCCGATCCGCGAGGGTGCGCCGGTGCTCGATCGTCACCATGCCCGGCGGCAGCGCCGAGCCCAGCGTGCTCGTGAGCACCCGCGTGTAGGACGCGATGTCGGCGGTGTCGGACCGCAGCGCCGCCGCGATGAGGTGGACGTCGCCCATCGGGCCGAGCCCCGATGCGCCGTGTCCCGAGGGGCCGGTCACCGGTCGCTCAGCGGGAGGACGAGCTGGGGCTTGGCGATCACGTGGTCGGCGCGCAGCCCCCGGATCGCCGTCCCGATCGCGAAGAACTCGGTGGTGTGGCCGCCCCAGCGGTGTGGCAGCGAGAGCATCTGCACACCGACGATCCCCTCGGCGTGCAGCGCCTCGGCCTCGGCCTGCATGCGGCTCATCGCCAGCTCACGCGCGTCGTAGAGCGCCTCGGTGAACTGCGGGATCTCGGCGTTCTGCCCGATGGTGCCGACTGCCTGCCAGAACCGCCGGTGTGCCACGTGGTAGACGCAGGTGCCCATGGTCATCCCGACCGGCGCGTAGCCCGCCTGGATCAGGGTCCAGAAGTCCTGGCCGGACAGATCCGAGGTGAAGGGCTTGCCGCGGTTGTTGCGCCAGCTCGTGCCGTCCGGGGCGGTCCGGTGGTGCTCGTCTCCAGCCACGGCCGTGCCGATCGCGATGAACTCGGCCAGGTCGGATCCGAACTCCTTGAACTCGATCTCCAGCCGGACCGCCACGATCCCGTCCGCACCGAGCGCCTCGGCCTCGGCCTCCATCCGCGTCATCGCCAGCTCACGCGCGTGGTACATCGCGGACGAGAGCTGTTCGAGTTCCTGGTTCTGGCTCCACCGGCCGAACTGGAACCCCACGTGGTAGACGCTCGATCCGAGGACCAGCCCGAGTGGCCGGAAACCCGCCTCGCGGACCAGCAGGAACTCGTTCACGCTCAGATCCGAGGTGAACAGGCTCGACGGCTGGCCGGGCCGCATCGAGGCAAGCCGGCGCATCGCGTCGTCGGGTACGCCCGCGGCCGGGGTGAGGTCGGCGGTCATCGGTCTCCTCCTCTGCCGGTCAGCGGCAGGATCGTCAGGCTGCGGGTCGGCGCGGCCGCGCCACGGTGGAACTGGACTATCGACGTGCCGGTCAGCACGCACTCGGCGACCCAGTCACGGTGGCCGTCGCTGGGCTCGACGTCGAAGACCCGCATCGACAGGTCAGACAACAGGGCCGCGTCGGCGCCGGTCTCGGCGACCTGCCGGGCGAACTGCAGGCGCGCGTCGGCCCGCACCGTGCTGATCAGCTGGGTGTACCCAGGCACCTCGCCGGGACCCGTCAGCGGGGACACCTGGCGCCTGGTCTGGTAGTCGTCGTGCCGGATGCCCAGCGAGATCCCGGAGGTGAGCGCCGAGGGCACCCAGCCGGCCTCGTAGAGCTTCGCCACGTCCTGACCGCCCAGGTCGGTAGTGAACTGCGTGGCGGGGCGCACCCGTCCCTTCGAGCGGATCGCGGTGCCGAGCGCCATGAACTCGTGCATCGACGATCCGACATCGACCTGCTGGAGGGTCACGCCGATCACGCCGTCCGCTCCGAGCGCGGACGCCTCCGCCGCCATCCGGTGCAGCGCCGTGCGCCGGCCGCCGCGGAGCGCGCTGACGTACGGCGTGAACCCGGCCCAGCGGTAGCCCTGCCCGCTCAGCTGGACCCCGGGATTGGCGAAGCCGTACGACCCACAGCCGCGGTAGCCGTACCAGCCGATCTGCAGCACCGTGCAGCCGAGGACCTCGCCGCAGATCTCGAACCCGCAGTGCTCGATCGCCGCGAGACCGGCAGCCGGCAGGAGCGACGTGCGGGTGGTGCCCGAGGCGGCCCGGCCGATCCTGGCCTGCGCGGCCGGTGGCAGCCCGCGCCCGTCCCACTCCGCCATCGGCGCACCCTTCCTCTCTCGCATCATTGATAGCGCACCCGCGCGACGCCAACGCACACCTCGCCGACGCAGTTCCCGAGCCGTCGGCGCTCACGCAGCGCGGGTGGCAGCCGGGAACGTCGCCGAGCCAGCGGGTGGTGCCGTCGGGAAGGGCCGATCCGGGTGAAGAGCGCGTCCGGGGCGATCAGGTAGGTCCCGCTGGTCATCCGCGCACCACGTCCACAGCGCACCTTGCGCTGAACCCATATCGTCACCGCACACTCGCCTCCGCCGCCGATCCCCTCGCTGATCCCTCGCCGAAGTGCGGTAACTGCGGCCGGTCAGGACCGGTCCGACTTACCGCACTTCGCGAGGCGGACAGGCGCGAGCAGGCGACCCGGCCAACCCCAGCAGCCCCACCTCGCCGAAGTGCGGTAACTGCGGCCGGTCAGGACCGGGCTGGGTTACCGCACTTCGTGATGGGGTGGGCGGGTTAGAACAGGGAGGCCAGTGCTGCGGCTGCCTTGGTGGCGTCGTCGGCCGAGATGTCGAGGTGGGTGACCAGGCGGGCGTAGTGCTCGTCGGGCACCGAGATCAGCACGCCGAGGTCCTTGGCGGCGGCGGCGAGGTCCGGGGCGG
>JAOPVE010000024.1 GCA_025963185.1 Actinomycetes bacterium
GTCAGCCGCGCCTGGCCGCACACCGGCAGCGGCTCGTGGATCGTCAGCTCCTGCCGTCCGTGCAGTGCGGTGACGAGGTCGACGTCGATCCCGGGCATGCACACCGCGGGCGGCTCGGTGTCGCGCAGGGTGCTCGCGACCACCGCGAACGTGGGCAGCACTCGCAGGTCGCGCTCGTAGACGTACGGCAGCTCGCCGGTGCCCGCGCCGAGCGCGAGGTGGTAGAGCAGCACGTCGCTGGCGGTCCACGACAGGTCGCGAGCGGGCAGTTCGGCGCCGATCGCCACGGCCGGATCGATGCGCATGTGGACTCCAGGAAGTCAGTCGGTGCGGATCTGCGGGACCTCAGGCCGTCGCGGCGCGGGCACGTAGGGTTCCCCGGCGAGGTCCAGCGCGGCCACGTAGCCGAACGTCATGGCCGGCCCGATGGTCGCGCCCGCGCCGGCATAGCTGTGGCCCATCACGGCGGCGCTGGTGTTGCCCGCGGCGTAGAGCCCGGGGATCGCCGTGCCGTCCTCCCGCAGCACCCTGGCCCGCTCGTCGGTGCGCAGCCCGCCCTTGGTGCCCAGGTCGCCGGGCACGATCTGGATCGCGTAGAACGGCGCCTTCCCGACGGGTCCCAGACACGGGTTGGGCCGGGTGCGCGGATCGCCGTAGTAGCGGTCGTAGACGGACTCGCCACGGCGGAAGTCCTCGTCACGGCCGGTCTCCGCGAAGCCGTTGAAGCGCTCGACCGTGTTCGCCAGCGCTCCCGCCGGTACGCCGATGCGCTCGGCGAGCGCCGCCAGGGAGGCGGCCCGGTGTACCGCGCCCGACTCGTACCACGAGCGGGGTAACGGCTGGTGCGGAGCGCGGCCGGCCAGCAGGTACCGGTCGCGGTAGCGCTGGTCGAGGATCAGCCACGCCGGGATGTGCGGCACCCCCGTGGCGTGCCCGTCGTACATGGCGTGGACCGCGTCGACGTACGGGGCGGACTCGTTGACAAACCGCAGCCCGGCCGAGTTCACCAGCAGGGACCCGGGGAGACTGCGCTCGGCCAGGCAGAAGAACGGCCCGCCGGGCAGCGGGATCGACGGTCCCCACCACGCGTCGTCCATGAGGCCGAGCGCGCCGCCGAGGTGCTGGCCCGCCTCGATGCCGTCGCCGGTGTTTCCCGGGGCGCCGACGGTCCACGCGCCCACCGGATCCTGCTGGTAGCGGCGCCGCATCGCCTCGTTGTGCTCGAACCCGCCGGAGGCCAGCACGACACCCTTGCGGGCCCGTACCAGCCGCCCCTGCCCGGTCCACACGCCCGTGACGCGGCCGTGTTCGGCGTGCAGATCCGTCAGCGGGGTCTCCAGCCACACCGGGACGCCCAGCCCGGCCAGACCCGCCCGCAGCCCCGCCGCGAGCGCCTGGCCCATGCTCAGTGTCGGACGGCGGAGGGCCCGCGCAGCCAGCCACCGGCGCGCGATCCGGCCGCCGGCGAGCAGCGCACGTGGATTCCGCGTTCCCAGGCTCAGCCAGCGGTAGTCGGCCGCGGTCACGGTCACCCCGTCGGGCACGGCGGCGTACGGGGGAGCGAGGTTGCGCCGCTCCGGGCCGAGGACCCGGGCGTCGAGGGGGACCGGCTCGATCGTCCGCCCAGCCGCGAGCCCGCCGGGCGCCTCGGGGTAGTAGTCGGCGTAGCCGGGGACCCACGCGAAACGCAGCGGCGTACGGGCAAGGACCAGCGAGAGCATCGCCGGGCCGTGCGAGATCAGGGCCCGCTGCCGAGCGACCGGCACGTCCGGACCCACGACCTCGGCCAGGTACCTGCGCGCCTGCTCGGCGGAGTCCACGACACCGGCCTCACGCAGGACCTCGTTGCACGGCACCCACAGCCCGCCGCCGGACCGCGCGGTCGAGCCCCCGAAGTGCTCGGCCTTCTCCAGCACGACCGCGGTCAGGCCGTGGTGTGCGGCGGTCAGCGCCGCCGTCATCCCGGCCGCACCGCTGCCGACGACAACCACGTCGAACTCGGGCTCGTCCACTCGCATTAGAACAGGTTATAGTTTTGACCGGGCTGGCGCCATGGCCCGCGCGCAACCGATCCGCCCGCGCAACCGAACCGCGATGCCTGGCAAGGAGGGCTCAGTGCTGTCCGAGGCTGAACAGTCCACAGTGGCCGACCGGCTGCGCGCCGCGGAACGGGACCGCGCGCCGATCGCCCCGCTGGTCGAGTCCTACCCCGCCCTCGGCGCCGCCGACGCGTACGAGATCCAGTTGCGCAACATCCGGCGCCGGACCGCCCACGTCGTCGGCCACAAAGTCGGCCTGTCGTCCGAGGCCATGCAGCAGATGATGGGCGTCGACGAGCCCGACTACGGCCACCTGCTGGAAGACATGCGGCTCTCCGAGGAAGTCCCCGTGGACACTGGCCGCTACTGCTACCCCCGGGTCGAGATCGAGGTCGCCTTCCTGCTCGGCGCGGACCTCCCCGGCTACGGCTGCACCGAGGACGACGTCCTGCGCGCCACCGAGGCCTTCGCGCCGTCCATCGAGCTCATCGACAGCCGGATCGCCGACTGGCGGATCAGCATCGCCGACACCATCGCCGACAACGCGTCCTCGGCGGGCTTCGTCGTCGGGGCGGCCCGGGTGGATCCGTCCGCTGTGGACATCCGGGCGATCGAGGCGATCCTGTGGCGCGGCGGCGAGCAGGTGGCGCGGGGCCGGTCGGACGCGGTCCTGGGCAACCCGGTGACCGCCGTGGCCTGGCTGGCCCGCACGGTGGCCCGGTTCGGGGTCCGGTTGCGGGCGGGTCACCTGATCCTGCCGGGAGCGTGCGCCCGAGCCATCGACGCGCGTCCCGGTGACCAGTTCCGCGCCTCCTTCACCGGCCTCGGTGACGTGTCCCTGTCGTTCGCACCCCTGTCGTCCGCAACCCTGTCGTCCGCAACCCTGTCGTCCGCACCGGAAGGTGGATCTCGTGGCTGAACTGCTGGCGGCGATCGTCGGATCCGGGAACATCGGCACCGACCTGCTCTGCAAGCTGCTGCGATCGCCCCTGGTCGAGCCGAGGTGGATGGTGGGGGTCG
>JAOPVE010000027.1 GCA_025963185.1 Actinomycetes bacterium
TGCGGGGCCGGGGCCGCGGGCTTGCGGCGGCGGGCCAGCCGCACCCAGACCACCGCGGCGATCGCGACCGGGATCGCGAACGGCAGCAGCACCCCAACCACCACGAGCAGCCAGCGCAGCGACGCCGTGAACGCGCGCCAGCCCGCGGCCAGGCCGGACAGGAACCCTGGCTTGTCCGTCCCGCCGATCACCGCGGTCGGCTTGACCAGGTGCAGGGTGATAGTCGAGAGGGTGACCTGGTCGGCCAGCGCACGCTGCTCGGCCTCCAGCGATCCGAGGTCGGCCTCCCGGCTCGCGAGCTCGCCCTCGATGGCGACGATGTCGGCGATCCGGTCGGCCTTGGACAGCAGCGCGCGGGTGCGCTCGACGCTGGCCTTCTTGCTCGCGAGGCGCGCGTCCAGGTCGGCGGACTTGTCGGTGACGTCCTCGGTGCCGATCGACCGGTCCGCCTCGGTGCCGAGCTTGGCGAGCTTGTCGACGGTCGGGCCGAACTCCTTGGCCGGGACCCGCAGGATCAGGTCCGCCGACGCGTCCTCGCCCCCGGACCGGCGGTTGTCTCCGGCCACGAAGCCGTCCGCCGCCGTGGCGATCGTGCTGGCCGCCGCGGCCTGGCCGGACACGTCCTTCACCCGGACCGTGATGTCTCCTTTGTAGACGATCGACCGGCTGTCCCGTGCGGGTGCCCGCTGCACCTGCTGGCCCGGAGCGGCAGGAACGGCCTCCTGCTTGACCCCACGGGCCTGGCTGGTGACGGCCGCGCTGTCGGCGGAGCCTTTGGACTCCGATCCGCCGCCGCTCGCCGAGCACCCCGCGAGTGCCACCGCCGCCGCGCCGAGCCCGGCCGCGATCCGCCATCTCCGCCTGACACCTGTCATCGCTCTCCCTCCCGATCCCTGGTGAAGCGCAGGTGTGACGGCTGTGGGCCCGGTCGCGGTTCCCCTCCAGAGGCGACGGATGGTCACGGTTCCATCACCGGGCCGGTCGCGCACCGGGCGGGCGAGCGGGGCACGATGGGGCGGTGACTCGACACGTGGTGGTGATCGGCGGCGGGATCGCCGGGCTCGCGGCGGCCCACCGGATCACCCGGGACGCCCCGGGCACGGCCGTCACGGTCCTCGACCAGGCCGCCCAGCCCGGCGGCAAACTCCGGACGGCCGAGGCCGGCGGGGTCACCGTGGAGACCGCGGCGGAGGCGTTCCTGGTCCGCCGGCCCGAGGCGCTCGACCTCGCCGCCGAGGTGGGACTCGCGGGCGAGCTGATCCACCCCCGAACCCTCGCCGCGAGCGTCGCCACCCTGGCCGGCCTGCGTCCGCTGCCCGCGGGAACGCTGATGGGGATCCCGCGCTCGCTGGACGGCCTCGGCGGGTTGCTCTCCCCCGCCGCGCTCGCCGTGGTCGGCAGCGAGCCGGACCGGCCCGGGGATCCGGTGGCCGAGGACGTGAGCATCGGGGCGTACGCGCGGGAGCGGCTGGGCGCCGAACTGGTGCGCAACCTCGTGGATCCGCTGCTGGGTGGGGTTTATGCCGGGCGCGCCGAGGGGCTGTCGCTGCACGCCACGGTGCCGGGGCTCGCCGGTCCGCTGCGGGAGCACCCGTCGCTGGTCCGGGCGGCTCGGGCGGCGTTCTCGCCCGGGAACGGCGGGCCGGTGTTCGCGACGGTCCGGGGTGGGCTCGGGCGGTTCGCCGGTGCCGTCGCGGCGGCGAGCAAGGCCGACGTCCGCCTCGGGGTGACCGCCCGCGAACTGCACCGCACCACCAGCGGCTGGCGGATCGTCACCGGCCCCGTCCCCGATCCGGGGGATATCACCGCGGACGCCGTCGTACTCGCCGTGCCGGCCCCGGCCGCCGCCAGGCTCCTCGCCCAGGTGGGACCAGCCGCCGCCGCCGAACTCGCCGGGATCGGCTACGCGAGCATCGCCCTGGTCACGCTCGTCCTGCCCGGATCCGCGAGCCTCCCGCCGGGCAGCGGCGCGCTGATCCCCGCGCGCGAGGGGCACCTGGTCAAGGCCGTCACGTTCAGCTCCCAGAAGTGGGGCACCGGGGACGGGCTGAGCGTGGTCCGGGCCTCGATCGGGCGCTACGGCGAGGAGCACGAGCTCCAGCACCCCGACGAGGTACTGGCCGCGCGCGCCCGCGACGAGCTCTCGCGGTTGTTCGGAACCCCGGTGCCGGACCCGCTGGACACCCGCGTGGATCGCTGGGGCGGCGCGCTCCCGCAGTACGCGGTCGGCCACCTCGGGCGGATCCGCCGGGCCCGCGCCGCGCTCGCCGCCGAGCCCACCCTCGCCCTGGCCGGGGCCGCCTACGACGGGGTGGGGATCCCGGCCTGCATCGCCTCGGGCCAGTCGGCCGCGGCCCAGATCACGGCAGCCCTGACCCCCACCCTCGGCGAAGCGCGGTAACTCCGGCCGGTCCTGACCGGCGCCGGTTACCGCACTTCGTGAGTGCGGGAGTTCGCGACGGGCCTGGGCCCTGGCTGCCGATCCGGCGGGGAGTCAGGAACAATCGGGGCATGGCTGATGCGACGAACCCGAACGCCCAGCGGATCCGCGAGCTCAACGACGGGATCCGGTACACGATGTGGTCGGTGTTCAAGGCCGCCTCGCCGCTCCCGGCCGGCCGCACCGAGGTGGCCGCCGAGGTGGACGAGCTGATCGAGCAGCTCGCCGCCAAGGACGTGGTCGTGCGCGGGCTCTACGACGTCTCGGGCCTGCGGGCGGACGCCGACCTGATGGTGTGGTGGCACTCGCCGTCCCCGGACGCGCTTCAGGAGGCGTACGGGCGGCTGCGCCGGACCGCCCTGGGCCAGCACCTCGAACCCGTCTGGTCCCAGCTCGCGCTGCACCGCCCGGCCGAGTTCAACAAGAGCCACATCCCGGCGTTCCTCGCCGACGAGCACGCCCGCGACTACGTCTGCGTGTACCCGTTCGTGCGCTCGTACGAGTGGTACCTCCTGCCCGACGCCGAGCGCCGGGCGATGCTCGCCGAGCACGGCCAGCTGGCCCGCGGCTTCCCCGATGTCCGCGCGAACACCGTCGCCGCGTTCGCGCTGGGCGACTACGAGTGGATGCTCGCCTTCGAGGCCGACGAGCTGCACCGGATCGTCGACCTCATGCGGGAGCTGCGCGCCTCAGGTGCCCGGCGGCACGTCCGCGACGAGGTGCCCTTCTACACCGGGCGCCGCAAGCCGGCCGCGGAGATCGTCGCCGCGCTGCCGTAGCGCCGGCCGGACCTCGCGCACAGAAAACCGGCCGGGCGGCTTGCGAGCCCGGCCGGTTTCTCTGTGACTCAGCCTTCGACGCGGTGTGAGGTCCAGAACGAGGTGAGGTTCACCGTGGTCGCGGCCTGCGCGGCCGCCTTGAAGTCCGCCGTCGTGGACACGCCGTACCAGTGCGACTTGGCGTAGTCGGCCATCAGCTTGTCCATGGCCGTGCCGCCGAGGGTGCGGCGCAGGTCGTGCAGGGTGCAGGATCCGCCGTCGTAGATGACCGCGCTGTAGGGGCCGCCGCGGGAGTCCCAGTACGCCATCGTGTTGGTCATCTTCTCGGCCGAGGTCGACCAGTTGATCGAGCAGCCGCTGCCCTCGTCGCCGAAGTGGCGATCCGTGATGTAGGTCGTGAAGGACTCGTCGAGCCACGGGGCTCGGTACTCGTCGTTCCCGACGATCCCGTAGAACCACTGGTGGCCGATCTCGTGCGCGGCCGCGTTCTGGCTCGGCACGTCGAACACCACCCCGGGGTACTCCATCCCGCCGAACGGCAGGGTTCCGTCGATCACCACGTCCATCTCGCCGTACGGGAACTGCCCGTACTTCGATCCGTAGTCGTTGAGCGCGCTCACCGAGACGCTCTGCATCTGGGCGCCCGTCGAGGCGGACAGGTCGCTGGTCCAGTAGGTGTTGACCGCGACGCCGCCGTTCGCCGTCGTCGAGGACTTCTGGTACGGCCCGTCGGCCCACGCGAACTCGCGGACCTGCTTGCCGACCGTCGTCGTCAGGGTGCGCCCCGGACCGTTGCCGACCTCCGAGCGGATCCCGGTCGCCGGGGTCTTCATGGCCGTCGGGTGGTCGAGAACGACGGTGTAGTCGCTGGCCAGCGCGTAGAAGGACTCGCCGGTGTCGGCGTACGGATCCAGGTGCCAGCCCGCCCCGTCCTTCACCGCGAGGACCGGCAGCGCGTTGCCGAAGTAGTTGTAGGCGCCGTTGCGGCCGAACCGGTCGGAGATGTTCGGGGCGACGATCGACAGGCTGAAGCTGACCGTCGCGCTCTCGTCCTTGGCCAGGGCCTTGGGCAGCGTGACTTTGCCCGCCGTGCAGTTGACGGTGAGCGGGGCCAGCGTGCCGCCGGTGAAGTTCGTGATCTTGATCGGCTGGCTGGCGTTGCAGCCGCCCCGCCAGTTGTCCCACAGCCGCAGGTAGACCTCGGTCAGCGGATCCGTGGACGCGTTGCTGAACGTGATCGACTGGGTGCCGGTCCAGGACACGCCCGCCGCGTCGGTGCTGAGCTTGACGTTATAGGCCGCCTTGTAGGGCGTGCGGGTCGCATCGGCCTTGGGTGCGGCGGCCGCGCTGGCGGGGGCGTCCTGGGCGCTCGCGGGAGCCGCCACCGAGAGGACTCCGGCGGCGAGTGCGGCAGCACCGGCGAGTGCGGCGCCGACGCGCCAGTGGGTACGACGTAACAGCGGCATGCGGGCGCCTCCAGCCGGTCGGTTCCGGTGAAAATATCGTGCGGCTGCAAACGGATCCACGAATCCGCCGAACCGGAATTTCGGTCGCCGCCCAGGTCGGGCGGGCCCGGCGACGCGGGCGGGCGCCGGTGGGCGGGGGCGCTCGGTGCGGGCGCCCCCGCCCGGGGTGTCAGCGGCGCCAGAGCTGGTTGGGCCCGCCGTGGCAGGTCCAGACGTCGATCGCCGTGTTGTTGGCGACGCCGCCGCCCTTGACGTCCAGGCAGAGGCCGGACTGCACGCTGGTAATCGTGCCGTTCGCGTTGAGCACCCACTGCTGGTTGGCGCCGCCGTTGCAGTCCCAGATGCCGACGGCCGCGCCTGGCGTGTTGGACTGGCCGAGCACGTCGAGGCAGCGGGTGCCGAAGATCCGGAGCGACTTGTCGGCGTACTGCGTCCATTGCTGGTGGATCCCGCCCGTGCAGGTCCAGAGCAGCACCGGGTTGCCGTTGGCCTGGTTCGCCCCGGAGTCGTCCAGGCACCGCTCGGACACCGGGTTCTCCAGGTGCCCGGACCCGCTCGGCGCCGGCCCTGGCGCGGCGGTCACGCTCAGGTTGTCGAACTGCGCGGTCTCGCCCTGGCTGGTGCCGAGGCCGGCCTGGCCCGCGGTCCAGATGACGTCGGTGGCCGTCCCCACGGTGGTGCCGTCGATCCGGGCCGTGATCGTGGTGCCGGAGAACGTGAGCGCGAGGGTGTGCCACCGGTTCGTGCCCAGCGCGGCCACCGTGCCGGAGGCGAGGGTCTTGAACACGTTCTCCGTGTCGGACCGGATGATGCTCCACTGGCCGTCGTCCCCGGCCCGCAGGAAGTAGGCGTCGACGCCACCCGGACCGCCGGCCCGCTGCCAGGCGACCCGCCCGATGACCTGCGCCCACCCTGGCTTCTCCAGCAGGACGTCCGTGGACACGGTGTAGTTGCTCCAGGCCGGATCGCCGATCAGCGACAGCGGTTCCCGGTCCGGCCCCCACAGGATCGCCAGCCGCGGCGACATCTGCCGCACGCACTGGCCCGCGCGCCCGGCCCCGCACGAGGTGACCTCGAACGCGCCCTGCATGTCCGAGAGGTACTTGGCCTCGTGGCCGGTGGGGTAGCTGTCGTAGGAGTCCACATAGGGCAGCGCGAGCGGATGCGCGGCCGGGCTGGTGGCGGTGCCCTTGCCGGCGCCGGTCCGGGTGCTGAGCGTGTAGACGTAGCCCGGCTGCGCGGTGAACGTGACCGTGCCGCCGGCGGGGGTGAGGTCGCCCTGGCGCACGAAGTAGCCGTCGCTGCTGGCCGCGTGCAGGTTGGTCGCCCACACGTGCACCGCCGCGGCGGAGAGCCCGCCCGTGATGTGCGCGGTCAGGGTCTGCGGCGCCGTGGCGGTGGTGGTCTCGGCGATCGTGCTCCAGTCCGCGCCGGGCGAGCGCAGCGTGACGAAGCTGCCGTTGGCCCGGTCGCCGCCGAAGTAGCCCGACGCCGGATCGAGGTAGCGCCAGCCCGGATCCGTGAACTGGGTCGTGTGGGCCATCACCCAGGCGTTCTTGCCGACCGAGAACGCGCCGGACCACGGCTGGGTGGCGAGGGCCAGGCCCATCCGCGGGAAGGGCAGGTCCGGGGTGATCGCCGCTACCACGGGCCAGTTGATGTACGCCGTGAGCTTGGCGTCGATGTACCCGCGGTTGATGCCGCGGGCGAGCGCGTCGGCGCCGGTGTTGTAGTCGTCCGACCCGTTCTCCGAGGCCCAGAGCGGCTTGCCGGAGGTCTGCGCGTTGGCTGTCGAGTGGCAGGTCGTCTCCGGGCCGCGGTACCCGCACATGTAGTGGTTGCCGAACACGTCGACGGCCTTGGCGAACACCGGATCGGTCGTCGCGAGGTCGGCCGGCGTCCAGCTGCTGTCGTCAGCGATCAGCTTGACCGCGCCGTAGCCGTGGGTGGCGAGCGCGGCCTTGAGGTTGACGAACCAGTCGCGGTTGAAGCCGCGCTCGTTCCAGCCGCCGAGGTAGTCGATCGTCAGTCCGTGGCTGTTCTTCGCGCAGTCCAGCCAGCTGATCACGTAGTTGATCATGTCCTGCGACCAGAACTGGCCGTTGCCGATCCAGCCCGGGGCGCCCCAGGCCAGGCCGATGAGCCGGACGTTCGGGTTGCGCGCCTTGGCCTGCGCCATGATCCACCACTCGTAGCCGCGATCGCAGTTCAGGTCGTCCGCGGTGTGCTGGTGGCTGGGCTCGGCGCCGCTGGTGGAGTTGGTGTCGCCGCCGATCTCGGCCTTGAGTAACTGGACCTTCGCGCCGTAGCCCGGCTTGAACAGGTAGTCGAGGATCTGGCTGCGCTGCGGCTCGGGGTAGTCGACCAGCAGCCGGGAGTTCCCGCCGCCGCCGCTGATCGCGCCGACCCCGTCGAAGGTCCGTCCGGGGGAGTTGCCGTCGATGGTGATCGTGGTGGCGGTGGCTTGTGCCGTGGGTGGGGTGAGGTGCGGCGGCGGGGTGGCTGCGGCGGCGGGAACCGCCCCTGCGAGGAGGGTGAGGACGCTCAGCGCGCTGAGGACCGTGACGCGCCTGCGCTTAGCACGTACGAGAGACATGAACACGATCAAACGCGCTCACACGTGCTAATAGGCAGGTAATTGTTGAGTTAATCGGATTTCAGCCGGCCCGTTGTTCCCCTTGGCCCGTTGCGTCGTTGTCCTGCACCCGCCGCTGAACCGGACTATTCGGGTTTCTGCGGCTACCTCCACCCGATATGTCAGCAAATACCCGAACAGTTCCCGCAGGCGGCGAACCGCCTGGCCCCCACACTCGGCCCACCACGTCGCCCGCCGAGCACGCACCGCGAAGTGCGGTAACTACGGCCGGTCGGGA
>JAOPVE010000033.1 GCA_025963185.1 Actinomycetes bacterium
CTCATCGTCCGGCTCGGCGTGGTCGTAGCCGAGCAGGTGCAGGACGCCGTGGACCGTGAGCAGGTGCAGTTCGTCCTCGGTGCGGTGGCCTGCCGTGCGGGCCTGCTTCTCGGCGACGGTCGGGCACAGCACGACGTCGCCGAGCAGGGTGGGCTCGGCGTCGCCGTCGACTCCCGGCCCGCGGTCGATCTCCAGCTCGTCCATGGGGAAGGCCAGCACGTCCGTCGGGCCGGTCTTGCCCATCCACCGGTGATTCAGCTCACCCATGTACTCGCTGTCGACCAGCAGGATCGACAGCTCGGCCATCGGGTTCACGCCCATCTCGTCCAGCGAGTGCCGGGCGACGGCGAGCAGCTTCACCTCGTCGATCGGGAAGCCCGACTCGTTCGAGATCTCGATCGACACCGCTCAGCTCCTCCGGCCGTTGCGCCGCGCGTGCACCGGGCGGTTGCTCGGCGTGCTGGCCTCGGTGGCCGCGTCGTACCGCCCGTAGGCCTCGACGATGTCGCTCACCAGCCGGTGCCGGACCACGTCGACGCTGGTCAGGGTGGCGAAGTGGATGTCCTCGACGTCGTCGAGAATGTCCCGCACCACCCGCAGGCCACTCGTGGTTCCGCCAGGCAGGTCGACCTGGGTGACGTCTCCGGTGACAACGATCCGCGATCCGAACCCGAGACGGGTCAGGAACATCTTCATCTGCTCGGGCGTCGTGTTCTGCGCCTCGTCGAGGATGATGAACGCATCGTTGAGCGACCGGCCGCGCATGTAGGCCAGCGGTGCCACCTCGATCGTGCCCGCCTGCATCAGCCGCGGGATCGACTCGGGGTCGAGCATGTCGTGCAGCGCGTCGTAGAGCGGCCGCAGGTACGGGTCGATCTTGTCGTAGAGGGTGCCGGGCAGGAACCCGAGCCGCTCGCCGGCCTCGACCGCGGGGCGGGTCAGGATGATGCGGTTGACCTGCTTGGCCTGCAGCGCCTGGACGGCCTTGGCCATCGCCAGGTACGTCTTGCCCGTGCCGGCCGGGCCGATGCCGAACACGATCGTGTGCTTGTCGATCGCGTCGACGTACCGCTTCTGGTTCAGCGTCTTGGGCCGGATCGTGCGCCCGCGCCGGGACAGGATGTTGAGCGAGAGCACCTCGGCCGGACGCTCGTCCGATCCCGCCGAGAGCATCGCGACGGTGCGCTGGACGCCGTCGGGCGTGAGCGCCTCGCCCTTCTCCAGCAGCGTGAGCAGCTCTCCGAACACCCGCTCGGCGAACGCGTTGTCCGCAAGCGTGCCCGTGAGGGTGATCTCGTTGCCGCGGACGTGCACGTCGCTGCGGACCGACTTCTCGATCAGCTTGAGGATCTCGTCGCGGGACCCGAGCAGGCTCACCATGGAGTGCGATTCGGGGACGACGATGCGGGTCTGCGCCGGAGTGCGCGGTTCGGTTCCGGTCATAGTCGGGCCGTTGCGGCCTGTCACGCCTGCTCTCGGTGCTCGGGGGATTCTCGGGATCAGTCTCTCGGCAATCAGCTAGAGGAACCATCGTAGCCGGGGTGCACTCCCGGCGTCGCGGGGAATCGGGCCGGGTCCGCGGGGTCGAACGACTCCTGCAGACGGCTGAAACGGTAGGTCGCCCAGCGCATGAAGACGATCCGTCCCCGCTCGTCCCTGGTCAGTTCCAGGCGTTCGCCCACCTCGCGGCCCGACACCGAGCGCAGCACGCCCGACGGGTCGGCCTCGAACACCGCCGGGGGCCGGTCCGGAGCCGCCCCGCCCGCCCTGGCCTCCAGGTGGCCGGACCGCCACGAGAAGACGAACGGGAAGCCCTCGGACCACCAGTGGCCGAGCGCGCTGGCGTACTCGGCCGGCGCCGCCTCGCCGGGAACCCACAGCTCGGCGTCCGGCGGATCGGCCTCCAGGCTCGCGGCGATCAGCTTGTGCGGGAGCCCGACGGTGCCGATGGCCTGGCCGGACGATCCGAGTGCGGCGGCCGCGACCTTGGTGTCCCGGCGGAAGTAGGCCCCGGCGAGGAACCCGGGCATCGCCCCGTCGTGACCGGCGTGGATGATCCGGCCCCCCTGGGGCGCGAGGATCAGCCCGAGGCCCCACGCGACGACCCACTGGTCCGGATCCGGGATCCCGGCCGGCTGGCACATCTCGTCCACGGTCGCCGGGGCGAGCACGGCCGGATCCGGGTCGGCGAGGAACAGTGCCCACCGGGCCAGATCCGCCGCGGTGCTCCACAGTTGCGCGCACGGGGCCGCCCCGCCGACGGGGAACTCGGGCTCGGGACGCGCGTGGTCGGTGAACGCCTCCACCAGGTACCCCTGCGCGTACGGAGCGCGGGGCGCCGGGGTGGTGTCCGCGAGACCCAGCGGATTGAGCAGCCGGTCGGCGAGCACCTCCTCCCAGGTGCCGCCAGCCTTGGCCGCGGCGAGGTGCCCGAGCAGCGCGTACGCGAGGTTGGAGTAGTGGAACCGGCGGCCGGACGGCAGCACCGCCTCGGCCCGCGCGAGGTTGTCCAGCACCTCGCCGGAGCCGGGCACGTCGAGGGAGTCCCACAGGTTGCCCGCGGGCTCGCGCTGGAGCCCGGACATGTGGCTGAGCATCGCCCGGATCGTCAGTTCGCCGTGGTCCGGGACCTTGAGGTGCGCCGACACCGGATCGTCGAGTTCCAGGGCACCGGCGTCCCGCGCCTGCATGACCAGCGCGGCCGTGAAGGTCTTGGTGATGGATCCGATCCGGAACTGGGTCTGCGGAGTGAGCTCTCGGCCCTCGCCCGCCGATCCGGCCTGGACCTGCCACAGGTCACGGTCTCCCCTGGCCACGGCAGCCGTCACCGCGGGGATCCGCTCGCTGGCCTGGGCTTCCCGGACGATCCGCTCGCAGGCCCGGTCTGCGCGGCTCATCCGCGGCCCGTCAGCGCGCCGAGCGGCTGGCCGCCGAGCACGTGCCCGTGGACGTGGAAGACCTCCTGGCCGGAGTCCGGCCCGGCGTTGAAGATCAGCCGGTAGCCCGACTCGGCGACGCCCTCCTTCGCGGCGACCGCCCCCGCGACCTGCACAACCTCGCCAGCCAGCCCCGGATCCGCCGCGGCGAGGGCGGCCGCGTTCTCGTAGTGATCCTTGGGGATCACGAGCACGTGGACGGGCGCCTTCGGGGTGATGTCCCGGAAGGCGAGCACCCGGCCGGTCTCGTGTACGACGTCAGCGGGGATCTCCCCGGCGACGATCCGGCAGAAAAGGCAATTGTCGGCCATTCGCCGATCGTAGAGCGCCCGCGCACGGGTGCCCGCCGGCGGGCGTCAGGTCCACCGGGGCTCGGGCGGGCGCTGGCCCGCCGGCTTTGGTCCCGGCTTGGCCCCCGGCGCCGAGCACAGGTAGCCACGCAGCCACAGCAGCCGCGGTACCTGTTCCTCCCTGCCGTCGTACGGGTTCGAGTCGATGGGCGCGCCCGTGCGTGCGGCGCGTTCCCCCTCAGCGATCCAGGCCTTGCCCTGTTCGGTGTCGATCGGCTGTCTCTCGCCGGACATGTCCTTCCCCCTCGAGGATCTGCTCCGTGCAGGAGCCACGGGCACGGCGGTGCCGGATGCTGTCCGCGGTCGCCGTGATGCCCGCGGGCTGCCGCGGGTGACGAGCTGGCTGGCGGGCCGGAGATCCCGGCCGTCCACGTCGTGCGCCGGCCGGCTCTGGGTGATCGGCGGCATCTCTATCCCCCGTGGCGCGTCCTCCCCCGACACGCCCGAAGCCAGGTTAACTACCTGAGACAACCCGCACCGCGGACTCGGTGGAACTCGTCAGGATCCCCACGCAGGCGGGCCGGCCCCGTCACCGAGCGTTGCGGAGGGTGCCGCGGCCGGAGATGTCAGACTACGCCCGCGAGCACTCCTCCACCGGCCTTCGGCGAACTGCGGCAGTCCTGACCGGACAGTCGGCGCGTACGTGAAAGAGGCTCGCGAACGGGCTACCAGCGGCCGGTCGCCGCGAAGACGACAGCGGCCGCCGCGACCCCCGCCGTCGACGTGCGCAGGACCGACTCGCCCAGCCGGACGGACCGTGCCCCGGCCGCCGCGAACTCCGCCAGCTCGTCCGGGCTGATCCCGCCCTCGGGACCCACCACGAGCAGCACCGATCCCTCGCCGCGCGGCAGCGGGACCGACGACAGCGGCACGGACGCCTCCTCGTGCAGCACCAGCCCCACACCGGCTCCCGCGAGCAGGGCTGCCACGGCGGCCGTGCCGACCGGATCCGCGACCACGGGCACCCAGGCCCGGCGGGACTGCTTCGCGGCCTCCCGGGCGGCGGACCGCCACCGGGCCAGCGACTTCTCCCCGCGCCCCTCGCGCCAGCGGGTGACGCAGCGGGCGGCCTGCCACGGGACGATCTCGTCGATCCCGGCCTCGGTCATCAGCTCGACGGCCAGCTCGCCCCGGTCGCCCTTGGGCAGCGCCTGGACCACGGTCACCCGCGGCTCGGGGGCCGGCTGCTGGGCGCGGCCGAGGACGGCGAGCCGAAGCGAGTCCTTGCCCGTGGCCGCGACCTGGCACGTCGCGGTGCCGCCCCGGCCGTCCGCGAGCAGCAGGGACTCCCCCGCCGCGAGCCTCCGCACGACGGCCGCGTGCCGCCCCTCGGGGCCGTCCAGCACGAACGAGTCACCCGAGGGCAGCTCGGAGACGAGGAAGACCGGATCGCTCACGAGGCAGTCAATGGCCGTTGAACGCGTCCCGCATCTTCGAGAAGAAGCTGCCCGACTGCCGGATCGGCTCGGGGTGCTCCTCCCCCCGCATGCGGGCGAGTTCCCGGAGCAGCTGCTCCTGCTCGGGTTCGAGCCGGGCAGGCACCTTGACCTCGAGGTGGACGTGCAGGTCGCCGCGCCCCGATCCGCGCAGGTGCGGGACCCCCCGCTCGCGGACCCGGACGATCGTGCCCGGCTGCGTGCCCGCCTTGACCTCGATCGCCTCCTCGCCGTCGAGCGTCTTCAGGGAGAGGTGGGTACCGAGGGCGGCCGCGGTCATCGGCAGCGAGACCCGGCAGTGCAGGTCGTCGCCCTGGCGGCTGAACACGTCGTGCGGCCGCTCGTGGACCTCGACGTACAGGTCGCCGGGCGGCCCCCCGCCTGGACCGACCTCGCCCTCGCCGGCCAGCCGGATCCGCATGCCGTCCTCGACACCGGCCGGCACCTTGACGGTCAGCGTGCGGCGGGCCCGGACCCGGCCGTCGCCACCGCAGCCGGGGCAGGCGTGGGTGACGACGGTGCCGTAGCCCTGGCAGGCCGCGCAGGGCCGGGCGGTCATGACCTGGCCGAGGAACGACCGCTGGACGGTCTGCACCTCGCCGCGGCCGCCGCAGACGTCACACTGCGAGGGGTGCGTACCCGGTGCGGTTCCGGCCCCGGCGCAGTCCGTACAGACCACGGCCGTGTCAACCGTCAGCTCCTGGTTGACCCCGAAAGCCGTCTCCGTCAAGTCGAGGTCGAGACGGATCAGCGCGTCCGTGCCCGGCCTCGTGCGCGGGCGGGGGCCGCGCTGGGTCGCGCCGCCGAAGAAGGCGTCCATGATGTCCTGGAAGCCCATCGTGAACGGGCCGCCGGCACCGCTCATGCCCCCTCCGCCGGGCGCGAGCGGATCACCACCGAGGTCGACCATCTCGCGCTTGGCCGGGTCGGAGAGCACCTCGTAGGCCGCGGAGACCTCCTTGAAGCGGTTCTGCGACTCCGGGTCGGGGTTCACATCCGGGTGCAGCTCCCGAGCCAGTTTCCGATACGCCCGCTTGAGCTCTTCGGGCGTAGCGTCCTTCCGCACGCCCAGGATGGCGTAGTAGTCCTTAGCCACGTATTCCTCAGTTCCCAGCCAGCAGGTCACCGACATAGCGGGCGACAGCGCGTACCGCGCTAATTGTGCCCGGGTAATCCATGCGCGTCGGCCCGAGCACCCCGAGGCCCGCGAGGGCCGTCGATCCGGTGCCGTAGCCCGCGGTCACGACCGAGGTGCCGCGCAGGCCCTCGACCTGGTTCTCGTCGCCGATGAGCACGCGGAACGCCGACGGAGAGTCCACCTCCCCGATCAGCTTGAGCAGGACCATCTGCTCCTCCAGCGCCTCGAGCACCGGCCGCAGCGTGCCGGGGAAGTCGATCGTGCTGCGGGTGAGGTTCGCGGTGCCCGCGAGCATGATGCGCTCCTCCCGCTTCTCCACCAGCGTCTCCAGCAGGACCGTCGCCAGCGTCGTCATGGCCGGGCGCAACTCGGGACTCGCCGATTCGAGCAGGGTGGCGATCTGGTCGGGCGCCTCGGCGAGCTGTTCGCCGGCCAGCGCGGTGTTGATGGCGGTGCGCAGCGATCCGGCCTGCTCGTCGGAGATCGAGTGCGGGAACTCGACCATCCGCTGCTCGACCCGGCCCGTGTCGGTGATCAGCACGAGCAGCAGCCGGGTGGCCCCCACCTGGACCAGCTCGATGTGCCGGACCGCGCTGCGGGTCAGGCTCGGGTACTGGACCACGGCGACCTGGCGGGTGAGCTGGGCGAGCAGCCGGACCGTGCGGCTGACCACGTCGTCCAGATCGACCGCGCCGGCCAGGAACGTCTGGATCGCCTTGCGCTCGGCGGGGCTCAGCGGCTTGATCGTCGAGAGCTTGTCGACGAACAGCCGGTAGCCCTTCTCGGTGGGCACCCGCCCCGCGGACGTGTGCGGCTGGGTGATGTAGCCCTCGTCTTCGAGCGCGGCCATGTCGTTGCGGATCGTCGCCGGGGAAACCCGCAGGTGGTGGCGCTCGGCGAGCACCTTGCTGCCGACGGGCTCGTGGGTGGACACGTAGTCCTGCACGATCGCGCGAAGCACTTCCAGCTTGCGTTCGTCCAGAGCCATCGGTGCCTCCTCCCTGTGCCGGCCCGGTGACTGCGCGCTTGGCACTCGCACCGGTGGAGTGCCAAGCATACGTGGCCGGCGCAGTACCCCGCGACGTTCACCCAGAGGCTGCCCGCCCGGACAGTCCGGGTGACCCGCTGTGTCGGATACCCGCAAGTTTCTGACGTGGCAAGACGTCCGGCCGCTACTGTTCCGCCATGAGCGAAGATCCGGACAAGCTTCCCCCCTCGGCACCCTTCGGCGGCACTCCCTCCGGACCCTCCGACGAGCCGCCCGCGCCGCCGCCCGCAGCGCCATCCGCTCCGTCATTCGGAGATGCGCCGTTCGGAGATCCCACGGCGCCCCGCGCGGCCGAGCCGGCGGAACCGCCCGCGGCCCCCGGCCCCGCTGCTCCGGCCTTCCCGCCGCCGGTCAGCCCGGGAGCCCCGTCGTCCTACCCGCCGCCCGGTCCCGTGCCGCCCGGTGGCGCGTTCCCGCCTCCCGGTGGCGCCTATCCGCCCGGCCCCGGGTTCACCGCTCCGGGCGCCGGGGGCACCGACGAGGACCGCACGTGGATCCTCATCGCGCACTTCGGTGGCGGAATCGCGGCATTCATCACGCTCGGTTACCTCGGGTGGCTGCCGCCGGTGATCGCCCGCGCCGTCCGCGGCAACCAGTCTCCGCTGGTGCAGGCGCACGCCAACGAGGCGCTGAACTTCCAGCTCACCTGGACCATCGCGTCCCTCATCGGCTGGGTACTCACTGCCGTGACCTGCGGCATCCTGTTCTTCGTGCCGCTGCTGATCATGCTGGTGCCGACGATCTTCGGCATCATCGGCGGCGTGAAGGCCCTCAACGGCGAGCCATACGCGTACCCGGCGAAGTACCGGTTCATCAAGTAAGCAGCTCACGCACGACAGCATCGGCGAGCAGCCGGCCGCGCAATGTCAGCACCGCGCGGCCGGCTGCGTGCTGTCCGGGGTCGAGGAGGCCGTCCGCGGTGGCGCGCTTGGCCCCCGCCAGGCCCGTCTCGCCGAGGTCGGCCAAGGGCAGGCCCTCGCGCAGCCGCAGCCGCAGCATGACGTCCTCGGTGTGCCTGTCTCCGGCGGTCAGGCTCTCGCGGGCCTGGGCGGGTGATTCGCCGGCGCTCAGCCGATCCGCATAAGCAGTGGGATGGCGCACATTCCACCAGCGGACGCCGCCCGCGTGGCTGTGCGCGCCAGGGCCGAAGCCCCACCAGTTGCCGCTGCGCCAGTACAGCTCGTTGTGGCGGCACCGGGCCTGCTCACCGGCCGCCCAGTTGGAGACCTCGTACCAGCCGAGCCCGGCCCCGGTCAGGGTGCGCTCGGCCTGCAGGTAGCGGTCGGCGAGCATGTCGTCGTCGGGCATCGGAAGCTCGCCACGGGCCACCTGGCGGCCAAGGCGGGTGCCGTCCTCGACGATGAGGGAGTAGGCCGAGACGTGGTCCACCCCGGCGGCGGTGACGGCGTCGAGGGAGGCCTGCCAGTCGTCCGCCGTCTCGCCGGGCGCGCCGTAGATGAGGTCCAGGTTGACGTGCTCGAAGCCGGCCTCGCGCGCCTCCGCGGCCGCCGCCTCGGGACGGCCGGGGGTGTGGCGGCGGTCCAGCACGGCGAGCACGTGCCGCCGTGCCGACTGCATGCCGAGCGAGATCCGGGTGAAGCCGCCCCGCCGGAGCTCGCGCAGGTACGCGGGGGTGACCGACTCGGGGTTGGCCTCGGTCGTCACCTCGGCGTCCGGGGCGAGACCGAACGCCTCCGAAACGCCGTCGAGGATCCTGGCCAGGTCCGCGGCCGGCAGCAGGGTCGGGGTGCCGCCGCCGAAGAACACGGTGCTGACCGGGGGCGTGGCCCCACCGAGTACCCGCCTGGCCAGCGCGATCTCGCCGAGGACGGTCTGCGCGTACGCCGACTGGCTCGCCCCGCCACCGAGTTCGGTCGCCGTGTAGGTGTTGAAATCGCAGTAGCCACAGCGGCTCGCGCAGAACGGCACGTGCACGTAGACGCCGAACGGGCGCCCGGCCAGCCCGGCCGCGGCCCCGGCGGGCAGTGCGCCGTCGTGCGGCGCGGCATCACCCTCGGGCAGTGGACCAGGCATCCCTCTAGTGTGACGGGTCTCCACGCGCGCGCCGGCGGCCCCGTCGGCGGACGCTCGTGAACCGGACCCGCGGAGGGAGCCCAGCGTGACCCAGCTCGTGCGGTACGAGGTCGCCGGCGGTGTGGCGACCCTCACCATGGACTCGCACCACAACCGCAACGCGCTCTCGGCCGAGCTCATGGCCGGGCTGCTCGACGGGATCGCGCGCGCGTCCGCCGACTCCGGCGTGCGGGTGCTCGTGCTGAGTCACGCCGGATCCGTGTTCTGCTCCGGCGTGGACCTCAAAGGTGGGGCCGCTGACTCGGCTGCCTCGCTGCCGGAGATCCTGGTCGCGCTGGTGGAGTGCCCCAAGCCCGTCGTCGCGCGGATCGGCGGTCCGGCCCGCGCCGGGGGCCTCGGGCTCATCGGGGCGGCCGACATCGCGGTCGCGGCCGAGGACGCCACGTTCGCGTTCACTGAGGTCCGGATCGGCGTGATCCCGGCCGTCATCTCCGCCACGGTCCTCCCCCGGATCGCCCCCCGCGCCGCCGCCGAGCTGTTCCTCACCGGCGAGGTGTTCACCGGCCCGCGCGCCGCCGACATCGGGCTCGTCACCGCGTGCGTGCCCGCCGATCGCCTGGACGAGACCGTGGCGGGCTACACGAGCGCGCTGGTCCGCGGCGCGCCGGACGCCCTCCGCGCCACCAAGGAGCTGCTGCGGCGCCCCGCCGGACCGTCCCTGCGCGCGGACCTCGACGAGCTCACCACCCTGTCGGTCCGCCACTTCACCTCGGACGAGGGCCGCGAGGGAATCGCCTCGTTCCGCGAGCGCCGCACCCCCGACTGGGTTCCGCCGGCCGCGTAGTCCCGCGGGCGGGGTGCGCCGGCCCACTACGCTCGGATCTGGCCACGAACGAACCCAGGGAGGGCCGGCTTGTTCCGCCGCACCGCGATCGCACTGCTCGTACTGGCCGTCGCCGTGGGTGGCGCGGTGTGGGGCTACCAGCGGTTCTACGGCGGCCGGGTGCCGTTCCTCAGCGATACGTGCCGCGCGTTCGCCAACGGCGGGGCCGTCCGTCTCGACCCCGACCAGATGGGTCACGCGGCAACGATCACCGCGGTGGGGATCCGGCGCCAGATGCCGGAGCGGGCCGTCGTGGTCGCCCTGGCCACAGCGCTGCAGGAGTCGAAGCTGCGCAACCTCAGCGGCGGCGACCGCGACTCGATCGGCCTCTTCCAGCAGCGCCCCTCGCAGGGGTGGGGCACTCCCGAGCAGCTCAACGATCCGCGGTACGCCGCAGGCGAGTTCTACACCCACCTGCTCAGGATCAGCGGCTGGCAGGACATGCGGGTCACCGACGCCGCCCAGGCCGTCCAGCACAGTGGCCATCCCGAGCTGTACCAGCAGTGGGCGGACGATGCCGACACGCTGGCGAAGGCGTTCATGGGCGCATCCACTGGCGCGGTGACGTGCCGGCTCCGCCAGCAGACGGCCCGGTCCGGCGGCGAGGGCGTGCCCCAGCTCGTCAGCGAGCTGAGTCAGGACATGGGCAAGCTCAGCGTCACCCAGCGCCCGAGCGGACAGTCCCCGGGCATGACCGTGGCCGTCGGCGGCGGATCCAGCTCGACCCTCGGCTGGCGGGCCGCGCACTGGTTCGTGGCCAAGTCCCACGAGTACGGCATCCGCAGCGTCTCCTACGACGGCACGGTCTGGACGGCCGAGAGCGGCAAATGGTCCAAGGGCGGCAAGACCCCATCCAGCCGCGTCGAGGTCGGCATCCCCAAGGTCTGACTTCGAAAGAACCGAGGTCGGGCCCGTGCGTCAGGTGAGGTCTTCGTCGAGTAGGTCTTTGTCGAGTAGGTCTTCGTCGAGGGGAGGGTCGTCGTCGGGGGTGCCCGCGAGCCATTTCCCGGCCTTGTCGCGGATCTTCACCGGCAGCTCGGGCGCCTCCAGCAGCCGTGGCGCGAGTGCGCGATCGCCCGTCAGCGCGCGAAAGACCTCGCCTATCGTCACTCCGTGCTCGGGCCGCTCGATGACCGACACGGTGTCGCCGGCGCCGACGTCACCCTCGACGACGATCCGCAGGTAGGCGCCGGGCCAGGCCTGTTCGGTGAACCGGCGGATCCACCTCGGCGAGCCGATGACCTCGGCGAACGTCTGGCAGGGGATCCGCGGGCAGGACACTTCGAGCACCGCGGATCCGGTGACCCAGCGCTCGCCGATCACCGCGCCCGTGACGTCGATGCCCTCGGTGGACAGGTTCTCGCCGAACATCCCCGGTGTGACCTCGCGGCCGAGCTGGCCGGACCACCAGCTCGCGTCCTCCCGCGCGTAGGCGTAGACGGCCTGGTCGTAGCCGCCGTGGTGGCGCACGTCGTACACGCGGTCCCCGGCGACGGTGTTTCCGTGCAGGCCGACACGGCCCTCGGCGGGGCTCTTCCCGATCCCCGAAAGCCCTTGGAACCCGGCAGCGACGTGCGCCAGATCGCGGGCGACGTTCACCGCCACGATGCGGCCGTGCACCTCACTTCGCCTTGCTGTCGGACGTCGACAACGCCGCGATGAACGCCTCCTGCGGCACCTCGACGCGCCCGACCATCTTCATGCGCTTCTTGCCTTCCTTCTGCTTCTCCAGCAGCTTGCGCTTACGGGTGATGTCGCCGCCGTAGCACTTCGCGAGCACGTCCTTGCGGATCGCCCTGATGTTCTCGCGAGCGATCACCCGCGATCCGACCGCGGCCTGGATCGGCACCTCGAACTGCTGGCGCGGGATCAGCTCGCGCAGCTTCTGGGTCATCGAGACCCCGTACGCGTAGGCCTTGTCCTTGTGGACGATCGCCGAGAACGCGTCGACCGTCTCGCCCTGCAGCAGGATGTCGACCTTGACCAGGTCGGCCGCCTGCTCGCCGGTGGTCTCGTAGTCGAGCGAGGCGTAGCCCTTGGTGCGGCTCTTCAGGTTGTCGAAGAAGTCGAAGATGATCTCGGCGAGCGGCATCGTGTAGCGCAGCTCGACCCGGTCCTCGGACAGATAGTCCATGCCCATGAGCGCGCCACGGCGGGACTGGCACAGCTCCATGATCGTGCCGACGAACTCGGTGGGCGACAGCACGGTCGCGCGGACAACCGGCTCGTGTACCTCGTCGATCTTGCCGGGCGGGTACTCGCTCGGGTTGGTGACGACGTGCTCGGTGCCGTCCTCCATGACCACCCGGTAGACCACGTTCGGGGCGGTCGCGATGAGGTCGAGGCCGAACTCGCGCTCCAGCCGCTCGCGGATGATCTCCAGGTGCAGCAGGCCGAGGAAGCCGACACGGAATCCGAAGCCGAGAGCGGCCGAGGTCTCGGGCTCGTAGACCAGCGCGGCGTCGTTGAGGCGCAGCTTGTCGAGGGCCTCGCGCAGCTCGGGGTAGTCCGAGCCGTCGATCGGGTAGAGGCCCGAGAAGACCATTGGCTTGGGATCGGCGTACCCGCCGAGCGCCTCCGTGGCCGGCTTCGCCATGTTCGTGACCGTGTCGCCGACCTTCGACTGGCGGACGTCCTTCACGCCGGTGATCAGGTAGCCGACCTCGCCGACGCCGATCGCCTTCGCGACGACGGGCTCGGGCGAGATCACGCCGAGTTCGAGCAGTTCGTGGGTCGCGCGGGTGGACATCATGACGATCCGCTCGCGGGCCGAGAGCTTGCCGTCGATGACCCTGATGTAGGTGACGACACCGCGGTAGGTGTCGTAGACCGAGTCGAAGATCATGGCCCTGGCCGGGGCGTCCGCGTCGCCGGTGGGTGCGGGAATGTCGCGGACGATCTTGTCGAGCAGCGTCTCGACACCCATACCGGTCTTGCCCGACACCCGCAGGCAGTCGTCGGGCTCGCAGCCGATCAGGTGGGCGAGTTCCTCGGCGTACTTGTCGGGCTGGGCGGCCGGCAAGTCGATCTTGTTGAGGACCGGGATCACCGTGAGGTCGTTCTCCAGCGCCAGGTACAGGTTCGCCAGGGTCTGCGCCTCGATGCCCTGCGCCGCGTCGACCAGCAGGACCGCGCCCTCGCAGGCGGCCAGCGAGCGGGACACCTCGTAGGTGAAGTCGACGTGACCGGGGGTGTCGCTCATGTTCAGGATGTGCGTGGTGCCCTCGACGGTCCACGGCAGCCGGACCGCCTGGGACTTGATCGTGATGCCCCGCTCGCGCTCAATGTCCATCCGGTCGAGGTATTGGGCGCGCATCTGGCGGTCATCGACGACGCCCGTCTTCTGCAGCATGCGGTCGGCCAGCGTCGACTTGCCGTGGTCGATGTGCGCGATGATGCAGAAGTTCCGGATCAGCGCCGGGTCGGTGGCGCCGGGCTGGGGAATCGGGGGCACGCCGGTGTCCCTCTCGTGCTAGGGGTGACTTCGGGCGCCCGCTCAGGCGCTGGTCCCATCGTCCCATGCTCGGGGATCGGCCCGTCCCTCCCGGCCTGCGTAACCTGGCGAGGGCCGCTCCGGGGTTCTCGGGAGCGCAGCGCGCCTGCCGGGCCGTGGGGTGGCGCCCGGGCACCGCCCCGGGCCGGGCGTTTTGGCCGAGGTCGGGCCGCCTGGTAACCTGGCTACTTGCGCGTGGCAGCGTTCTTAGCGGCATGCCCGCCCAGCCGACGATCCATCCGACGACTCAAACCGAGGCTTACGCGTGGCGAACATCAAGTCCCAGATCAAGCGGATCAAGACCAACGAGAAGGCGCGCCTGCGCAACAAGGCGGTCAAGTCCTCGCTCAAGACGGCGATCCGCCGTTTCCGCGAGGCCGCCGAGACTGGCGACCGCGAGACCGTCGGCACGGAGCTGCGGGTCGCGTCTCGCGCCCTCGACAAGGCCGTGAGCAAGGGCGTCATCCACAAGAACCAGGCCGCGAACAAGAAGTCCGCGATGTCGGCGCGCGCCAAGGCGCTCTGACCAGCACTTCTCTCGCCACCACCGAAGGGGCCGTCCACCGGACGGTCCCTTTCGTGCGCCCAGATGCCCCGCCGCCCTGCCCGCACCCACCGCGAAGCGCAAACCGTCCGCCGCCCCTGACGGGCCCACACTTCGGCGAGCGCCGCACCACCGGACCCGGGCGAGCCTTCCGAACTGCGGAAATCTCAACCGGCTATCACCGGCCACAAGTACCGCACTTCGGCGGTCTCGAAGGCTGAGCGCAGCTCGATGCGGCGCTGGATCGGCGGCGGGTGCGCGGCGCCGCGTCTGGGCGCCGCACCGGACGGCAGAGCCGACCCGCCGACCCGCCGCGCGGAAGTGCGTGCCGTTCGACCGGCTCCGACCCGCGTACCGGCGCACACTTCCGGAGACGCCAGCACCCGGATCCCGGCGACGGCGTGAGGTGCCGAAACCGTGGGCGGCGGCTGATCCCGCGGCTCGCCATCGCGATGAGTCGGCGTGGGTTCAGCGCCGGCCCGGCGGGCCTCCCGAAGTGCGGAAACTTCAACCGGCTATCACCGGCACACCGGCACGCACTTCGGGGAGAGGGCCGCGCCGAAGGTTGGGGGCGGGCGAGGACGGCGCGGTGACGGGCGATGGGCTGTCGTGTTGTGAACCTGTGTGGCGTTTCGGCCGCGTGTGACCGGCGTGGGGCGCGGGTGCGGTTAGCGGGCGGCGCGTTTGCTGGTGGGGGTCGTTGCCTCGGTGAGGCGGCCGGCGACGACGTCGTTGAGCTTGACCATGACCGCTACCGAGGCCGGCAGGACTAGTAGGACCCACCACGAGAGCAGGCCGGACAGCGCGAGGATCACGGCGGCTCCCGCGGATCCCTCGAAGAGCGCGAAGCAGGCGAGGCCACCGGGGGCGATGTGCCGTAGCCGGAGGACGCGCGCGTAGAGGGGCCGACGTCCGGCCTGGGCGGGCTTGCGGTCCGCGGTGAAGGGGGCATGGCGGCCCATCAGCGGCCCCCTCGTGCCTCGGCGATGGCCAGCACGGCCCGCTCGAGCGCGTACACCCGGTCGTCAGCGCCGCCCTTGACCTGGCCGTTCACGTCCGCGGCTGCGCGCATCGCGGTCGCCAGCGCGGGCGGGGTCCAGCCGCGGGCCTGCCGCTGAGCCCGCTCGACCTTCCACGGTGGCATGCCGAGGCTGCCCGCGATCTGGTAGGCGTTGCCGCGTCCGGCGCCGGTGACGCGCGCGACGGTCCGGACCCCGTCGGCCAGCGCGTCGGCGATCGGCACCGGATCCACCCCGACCGACAGCGCCCACCGCAGCGCCTCGAGCGCGCCGGCCGAGTCACCCGCCATGGCCGCGTCCGCGACGGTGAAGCCGGTGACCTCGGCGCGGCCCCGGTGGTAGCGCGTGACGGCGTCCTTGTCGATCGTGCCCGGGGTGTCGGCGACCAGCTGGCTGCACACCGAGGCGAGCTCGCGCAGGTCGTTGCCCACGGTGTCGAGAATTAGCCCGGCGATCTCCTCGGTGCAGTGCCCGCCGGCGCGGGTGATCTCCGCGCGGACGAACGCCGTCCGCTCGCGCTGTTTGGTGATCTTCGCGCAGGTCGCGACAGCCGCTCCGGCCTTGCGCAGCCCGTCCGCGAGTGCCTTGCCCTTGGCCGCGCCCACGTGGGTGACCACGAGGACGACCTCGTCGGCGGGGTTGGCGGCGTAGCCGAGGAGCGCGGCCGTCAGGTCCTTGCTGGCGTCCTGGCCGGCGCGCAGGACGACGACCCGGCGCTCGCCGAAGAGCGACGGGCTGAACAACTCGTCCAGCTCGGGCGGGGTCAGCGACGGCGCCTCGAGCTGCCGGACGTCGAGCCCTGGCTCGATGGTCCGCGCCGCGGCGATCACCTCGGACACGGCCCTGGAGGCCAGGAATTCGTCGTCGCCGAGCACCAGGTGCAGGGACGGAAGCGCGCGCTGGACCATGGCGGCAATCGTTGCACGTGCAGCATTCTCCGGAGGCCCTGGTCCCGGATTGCGGCGCGGGGCGCGGGCTCGCCGCGCGGCCGTCACGGATCCGGGCCGCGAACCGCCACGGCCAGCGCACCACGATCGCCGGCGACTACGGCGAGGTCGCCGTCGAGATCCGTGCGGAGCACCCGCGCGCCGGATCGCCGCAGGTGCGCGAGCACCCCCGCGTTGGGATGGCCGTAGGAGTTGCCCGCGCCGACTTCGACGAGGGCGATCCGGGGGTGGACGGCGTCCAGGAACCGGGGCTCGGAGTAGGCGGATCCGTGGTGGGCGACCTTGAGGACCTGGGCCTCCAGCGGCGCCCCGGCGGACATCAGCGCCTCCTGCGCGGCGTTCTCGGCGTCGCCGGGCAGGAGGATCGACACGCCACGGATCTCCGCGCGCAGGATCAGCGAGTCGTTGTTCGGATCCGACCGGGTGCCCGTGAACGCATGCTCGGGGCCGAGTACGCGCAGGTGGACGGACCCGATCGCGTAGGTCCAGCCCACGGCCGGGTGGACGACGGGGACGCGGCGGGTGAGGTGGCCCGTGGATCCGGCCGCGCCCAGGGCGATCGCGGCGACCGTCCGGCCACGCAGGACCCCGGGCACGCCTCCGATGTGGTCCTGGTGTGGATGGGTGAGGACCAGCAGGGGGATCGCCGTCACGCCGAGCCGCCGTAGGCACTGGTCCACGAGTTGCGGATCCGGGCCGGTGTCGACCACCACCGCGGATCCCGGCCCGGCGTTCAGCACCAGCGCGTCACCCTGGCCGACATCGCACCCGGCGACGATCCAGCCCGTCGGAGGCCAGCCGGGGGCGAGCACCCGAACGGGCAGCATCACCAGCGACACCGCCGCTGCCACGGCCACGAGCACTCGCCGGACCGGCCGCCGGCTCCCGAACACAACGAGGGCGAGCAGGAGCCCGGCGAGGGCGAGGCCGCCCGCGGATCCGCCGAGCCACGGGACCGCGGATCCGGGCAGCGCGGATCCCTGACCGGCGACCAGCACGAGCCAGCGGGCAGGCCACGAGGCGAGCCACGCGAGGGCCGCCGCGAGCCACGGCAGCACCGGCGACACCACCGCGGCGAGCACCCCGAGGATCGTCGCCGGGGCGACCGCCGGGACCGCCAGCAGGTTCGCCGGGATCGCCGAGAGACTGATCGTTCCGGTCATCGCGGCGATCACCGGCGCGCACGCGACCTGGGCAGCCGCGGGCACCGCAAGGGCCTCGGCGAGCCCGGCGGGCACGTGCCTGTGCCGCAGCGCGTCACGCCAGCCGGGCGCGATCAGCAGCAACCCGGCCGTGGCCAGGGTCGACAGGGCGAACCCAGCCGAGCGGGCCAGCGACGGATCCGCGAGCACCAGCACGAACACCGTCCCGCCCAGCGCCGGCACCGCGGATCGTGGCCGCCGGGCGGCGAGCGCGACGAGCGCGACCGCACCCATGACCGCGGCCCGCAGGACGCTCGGCGACGGCCGGACCAGCACGACGAACCCGGCCAGCGCCGCCCCGGCGAGCACGGCCTGCGCGCGCGGACC
>JAOPVE010000038.1 GCA_025963185.1 Actinomycetes bacterium
GGTCCGCGCGCAGGCGCTGGACCAGCGCGCCGGCCTCGGCGTCCCGGGGGCTGGCCTTGGGCAGGATGGTCACGAGCGAGACCCCGGGGGTCCGCTGGTCGGCCCTCGCCGCCGCTGCCACGCCCGGCGTGCCGTTGAGCGAGAGCGCCCAGAGTTGCAGCGTGGTGGCGTCGGTGTTGGCCACCACGACGATCGGGGCGGATCCGCCGCCGGGGAACCGGGTGGTCTTGAGCTCGGCGAACCGGCGGCTCTCGAAGCCCTTGGGCAGCAGCGCGCTGGTGGAGTTCTGGAAGTTGGCGTGCAGGAACGGCAGCCCGGCGGCGACGAGCACCGCCGTGATCCCGACGGTGACCAGGATCGCGTGCCGGCGGGTCAGCCGCGCCATCCGCGCGAAGACGCCGTCCCGGGACCCCTGGGCCGCCCGCACCCGGATCTTCGGGTGCCACATCGACAGCAGCGCCGGGGTGAGCGTGAGCCCGACGAGCAGCGCCACCACCACGACGCCGACCCCGGCCGAGGCGACCGCCCGGAAGATCTTGCTCGGGAACACGAACAGCCCGGCTAGCGCGGTGGCGACGGTGAGGGCCGAGAAAGTGATCGTCCGGCCCGCGGTCATCACCGTCGAGATCACGGCCTGGCGCGGCTCGGCCCCACCGGCGCGTTCCTCCCGGAACCTGCTCACGATGAGCAGCGAGTAGTCGATCGACAGGCCCAGCCCGAGGACGGTCGTCACCGAGAGCACGTTCGGATCGAGGTCGAGCAGGTACGAGAAGCCGTACAGGGTGAGCAGCCCGCCGCTGATGGAGGCCAGCGCGCCCACGAACGGGACGGCGGCCGCGACGAAGCCCGCGAAGATCAGCGTCATCACGATGAGGGTCAGCGGCAGGGCGACGATCTCGCCGACCGTGGTGTCGGCGCGGGTGCGGGTGTTCACCTCGCGCCGCAGCAGGGTGTCGCCGCCGATGGTGACCTTCGTGCCCGGCGCGGCCCCGGCGATCCCCCGAAGCCGCTGCTCGGTCTGCTCGATCACGGCGTCCTCGCGCCCCTGGGGGAGCCCGCGTTCGAGCTTGACCGTGATCAGCAGTGCCCTGTGGTCCGTCGCCTCGCTGAGCGGCTGGTCGGAGCTGACCGGATCTTCCACGGTGCCGATGCCCGGGGTGTTCTTGAGGTCGGCCTCGGCGTCCTTGACGGCCCGGACCAGTACCGGATCGGTGATCGTGAGCCCGTCGACGATCGCCCCGACCTCGGTGCCGTACGGCGCGGTCTCGCGGATCTTGTCGTAGGCCCGGACCGACTCCCAGTCCTTCGTGCCCTGGTCGCCCTTGAGACGGCTCGTCAGCGCCCCGCTCGCCGCCAGGCCCGCGACCAGCAGCGCGACCCACACGAGGGCGACCACGCGGCGCCGGTCGAAACAGAAGGCGCCCAGCTTCGCGAACATGCTCATGACCCCCGAGGCGTACCGGTTCCGGCCTTCACCGTACGGACAACCATCACACGGCCAACGATAGGGTCGCAGTGTGGAACCCCAGAGCCTGTTCGACGCGGCGGGTGACGAGGCCGCCGCGTTCTCGGCTCCGCTGGCCGTCCGCATGCGCCCCCGGTCCCTGGACGAGCTGGCCGGGCAGCGGCACCTGCTCGGCCCCGGAGCCCCGCTGCGGCGGCTCGTGGAGGGGGACGCGCCGCTCTCGCTGATCCTCTGGGGGCCGCCCGGATCGGGCAAGACGACGATCGCGCAGATCGTCTCGCACGCCACCCAGCGGCGGTTCGTGCAGCTCTCGGCCCTGACCGCCGGGGTGAAGGACGTCAGGGCCGTCATCGAGGCCGCCCGGCACGAACTGGGTTTCACGGGCCGCCAGACCGTCCTGTTCATCGACGAGGTACACCGCTTCTCCAAGACCCAGCAGGACTCGCTGCTGGCGGCCGTCGAGGATCGGATCGTCACGCTGGTCGCCGCGACCACGGAGAACCCGTCGTTCTCGGTGGTCTCGCCGCTGCTGTCCCGCTCGCTGCTGCTGACGCTGGAGCCGCTGACGGAGGACGACCTCCGCGAGGTCCTGCGGCGAGCACTCACCGACGAGCGGGGATTCGCCGGGGCCGTCACTCTCAGTGCCGAAGCCGAGGAGCATCTGGTCCGCCTGGCAGCTGGGGACGCCCGCCGGGCACTCACGGCGCTGGAGGCCGCGGCCGGGTCTGCCGCCGCCAGCTCACCCGAGGCCGGGGGCCGTACCGAGATCGACCTGGCCACCGCCGAGACCGCGGTCGACCAGGCCGCGGTCCGCTACGACCGGGACGGCGACGCGCACTACGACATCACCAGCGCGTTCATCAAGAGCATGCGCGGCTCGGATCCCGACGCGGCCCTGCACTGGCTCGCCCGGATGCTGGTGGCCGGGGAGGACCCGCGCTTCATCGCCCGGCGGCTGATCATCTTCGCCAGCGAGGACGTGGGCATGGCCGACCCGTCCGCACTCCAGGTTGCCGTGGCCGCGGCGCAGGCGGTGGCGCTCATCGGTCTTCCCGAAGGGCGGATCAACCTCGCCCAGGCCGTGATCCACCTCGCGACCGCGCCGAAGTCGAACTCCTCGATCGTGGCCGTCGACGCGGCGATCGCGGACGTGCGCGCGGGCCGGACGGGCGCGGTCCCGGTCGCGCTCAAGGACTCGCACTACCCCGGCGCGAAGGGCCTCGGCCACGGCAAGGGATACCGGTACCCGCACGACGATCCGAACGGGGTGCTGGAGCAGCAGTACCCTCCCGACGAGGCCGTCGGGCGCGACTACTACCAGCCAGGGCGGCACGGGGCCGAGCGTGCGGTCGCCGAGCGCATCGGGCGGATCCGTGCGATCGTGCGGGGGAGTACGGGGGGCTGAGAACAATGCCCCGTGCGGCGCGCTCACGTGCGGGAGTCCACAGTGCGGACCGGCCCCGCGCCGGGGGGTAGGGTCTGCGCAGTCGCGGAACGATCCCAGCCGAAGGAGTGCACGGTGCAGGTGTCGCTGTGGGAGATCGCGCTGCTGATCATGGCGGGAGCTTTCCTGCTGCTGGTCGGCGTGCTCGCGGTCCCGATTTTGAGGCTGCGTAAGACCGTCGACGCCGCCACCCGGACGCTGAACCAGCTCACCGACCAGGCCGGTCCGCTGCTCGACAGTGTGCAGACCAGTGTGGACGGTGTGAACGTCACGCTCGCCGAGGTCAACCAGCAACTGGCCAAGGTGGACACGATCACCGGCAACGTCGGCCAGATCGCCACCAACATCTCCGGCCTCACGTCGCTGTTCGCCGCGACGCTGGGCAGCCCGCTGGTGAAGGTCGCGGCGTTCAGCTACGGCGTGCGCAAGGCGATCACCGCGCGGCGCACCGCCGACGTCGAGCGCGAGGTGCGCTCGACGATGAAGTCGCAGCGGCGCGGTCTGCGCCGCCGTAAGGGGGAATGATGCGCCGCCTGTTCTGGCTCGGCGCCGGCGTGGCCGTGGGCGCGCTCGTCGTCCGCAAGCTCGCCCGGACCGCCCAGTCCTACACCCCGGCCGGCCTCGCCGACTCCGCCCGCACGTCCGTGAGCGGGCTGGTCGAGGGCCTGCGTGAGGTCGCCGACGACATCCGGGTCGCGATGGCCGAGCGCGAGGACGACCTGATGACCGCGCTGGCCAGCGAGGGCGACGTGCGCTCCGTCCTGGGCCACGACGAGGACGACCCTCGCTGATCGCCGTTGTCCACAGGCGGCCCGTTCGTGGGCGCGGTCCGCAACCGGCGCGCGGTAAGGTTCACCCGGTGGTGGCGCAGTGCCCCCGCACCCAGTCTGAGGAGCAAGAACGTGTCCGGTGGTGAGGTCGTGTCCGGTACGGCCGCGGTGCTCCGCGTGCACGCGGCGCGAGCTCTCCCGGAGGCCGCCGCAGCCGTGGCGACCTCCTGACTCGCGTGCCCTGACCACTTCTCCCCAGATACCGGAATGACGCCATGAGAACCGCTGAGATCCGCACCCGCTTCCTCGACCATTTCGCGCGCAACGGCCACACCGTCGTGCCGTCGGCCAGCCTGATTGCCGACGATCCGAACCTGCTGTTCGTCAACGCCGGCATGGTGCCGTTCAAGCCGTACCTGCTGGGCCAGGTCACCCCGCCGTACCTGCGCGCCACGAGCGTGCAGAAGTGCGTGCGGACCCCCGACATCGACGAGGTCGGCAAGACCACCCGGCACGGCACGTTCTTCCAGATGAACGGCAACTTCTCCTTCGGTGACTACTTCAAGGAAGGCGCGATCCCGCTCGCCTGGGAGCTGGTCACCAAGTCCCAGTCCGATGGCGGGTACGGGTTCGACCCGGCCAAGCTGTGGGTCTCGGTCTACGAGAAGGACGACGAGGCCTACTCGATCTGGAAGGACACGATCGGGGTCCCGGCCTCGCGCATCATCCGGCTCGGCATGGGGCCCAACTTCTGGTCCATGGGCGTGCCGGGGCCGTGCGGGCCGTGCTCGGAGATCCTGTTCGACCGGGGGCCCACCTACGGTCCCGAGTACGACCCCAGCTCCGGCGAAGAGCCCGACGGCGACCGGTACCTGGAGTTCTGGAACCTCGTCTTCATGCAGTACGAGCGAGGCCCCGGCACCGGCAAGACCGACTTCGAGATCGTCGGCGAGCTGCCGGCCAAGAACATCGACACCGGCATGGGCCTCGAGCGGGTCGCCGCGCTGCTCCAGGGCGTCGACAACCTGTACGAGATCGACGAGACCAGGCCGATCCTCGACAAGGCCGCCGCGCTGACGAAGAAGCGCTATGGGTCCGGCCACGAGCAGCACCCCGACGACGTGCGGCTGCGGGTCGTCGCCGACCACGTGCGCACCTCGCTGATGATGATCGGCGACGGCATCATCCCGGCGAACGAGGGCCGCGGCTACGTGCTGCGGCGGATCGTGCGCCGGGCGGTCCGGGCGATGCGGCTGCTCGGCCACGAGGGCCCGTCGATGCCCGAGCTGCTGCCGGTCGCCCGGGATGTGATGAGCCCGTCCTACCCCGAGGTGGCCACCGACTTCGAGCGCATCTCCACGTACGCGTACGCGGAGGAAGAGTCGTTCCTGCAGACCCTCAAGCAGGGCACGACGATCCTGGACGTGGCGATCGGCGAGACGAAGAAGTCCGGCGGGGTGATACTGCCGGGCGACAAGGCGTTCCAGCTGCACGACACGTTCGGGTTCCCGATCGACCTGACCCTGGAGATGGCGGCCGAGCAGGGCCTGTCCGTCGACGAGGACGGCTTCCGCCGCCTGATGGCGAAGCAGAAGCAGCAGGCGAAGGCCGACGCGCAGGCGCGCAAGTCCGGCCACGCCGACACCTCGGCGTACCGGTCCGTGCTCGACACCCGCGGACCGTCCCGGTTCACGGGGTACTCCGAGGTCGAGCGCGAGGCCACGGTCAACGGCCTCGTGAGCACCGGCGGCGTCGTGAGCGGGGCCGGGGAGGGCGAGGAGATCGAGATCGTCCTCGACGCCACCCCCTTCTACGCCGAGGGCGGCGGCCAGCAGCCCGACCTGGGCATCATCACGGCGGGCAACGGGCGCCTCGAGGTGCTCGACGTGCAGTCCCCGCTGCCCGGGCTGATCGTGCACCGCGCCCGGGTGCTCTCCGGCGAGGTGCGGCCCGGCGACACGGTCCACGCGGCCGTCGACGTGGCGCGCCGCCGGTCGATCTCGCGCGCCCACACCGCCACCCACCTGATCCACCGGGCGATGCGGGGGGCGCTGGGCGAGTCCGCGACCCAGGCCGGGTCCCTCAACGCGCCCGGGCGGCTGCGGTTCGACTTCAACACCCCCTCGGCCGTGCCCGCCACTGTGCTGTCCGACGTCGAGGACGAGGTCAACGCGATCCTGCTGGAAGACCTGGAGGTCCGGGCGTTCCTCACCTCGCAGGAGGAGGCCCGCCGTATCGGCGCGATGGCCCTGTTCGGCGAGAAGTACGGCGACGAGGTCCGGGTCGTCGAGGTCGGCGAGTACGCCCGCGAACTGTGTGGCGGCACCCACGCGGCGCGGTCCGGGCAGCTCGGCGTGGTCAAGCTGCTGTCCGAGCAGTCGATCGGGGCCGGGGTGCGGCGGGTCGAGGCCCTGGTCGGGCTCGACGCGTTCCGGTTCCTCGCGAAGGAGCACGTGCTGGTCTCCCAGCTCGCCGAGGTCTTCAAGGCCAGGCCCGAGGAGATCCCCGAGCGGGTGTCCGGGGTTATCGCCCAGCTCCGGGACGCCGAGCGCGAACTGGAGAAGCTGCGCGCGGCCGCGGTCCTGTCCGGCGCCGGTGACCTGGCGTCCCGGGCGAAGGACATCGCCGGGGTCGCGGTGGTCACCGCCGAGGCGCCCGAGGGCACATCGGCGAACGACGTCCGCTCGCTCACCCAGGAGGTCCGCGGCCGGCTCTCACCAGGGCGGGCCGGCGTCGTCGCGGTGGCCTCGCGGGCGAACGGCAAGGCCTCCCTCGTGGTCGCGGTGAACCAGGCCGCGCGCGAGGTGAAGGTGACGGCGGGCGCGCTGGTCCGTGGTGCGCTGTCCGGCCGCGGTGGCGGCAGTGACGAGCTGGCGCAGGGTGGTGGCGTCGACGCGGCGCAGGCGCCCGTGCTGCTGGCCGCCATCGAAGAGCTCGTGGCTCGCGCGGTCCAGGGATCCTGACGGCGGTGTTAACGGTGCGCGCCCGGGGAGTGCGGCTGGGGATCGACGTCGGCGCTGTGCGCGTCGGCGTCGCCGCCAGCGATCCGGGCGGCATCCTGGCCTCGCCGCTGGTCACGCTGCGGCGCGACGCGGAGTCCGACAGCGACATTGCGGAAATCGCACGGCTCGTCACCGAACGTGAAGCCGTGGAGGTCATTGTGGGCCTGCCACGCACGCTGGCCGGGCGGCGGGGGCCGGCAGCCCTTGCGGCTGAGGCGTACGCCGCTAGGCTCTCCTGCCAGGTGGTCCCTATCCCGGTCCGGCTGCACGATGAGCGGCTGACGACCGTCATCGCCAGCAGGGCTTTGGCTGACAGGGGCGTTCGGGGAAAGCGGCAGCGTGCCGTGGTGGACCAGGCCGCCGCGGTCGCGATCCTGCAATCCTGGCTGGACGCTGAACGGAGCGGTGACGGACGGCCATGAGTGACCTCGACATCGGCATCCCGTTCCAGGACGCGCCCCCGCGCGGCGGGAGGCCTCGACACCGCCGCCGCCGCGAGGGTGGCCGGTCTGTGGGCGCTTTCATCGTCATGCTGCTCGTCTTCGGCCTCATCGCCGGCGGCGGGTGGTACGGCTACAAGAAGGTCAAGGGGTTCCTCACCCCCGAGGACTATCCCGGCCCCGGCACCGGGTCGGTGACCATCCAGGTGGAGCAGGGCGACACCTCCGGCGCCATCGCGAACACGCTGTTCAAGGCCGATGTGGTCAAGAGCGCCAAGGCCTTCACCGAGGCCGCGAACAACGACCAGCGATCCCTGTCCCTGCAGCCCGGCACGTACGTGCTGCGCAAGCAGATGAAGGCCGCCGCCGCCCTCGCGCTGATGCTCGATCCCAAGAGCAAGGACGTGAACACGTTCCTGATCCGGGAGGGCCTCACGGTCAAGGAGATCCTCGCCGAGATCAGCAAACAGACGAAGATCCCGCAGGCCGACCTGGACAAGGCCGCGAGCGATCCGGCCGGGCTCGGCGTCCCCGACTGGGCCCGCAGCGCCCCAGGCAAGCCGCTGGTCCTCGAAGGCTTCCTGTTCCCGGCCAAGTACGAGTTCGGCCCCAAGGACACCGCCAAGAGCCTGCTCAGCCAGATGGTCGCCCAGACCAACAAGATCATGACCGACGACGGCTTCATCGCCGCGGCCGGGGCGATCCACCGCACGCCGTTCGAGCTGCTCACGGTCGCCTCGCTGGTCGAGGGCGAGGCCAAGTCGGCGGACTTCGGCAAGCTGTCCCGGGTCGTCTACAACCGGCTCGGCCACACCGACTTCCTCAAGTACCTCCAGTTCGACTCGACCACCCAGTACTGGCTGATCAAGACCGGCGTGGGCCGCAAGAAGCACCTCACGAACGCCGAGCTCAAGAATCCGGCCAACGACTACAGCACGGCCCTGGACATGCACGCGGGCCTGCCGCCGACGCCGATCAGCAACCCGGGCAAGGCCGCGCTGGAGGCCGCCGCGCATCCCGAGTCCGGCGACTGGACCTACTTCGTCGTCACGTCGAAGGACGGCCGGTCCTCGTTCACGAGTTCCTATGCCCAGCACCTGAAGAACGTCCAGACGTGTAAGGACATCGGGGTGTGCTGAACCCGGCACTGAACCCGGTCCGGCGCGCCGCGGTCCTGGGCAGCCCGATCGCCCACTCGCTCTCGCCAGTCCTGCACTCGGCTGCCTACGCGGCGCTGGGCCTGGAGCGGTGGGAGTACGGCCGGCACGAGGTCCGCGAGCACGAGCTGGCCGCGTTCGTCGCCGGGCTGGGTCCCGAGTGGGCGGGACTATCGCTGACGATGCCGCTCAAGCGGGTCGCGCTCGATGTCGCCACCGAGATCGGCGAGACCGCCGCCGCGATCGGTGCGGCGAACACCCTCGTGCTGCGCGACGGCACCCGGCGGGCCGAGAACACCGACGCGCCGGGCATGGCCGACGCGCTGCGGGAGGCGGGCGTCACCAAGCCCGAGCGGGTCCTGCTGCTCGGCGCCGGCGGTACCGCCCAGGCCGCGATCGCCGCGCTCCGCGACCTCACCCCGGCGCCGGTCCGGGTGGCGGTGCGCGAGCCGTCCCGATCCGGTGCGGTGCACGAGACCGCGCGGCGACTCGGGGTCCCGCTGGAGATCCACCCGCTCGCCGAGGCCGGTGCGCTGATCGCCGGGGCCGACCTGGTGATCTCGACGCTGCCCAAGGGTGTCGCGGACGACCTCGGGCGGGCTGATTGGGCGCCGCGATCCGTGCTGTTCGACGTCGTCTACGATCCATGGCCGACCGCGCTGGCCGCCGGTGCCGCCGCGGCCGGGTGCCGGATCGTCTCCGGGCTCGACCTGCTCCTGCACCAGGCCTGCCACCAGGTCACTCTCATGACGGGCCAGCCGGCGCCCGTCGAGGTCATGCGCGCGGCCCTGGACGCGGCCCGGGCATGAATCTCCCGCTGGTCCTCGGCTGCGCCGCCGCCGGGCTGGCCGCCGGTGCCGCCGTTCCGCCGATCGCGGAGTGGTCGGCCCGGCCCGACGAGGTCCGCGCGAGCCGCTGGGTGCCGGTCCCCGTGACCGGCGCGCTGTTCGCGCTGATCGCCTGGCGGACGGGCGCCACCCCGGCGCTGCCCGCGTTCCTGTACCTGGCGGCGGCCGGCGTTGTGCTCGCCGTCCTCGACCCCGCGTTACACCGGTTACCCGACCGGATCGTGCTGCCCTCCTTCCCGATCGCCGGCGCGCTGCTCGCCGCTGCCGCGGTGCCGGGCGGGGACATCCGGCCGCTCGTGCGGGCCGGGCTCGGGGCGCTCGCGCTGTTCGCCGCGTACTACGTGGTGGCGGTCGCCGTGCCGGGCGGGGTGGGCTTCGGCGACGTCAAGCTCGCCGGGGTCCTCGGGCTCGTGCTGGGGTGGTCCGGGTGGCCGCAACTGGTCCTCGGGGCTGCGCTGGCGTTCGTGTACGGGGGGCTGTGCAGCGCGATCCTGCTGCTGGCCCGGCGGGTGGGGCGCAAGTCCCGGGTCCCGTTCGGGCCGTTCATGCTCGCGGGCGCGCTGACGGCCGTGGTGCTGGGGCAGGTCCCGCTCGCCTGATGGGACCCACGGGTGGGGCTGCCAGGACCGGCGGCGCCCGCGTGACAGACTTGCGCTCATGCTGCGCTGGATCACTGCCGGGGAATCGCATGGCCCCGCCCTCGTCGCGATTCTCGAAGGCCTTCCGGCCGGGATCGCGGTCACGACCGACCAGATCGCCACCGAACTCGCCCGCCGCCGCCTCGGTTACGGCCGCGGCGCGCGGATGGCGTTCGAGAAGGACGAGATCGAGATCCTCGGGGGGCTGCGGCACGGGCTCACCCTCGGCAGCCCGTTCGCGGTCCGGGTGGGCAACACCGAGTGGCCGAAGTGGGAGCAGGTCATGGCTCCCGATCCGGTGGATCCGGAGACGCTCGCGGGGCTCGCCCGCAACGCCCCGCTGACCCGTCCCCGCCCCGGCCACGCCGACCTCGCGGGCATGCAGAAGTACGGCTTCGACGACGCCAGGCCGATCCTCGAACGGGCGAGCGCCCGCGAGACGGCGGCCAGGGTCGCGCTCGGCACGGTGGCCCAGGCGCTGCTGCGGCAGGTCCTCGGTGTCGAGATCGTCAGCCACGTGGTCGAACTCGGATCCGTCGCCGCCCCCCAGGACCGGCTGCCCACCCCCGAGGATCGCGAAGCCATCGACGCGGATCCGCTGCGCTGCATCGACAAGCAGACCTCGGCCGCCATGGTCGCCGAGGTGGACGCCGCGAAGGCCGACGCCGACACCCTGGGCGGCATCGTCGAGGTACTCGCCTATGGCGTGCCGCCCGGCCTGGGCAGCCACGTCGACTGGACCCGCAAGCTCGACGCCCGGCTCGCCGCGGCCCTGATGAGCATCCAGGCGATCAAGGGCGTCGAGATCGGCGACGGCTTCACCCAGGCCCGCAGCCGCGGATCCTTCGCCCACGACGAGATTGTCGGCACCCCCGAGGGCGTGAAGCGCCTCACCGGCCGGGCCGGCGGGCTGGAGGGCGGCATCACGAACGGCGAGGTTCTGCGGGTGAAGGCCGCGATGAAGCCGATCTCGTCGCTGACCCGCGCACTGTCCACCGTGGACGTCTCGACCGGTGAGCCCGCGAAGGCGATCGCCCAGCGCAGCGACGTGTGCGCCGTGCCCGCGGCGGCGGTGGTGGCCGAGGCCATGACCGCGCTGGTGCTCGCGGACGCGGCGGTCGAGAAGCTCGGCGGCGACTCGGTGGGGGAGATGCGGCGCAACCTCGACGGGTACCTCAAGTCGATGGTGATCGCATGAGCGACCGAATCATCGGTACGGCGAGCCCCATGCTCATGGCCGGCTCGAGCGGAGCGAGGGCCGTGCCGTGAGTGGTCCGGCCGCAGTCCTCGTCGGTCCGCCCGGGGCGGGGAAGACGACCGTCGGGCGGATCCTCGCGAACCGGCTCGGCGTGGCCTTCCGCGACGTCGACCACGACATCGAGGCCGCCGCCGGCAAGCCGATCTCAGACATCTTCGTGAACGACGGCGAGGAGGCGTTCCGGTCCGCGGAGGTGGCCGCGGTCGCCGCCGCGCTGGACGCTCACCCCGGCGTGCTGGCCCTCGGCGGCGGGGCGGTGCTCTCGGCCGAGACCCGCGAGCGGCTGCGTGGCCATCGGGTGGTCTACCTGGAGGCCGGGCTCAGCGCCGCGGTCGCCCGGGTCGGCATGGCCAAGGACCGTCCGGTGCTGGCCCTCAACCCGCGCGCGACCCTGCGCTACCTGCTCGACGCGCGCCGCCCGCTGTACGAGGAGGTCGCCGCCGTGGTCGTGAACACCGACGACCGGACCCCCGAGCAGGTCGCCGACGCCATCGCGCTGGAGCTCGTGCCGTGAGCGAGCGAACCGACAAGCGCAGAGCGGCCGGGGCAGGCCGGCTAGAGCGACGCGAGGGCCACGCGTGACCGTCACCCGGATCGCAGTGGGCGGCCCGGCCCCCTACGACGTGCTCGTTGGATCGGGCCTGCTCGGCGAGCTCCCGCCGCTGCTCGATGGCGCCCAGCGGGTGGCGATCGTCCACCCGCCGACGCTGCGGGTGAGCGCCGAGGCGGTCCGCGACGACCTGCGGGCCGGGGGCTTCGAGGCGCACAGCCTGGAGGTCCCGGACGCCGAGGACGCCAAGACCCTGGAGGTCGCCGGGTTCTGCTGGGACGTCCTGGGCAAGGCCGGTTTCACCCGCTCGGACGCCATCGTCGGGCTCGGCGGCGGCGCCACCACGGACCTCGCCGGGTACGTCGCCGCGGCCTGGCTGCGGGGTGTGCGGGTCGTGCAGATCCCGACCACGCTGCTCGGCATGGTCGACGCGGCGGTCGGCGGCAAGACCGGCATCAACACGGCGGCCGGCAAGAACCTCGTCGGCGCGTTCCACCCGCCCGCCGGGGTCTTGTGTGACCTCGCCACCCTGGCCAGCCTGCCGCGGCACGAGCTCGTTGCCGGGCTCGCCGAGGTGGTGAAGTGCGGTTTCATCGCGGATCCGCGGATCCTCGGGCTCATCGAGGCCGATCCGGGTGGGGCCGCCGATCCGGACAGTCCGGTGCTGCGGGAGCTGGTCGAGCGATCCGTGCGGGTCAAGGCCGACGTGGTGTCGCAGGACCTGCGTGAGGGCGGGCTGCGCGAGATCCTCAACTACGGCCACACCCTCGGCCACGCGATCGAGAAGAACGAGCGGTACCGGTGGCGGCACGGCGCGGCGATCAGCGTCGGGCTCATCTACGCCGCCGAGCTGGGCCGGCTGGCCGGGCGCCTGGACGACGAGACCGCCGCGCGGCACCGGACGGTCCTGGAGCTGCTGGGCCTGCCGACGAGCTACGACGCGGCCGCGTGGCCCGCCCTGCTGGAGGCCATGCGGGTGGACAAGAAGTCGCGCGGGAACCGGCTGCGGTTCATCGTCCTCGACGCGCTGGCCAGGCCGGTGGTGCTCGACGATCCGGATCCCTCGCTGCTCGTCGCCGCCTACTCCGAGGTCGCGGCGGAAACCTCTACGGGTCAGGTGCTGCTGTGACGCGCGCGTACGTCCTCAACGGGCCGAATCTCAACCGCCTCGGCAGCCGCGAGCCGGGCATCTACGGCACGGGCAGCTACGCCGACCTGGTCGCGCTGTGCGAACGCACGGGTACCGAGGCCGGGCTCGACGTCCAGGTCCGCCAGACCAACCACGAGGGTGAACTGGTGGAGTGGCTGCACACGGCCGCCGACGAGGGCGCCTCGGTGGTGCTCAACGCGGGCGCGTGGACGCACTACTCGGTCGCCGTGCGGGACGCGTGCGCGCTGCTCACGGGTCCACTGGTCGAGGTCCACATCAGCAACGTCCACCGGCGCGAGCCGTTCCGGCACACGTCGCTGATCTCGGAGATCGCCGCCGGCGTGATCGTCGGCCTCGGCCTCGACGGCTACCGCCTCGCGCTGCTCCACCTCGCGGCCCGCTGAGCCGGACCCCGCCGAGCCACACTTCCGCCGAGCCGCGCTCCCGCTCGAGGTGCGCCCGCCGAAGTGCGGTAATCGCGGACGGTCCTGGCCGGTCGCAGTTACCGCACTTCGGTGCACTTCGGTGCACTTCGGCGGGCGAAGCGGTACGGGGGCTGGAGCGCAGCTGGCTCGCCGCCCGGTGCGGCGGGCGGCGAGCCAGTTCTGGTGCGCTCGGGCGCGCGGGATTCCCAGCGTCCAGCCGAGCGCGGGTCCGTGGGGAGAACCCAAATAATTAGGAAGGTTTCCTAACGAACGGAAAATCTACCGACGGGGCTTTCCGCAGTCAATGACTACTTTTGGTGCTATCAGCGATACGAAGTGTGAGTGCCGAGGCGGAGCGGGCGACCCAGCCCGGAATGCCGGAGACGGCGCCGGGCGCCGATCCCGCTAGACTTTGCGCCTTGGCGTCTGTGCCTCCAGCGCGGAGCCCCTCAACTGTCCACTCGCCAGCGCTTTTCGGTCCGACCGCGGCGCGGCCAGCAAGGAGACGTACGCAGGCATGGCCACCACCAATGACCTCAAGAACGGCATGACGCTGAACATCGACGGGCAGCTCTGGAACGTCGTCGAGTTCCAGCACGTCAAGCCCGGCAAGGGTGGGGCGTTCGTGCGCACCACGCTGAAGAACGTGCTCAGCGGCAAGGTCATCGACCGCACGTTCAACGCGGGCACCAAGGTCGAGACCGCCAACGTCGACAAGCGGGCGATGTCCTACCTCTACCGCGAGGGCGAGGACTTCGTGTTCATGGACTCGGAGACCTACGACCAGATCCACGTCCCGTCGGGCACCGTCGCCGAGAACGCGAACTACCTGCTGGAGAACGCCGAGGTCACGGTGGCGCTGCACGACGGCACACCGCTGTACGTCGAGCTGCCGGCCAGCGTCGAGCTGATCATCAAGCACACCGATCCTGGCCTGCAGGGCGACCGGTCCACCGGCGGCACCAAGCCGGCCGAGCTGGAGACTGGCGCGACGATCCAGGTGCCGCTGTTCGTCAGCACTGGCGAGAAGGTCAAGGTCGACACCCGAGATGGCCGGTACATCGGCCGCGTCAACAGCTGACGCGGGTGCCCGCCAAAGGTGAACCCGCCGAGCGCCGATCCGCCCGGCGCAAGGCCCGCAAGCGCGCGGTCGACATCCTCTACGAGTCGGACCTGCGCGGCACCGACGTCCTCGCGACGGCCGCCGACCGGCTCAAGCAGTCCGACCCGCCGGTCCCCGAGTACGCGGTCGACCTCGTCGAGGGCGTCACGGCCCACCGCGAGCGGATCGACGAGCTGCTGACCACGTACGCCGAGGGCTGGACGCTCGACCGGATGCCCGCGGTCGACCGCAACATCCTGCGGGTGGCGATCTACGAGCTGCTGTGGAACGACGACGTCCCCGACCCGGTCGCCATCGACGAGGCCGTCGACCTCGCGAAGGACTTGTCCACAGACGAGTCCCCGAGATTCGTCAACGGCCTGCTCGGCAGAATCCAGCTCCTCAAAGAGAACCTGTCCTGACAAACGCCGAAGTGCGGTAACTGAAGCCGGTCATGGCCGGTCCCAGTTACCGCACTTCGCGAGATTGGCGTGCGTTGCGTAGGTCAGCGAGCGGGGGTGGCGACTAGTACGCCCCACTCGGTGAGGCGCTCGATGAGGCCCGCGGGGGAGAGGTCGTAGACGATCGCGAGGGCGCGCAGGTCGTCGGCCCGGATCGAGAGCACCCGGCCGTTGTAGTCGCCGCGCTGCTGCTGGATGCTGCGGGCGAAGCGGACCACGGGGCCGATCTCGTCGCCGGGCAGGTGTGCCAGCCGCTCGAGGTCGATGACGACCTTCGACGCGCCCTCGTGCCGGCCAGGGCCCTCACCGGGCAGCAACTCGGCGATGGGGACCCGGTAGAAGTCGGCGAGCTCGTTGAGGCGGGCGACGGTGACCGCGCGGTCACCGCGTTCGTAGGAGCCGACCACGACGGCCTTCCAGCGGCCACCGGATTTCTCCTCAACGCCCTGCAGAGAGAGTCCCTGCTGCTGGCGGATGGCGCGCAACCGCGACCCGAGCGCTTTGGCGTAGTCGGACATTCGAACTCCGGTGGGGTAGAGGGCCAAGACGTTTCACGCTAGTTGTGTCGCGATCAGCCGTAACAAACAGCGTACGGCGATGTGGCTACGGAGAGTGACCGTACGGCCAGCCACTCTTCGTGGTCAAGAGGTTCCGCGAATTTCGGTGCTGAGCGTAAGCGGGCCACACGCACAGTGAAGGGCCTCGGTGCTTGCTGAGCGAGGGAAAGCCGCTGGTAGCGTGGCCGCGACGACATCCTTTAACGATCCGTCCCGTGAGGCGGAGAAGGAGGTCTGGCGATGACGCCTGCCTACAGAACTCCGGCGGATCCGGCCGAACCGGCCCTGGGATCCCCGCCCCGCACGATTCTCGACGAGGCCGACCTCGCTCGCATCGTCGATCGCATCGCCCACCAGATCCTCGAGAAGACCGAGGGCGCCGCGGACACGGTTCTGCTCGGCATCCCGACCAGGGGATCGCATCTGGCCCGGCGCCTCGGCGAGCGGATCGCGGCCTTCGCCGGCTCGCCGATCCCCGTGGGCGCCCTCGACGTCACCCTCTACCGCGACGACCTGCGCCTGCGCGGCGCCAGGGCGCTGGAGCACACCGACCTGCCCCCGGGCGGGATCGACGGCCAGCACGTCGTCCTCGTCGACGACGTGCTGTTCTCCGGCCGGACGGTCCGGGCCGCCCTCGACGCCCTCAGCGACCTCGGCCGCCCGCGCGCGGTCCAGCTCGCGGTGCTGGTCGACCGGGGGCACCGGGAACTGCCGATCCGGGCGGACTACGTGGGTAAGAACCTGCCGACCTCGCTTGCCGAGAACGTCGAGGTGCTGCTCAGGGAAGTCGACGGGCGGGACGCGGTGCAGCTCGCCGATCGCCGGGACAGCCGGTGATCCGCCACCTGCTCTCGGCCGCAGACCTCGGCCGCGACGACGCGCTGCTGGTGCTGGACACCGCGATCGAGATGGCCGCCACCGCGAGCCGGTCCGTCAAGAAGCTGCCGACCCTGCGCGGGCGCACCGTGGTCAACCTCTTCTACGAGGACTCCACCCGCACCCGGATCTCGTTCGAGGCCGCCGCCAAGCGCTTGTCCGCGGACGTCATCAACTTCTCCGCCAAGGGATCGAGCGTCAGCAAGGGCGAGAGCCTCAAGGACACCGCGCTCACCCTGCAGGCGATGGGCGCGGACGCGGTGGTGATCCGGCACCCCGAGTCCGGGGCCCCGTACCGGCTCGCCCAGTGGCTCGACGGCGTGGTGATCAACGCCGGCGACGGCACCCACGAGCACCCGACCCAGGCGCTGCTCGACGCGTACACGATGCGCTCACGCCTCGGCCGGATCGATGGCCTGCGGGTCACGATCGTCGGGGACGTGCTGCACAGCCGGGTCGCCCGGTCCAACGTGCTGCTTCTGGACACCCTGGGTGCCGAGGTCACGCTGGTCGCGCCCCCCACGCTGCTGCCCGTCGGGGTCGAGGCGTGGCCGGCCACCGTCAGCTACGACCTCGACGCGGTTCTGCCTAAAAGCGACGTAGTGATGATGCTCCGGGTTCAGCGGGAGCGGATGAACGACTCGTACTTCCCGACCCAGCGGGAGTACAGCCGCCGGTACGGGCTCGACGTCCGCCGCCTCGGCGCGCTGCCCGAGCACGCGATCGTGATGCACCCCGGCCCGATGAACCGGGGCATGGAGATCGCCCCGCAGGTGGCCGACTCACCCCGCTCGACGATCGTCGAGCAGGTCAGCAACGGCGTCAGCGTCCGGATGGCGGTCATGTACCTGCTGCTCGGCGGCAGCGGATCGAAGGAGAACTCGTGACCACGTACCTGATCCAGGGCGCCGCCATCGGAGCCGGCGCGCCCACCGACCTGCTGCTGCGGGACGGCGTGATCGCCGAGACCGGCACGGGCCTGTCCGCGGCCGGCGCCGAGAGGATCGACGCGGGCGGCCTCGTCGCCCTGCCGGGTTTCGTCGACCTGCACACGCACCTGCGCCAGCCCGGCCGCGAGGACGCCGAGACCGTCGAGACCGGATCCATGGCCGCCGCGCTCGGCGGGTACACGGCGGTCTGTGCGATGGCGAACACCGATCCGGTGGCGGACACCGCGGGCGTGGTCGAGCAGGTCTGGCGGCTCGGCCAGGAGGCCGGGCTCGTCGACGTGCAGCCCGTCGGCGCGATCACGGTCGGGCTGGCCGGGGAGCGGCTCGCCGAGCTGGGGGCGATGGCCGAGTCCGCGGCCAGGGTCCGGATGTTCTCTGACGACGGGCACTGCCTCGCCGATCCGGCGCTCATGCGGCGAGCGCTGGAGTACGTCAAGGCGTTCGGGGGGATCATCGCCCAGCACGCCGAGGAGCCCCGGCTCACCCAGGGCGCCCAGATGAACGAGGGCGTCCAGTCGGCGCGGCTCGGCCTGACCGGCTGGCCCGCGGTCGCCGAGGAGGCGATCATCGCCAGGGACGCGCTGCTCGCCGGGCACGTCGGATCGCGGCTGCACGTCTGCCACGTCTCCACGGCCGGCAGCGTCGAGATCATCCGGTGGGCCAAGTCCAAGGGCTGGCAGGTCACCGCCGAGGTGACCCCGCACCACCTGCTGCTGACCGACGAGCTGGCCGGCGGCTACGACCCGGTCTTCAAGGTGAACCCGCCGCTGCGCACCGCCGAGGACGTCGGGGCGCTGCGCGAGGGCCTGGCCGACGGCACGATCGACGTCGTCGCGACCGACCACGCGCCGCACACCCGCGAGGACAAGGAGTGCGAGTGGGGCTGCGCGCGCCCCGGCATGCTCGGCCTCGAAACGGCCCTCGGCGTCGTCGCCGAGGCCATGATCTCGACCGGGCTGCTCGACTGGGACGGCGTCGCCGACCGGATGAGCACCGCCCCGGCCCGGATCGCCGGGCTCTCCGGCCACGGGCGGCGGCTCGAAACCGGCGCCCCGGCCAACTTGGTGCTCGTCGATCCGGCGGCGCCGTGGACCGTCCGCGCCGACGAGCTGGCGAGCATCAGCCGCAACACCCCCTACGCCGGGCTGCGGCTGCCCGCGCGCCCGGTGGCGACCTTCCTGCGCGGCCACGCGACCGTCCTCGACGGTAAGGGCCAATGGTGAACGGCCGGCCAGCGCGCAACGACCTGAATCGGAGTTCCGTGAACACACCTGCCCTGCTGGTCCTCGAGGACGGGCGCACCTTCCGCGGCGAGGCCTACGGCGCGATCGGCGAGACGTTCGGCGAGGCCGTCTTCAACACCGGCATGACCGGCTACCAGGAGACCCTCACCGACCCGTCCTACCACCGCCAGATCGTCGCGATGACCGCCCCGCACATCGGCAACACCGGGGTGAACGCTGCCGACGCCGAGTCCGCGCGGATGTGGGTGGCCGGGTACGTGGTGCGCGATCCCGCCCGGGTGCCCTCGAACTGGCGCTCGGAGCAGTCCCTGGACGCGGCGCTCGCCGAGCAGGGGATCGTCGGGATCTCCGGCGTCGACACCCGGGCGCTGACCCGGCACCTGCGCGAGCGCGGCGCGATGCGGGCCGCGGTGTCGAGTGTGGACACCGATCCGGACTCGGTGCTGGAACGGGTACTGGCGAGCCCCGGCATGGCGGGCGCGGACCTGGCCGGCGAGGTCAGCACCCCTGAGCCGTACGTGGTCGAGGCCAAGGGCGAGAAGCGGTTCACCGTCGCCGCGCTCGACCTGGGGATCAAGCGCAACACCCCCCGCCGGATGGCCGAGCGGGGCATCGAGGTGCATGTGCTGCCCGCCCACTCCTCGATCGAGGACGTGCTCGCCGTGAGCCCCGACGGGGTGTTCGTATCCAACGGGCCTGGGGATCCGGCCACCGTGCCGCTGGCCGTGCCGCAGGGGGTGCTGGAGCGCGGGATCCCGCTGTTCGGGATCTGCTTCGGCAACCAGATCCTCGGCCGCGCTCTGGGTTTTGGCACCTACAAGCTGCGCTACGGCCACCGCGGGATCAACCAGCCCGTGCAGGACCGCACGACCGGCAAGGTCGAGATCACCGCGCACAACCACGGCTTCGCGGTCGACGCGCCCGCCGAGGGCGTCACCGAGACCCCGTACGGCGAGGCGCAGGTCAGCCACGTCTGCCTGAACGACGGGGTGGTCGAGGGACTGGAACTGCGCCAGGGCGGCCGGACCACGGCGTTCTCCGTCCAGTACCACCCCGAGGCCGCGGCCGGCCCGCACGACGCCGACTACCTGTTCGACAGATTCGTCTCGCTCATGCACCAGGCACAGGAAGGCGGCCGCTGACGTGCCGAAGAGAACCGACATCCGCCACGTCCTGGTGATCGGCTCCGGGCCGATCGTC
>JAOPVE010000039.1 GCA_025963185.1 Actinomycetes bacterium
ACTGCTTGCTCGGTGGGGTCGAGGAGCTGGTAGCTCCACTCGATGGCCGCGCGCAGGCTCTGCTGGCGGTGGGGGGCGTTGCGCGGTCCGCCGGAGAGTAAGTCGAGCCGTTCGGCGAGCCGGGACAACAGCATCTCGGGAGGAAGTACCGCGATCTGCCGCGCGGCCAGCTCGATCGCCAGGGGCAGCCCGTCGAGCTGCTCACAGAGCTCGGCGATCGCCGTGGCGTGGGTGTCCGGATCGAAGTCCGGCGAGGCGGCGCGCGCCCTGTCGACGAACAGCCGGACCGCAGGTGGCGGCCCTCCGCGCGTACCCGCGGACTCGTCGGTGAGCGGCCGCACGGGCAGGATCGTCTCGCCCGGGATCCGCAGCGGCTCGCGGCTCGTCGCGAGGATCCGCAGTAGGGGATGCGCCGTGAGCAGGCTGCTCGCCGTCCGGGCGGCCTCCTCGACGAGGTGCTCGCAGTTGTCCAGTACGAGCAGGACCGGCCCAGCCCCGCACGCCGTGGCCAGGAGCTCGCCGATCCGCTTGCCGTGGGCCCCCGGTCCAGCGGCTGCGGTGATCGCGGCCTCGATCCCGGCGCGCGCCCCGAGCTGCGCCTCGGCGGGTACCGGCGCGACCGGCGCCAGCTCGGCCCAGAGGACCCCGCCGCGGTACGACCCGCGGATCCGCTGGGCGAGTTCGCTGGCCAGCCGCGTCTTACCCACCCCGCCCGGACCGGCGAGCGTCAGCAGCCGTGCGTTCGCCAGGAGCCCGGGCGCGTCGGCCAGCGCGCGGTCGCGGCCGACGAACAGGTCGATGCTGGCCGGTACCTCGGGCGCGCGCGGCGGAGCCTGCGGGACGACGGGAAGCTCCGGGGGGGCCGGCTCGGCGATGCTCGCGTCCGGGACCGCGAGGGCGTGCCCCGCCCGGTACTGCCGGTGCAGGGTCGCCGCGGGCACGTCCAGCAGTTCGGCCAGCTCACGCCAGCTCAGGCCCTGGTCACGGGCCGCCGACACGGCCGCGCGCAGTCCCCACGCCGAGACGCGGTGCGCCTCCGCCCACGCGGTCGCCTGGGCGGCGGGCTCGGCGGCTCCGCCCGCCCGCGAGGACACCTCGGCGAGTTGCCGCACGTACGCGTCGACGTCCCGCACGAGCCCGCTCGCCGCGGACTCGGGGACTGGTTCTGAACGGTGTGGAGCTGCCATCACGGTCCTCCCCACGACACGTCCCCCGGCGGGCGGGCACCGGTGCCCCGGCACTGGGCACTCAGCACTCGGCACTCGGCACCGAAAGATCAACCGCTCACGTTATCTCCCGGCGACGGCAGGCCGGTCAATCCACCAGTACGCGTCCGATACCGGCCGTTCGGCCGTGCCCGGACGCCGGCACCCGCGCTGGCGCTGCATCTCACTCTGAGACACCGGGCGCCTGGCGGGACGTGCGGTGGCGAGCATTCGCGGCCCCTGCGCCGAAATGTCGTAGCACAAAGCAACTGCGTGATCACGGATCGCGTCGCCCGCAGCACCGCACAACGTGCCGATGCGGCGCCCCGCCCGCCGCAGACAGTGTGAGGACTACGCGGAACGACTCGCAGCCGAACAACTCGCAGAACCCAGGCAGAGGAGCACCCAGTGCCGCATCACGTGGGACAGACTCAGCACCCCCGGCCCTACCCGGTCCGCAGCGCCACCGACGCGCTCGGCGGCAAGTACGACCCGCTGGCCGGCTGCCCGGACCTGCTCGACAACCTCAGCTACACGGCCAGCCAGCCCATGGCGAAGCTGACCCGCTTCCCCGGAGTCCGCCAGCACCTGGCCAAGCTCGCGGCCCGGCGCGCAGCAGTCGTCGCCTCCGCTGTCGCCGAGGACGACACCTGGGTCGTGCTGGAGCCGATCCGCGAGCGCGTCGGCGCGTACTGACCGGTCAGCCGAGCGCGGACAGGATCGCCATCGCGCGGTCCGCCTCGGCAGCGGGGACGAACAGGTGGTCGTGGTGGGTGGCCGCGACGACGTTGCAGCTGATCCCGGCCTCGGTGAGGGCTCCGCTGACCGCCGCGGTGAGTCCCACGTCGTCGAGCGTGCTCTCGACGGTGAGCGTGATCCACGCGGTGACCAGCCCGTACGGCAGGCCGGCCGCGTCGGCCTCGGACTGGCCGAGGATCAGCGTCAGGCCCTCGTCCTCGGTGAATGTCATGACGGGGTGCAGCCGCGGATCCGGACCGGGCACAGTCACGAACACGTACCCGCCCGGCCGCAGCCGAGGCTCCAGCTCCGCGAGCAGATCGGCGAGCCGCGTCACGCGCGCACGTCCGGCGTCGGGAGCAGGTAGAGCAACGCCAGACCCAGCATCAGGACCAGGAACAGCGCGACGCTGAGCAGTCCCGCGAGGGTGGCGACCGGGTACACGGCCAGCCCGAAGTTGTACCGGCGGTTCCGGACGGCCAGCAGCGCGGGCGTCACGCCCGCCCGGTGCAGTTCGGGATGCCGGAGCAGATACCGCCACAGGACGTTGAAGGTGACCGCCATGGCGGTGCTGGTCAGCCCGTAGATGATCACCGCGAGGCGCTGGTCGCCGGCCGTCCCGTCCCTGGCGTACTCGGCGAGCAGCGCGGTCGGCCACGGCAGCACGCTGACCGGCAGAAGTAGGAGCAGGTTGAGCACCTGGAAGGTGTGGGTCGTCCGCGCGAGCAGATGGACCGTGGCGTGGTGGTTCAGCCAGATGATCCCGACGATGAGGAACGACGTCAGGTAGGCGAGGTAGCGCGGCCACTGGTCCGCGAGGGCTGCTCCGAGGTGGCCGTGAGCGCCCTGCGGGACCTTGATGTCGAGGATCAGCAGCGTGATGACGATCGCCAGGACCCCGTCGCTGAACGCCTCCAGCCGCCCGACGCTCATGCCAAGCCCCCCGGCGGATCCGTCCGGCGCGCCCATCCACCCTCCCGGGTCCTGTCGAACAACCGCCGCGGACGCTACCGGATCCCCACCACCTCGCCCGTCCGATCGTGTGACGGGGCGCGAGGGGCCTGTCTCTCTGTGCGAGGTCTCCAGCGTCGTGGTGGGACCGTGAAAGGAAGCGTGGGAGACTCGCCGTGCTCCTTGTGGGTAGCTTGAATTCCCTGGTCGGGCGCAGCCCGACGGGGCGGAACCATCCCATGGAAGGTTGCGGAGGTTGGATGGCGGCGGAGTTCGGGGTGCTCGGCGCGGTCGAGGCCCGGATCGACGGCCGGCCGGTCGACATGGGTCATCCGCGTCAGCTGTCGGTAATGGGCGTGCTACTCGTCGAGGCTGGCCGCCCTGTCTCGGTCGGCCAGCTGATCGACCGGGTGTGGGGTGAGAACCTTCCCCAGCGGGTCACGGGCGCGCTCCACAGCTACTTGTCCCGGCTCCGGCGCGCCATCGCCGACAGTCCCGACGTGGAGATCAAGCGCCAGCCAGGCGGCTACCTTCTCACCGTCGATCCGCAGGCCGTGGATCTGCACCGGTTCCGCCGGCTGATCACGCTCGCCCGCACGTCGGAGCCGGGCCAGCCCGCCGCGGACCTGCTGGAGCAGGCCCTCGGCTTGTGGCGCGGCGAACCCTTCGCCGGCCTGGACACCCCGTGGCTGAACTCGATGCGGACCATGTTGCTCGGCGAGCGGTTCGCCGCGGAGCTGGACCGCAACGACGTCCTGCTCGGATTGGGCCGACATGGAGAACTGCTTCCGGCCCTGACCGCCGCCGTTGCCGAGCATCCACTGGACGAACGGCTGGCGGAGCAGTCGATGCTCGCCCTGTACCGGTGTGGTCGCCAGGCCGACGCCGACGAGCAGTACCGGCGGATCCGCCACTGCCTCACCGACGAACTCGGCAGCGATCCGGGCGCCGGACTGCGCCGGCTTCACGAACGGATCCTCGCCGCGGATCCGACTCTGGCCGTCCCGACAGTGCCTGCATCCGGTGTTCAGCTCGCCGCACCCGCTCCGGTGCCGGCGCAGCTGCCAGGAGACGTCCGCGCCTTCACCGGGCGTACCGGGGAACTCGCGGCGCTGGACCGGCTGCTCCCGCCGCCCGACGGTGACGATCCGCCGCTGACCGCGGCCCCGGCGGTGACGATCGCGGTCCTCGCCGGTACCGCAGGGGTCGGCAAGTCCGCCCTGGCCGTGCGGTGGGCGCACCGCGTCCGGACGGCGTTTCCCGACGGGCAGCTCTATGTGAACCTGCGCGGCTACGACGCGGAACAGCCCCTGGCGGCCACTGACGCGCTCGCCGGTTTCCTGGCCGCGCTCGGTGTACGGGGGTCAGAGATCCCGCCGGAGCTCGACGAGCGGGCCGGCCGGTACCGGTCCGAGCTGGCCGGCCGGCGGATGCTGGTGCTGCTGGACAACGCGTCCTCGGTGGATCAGGTCCGCCCCCTGCTGCCGGGCACCGGACCGTCCGTGGTGCTCATCACCAGCCGGGACTCGCTGCCCGGGATGGTGGCGGTGCACGGAGCTGAACGGCTCAACCTCGACCTGCTTCCGATGCCGGACGCGGTCGGGCTGCTGCGCAGGCTCGTCGGCGCGCGGGTGGACCGAGAGCCGGCC
>JAOPVE010000050.1 GCA_025963185.1 Actinomycetes bacterium
CCGGCCCCCGGGCCCGTGCCGGCACCGGATCCGGCCGGCCCCGCGGACCCGGCGCCGCCCGCAGCCCCGCCGGCCCCCGCGGCCATCCCACCCGTGAGGCTCCCCGCCGTGCCGACCGCCTCGATCCGCGGCCCGCTCAGCCGTACGTCGACGGTCCGCCCGTCGGTGAGCCGCGCACCGCACAACAGCAGGGTCGCGGTCTGCGCGGTCGTCTCGCGAGGGGTGTCGCTCATCGCGCTCCTCCGGTGCGGGCAGGCGTACGGCGGCGGGAGCCAAGATCACGCAAAACCGAGCCTAGGGGGCGCGGCCGCCCGCACCCAGCAGGAGACCATTAGTCGTACCGGCAGGGGTCGCGGTGCGGCCGCGGTGAGAGTCGTGGCGGGAGTCGTGGCGGGAGTCACGGTGAGGTTCGCGGCAGGAGCCGCCGTGAGAGCCCCGTGAGTGCCGCCGTCCCGTACTGCGGAGCGGCGTCCCATCCGCTCACACAGGGTAGCGGGGAGCCCGATCTGCCCTGAGGCATACGGATTTCACGTATCGCTGCCGACCGTGTAATGTCTTCCTCGCTCGCCCCAATAGCTCAGTCGGTAGAGCGTCTCCATGGTAAGGAGAAGGTCTACGGTTCGATTCCGTATTGGGGCTCTGATGGATCGGTTCCCCGCTGTCATGGCGGGGGCCTGTTCCGTCACAGCGGCGTAGCTCAGTCGGTAGAGCAAGCGGCTCATAATCGCTGTGTCACCGGTTCAAGTCCGGTCGCCGCTACTCACCGTAGCCGATTGTGGGTTCGGTCCCTCAATCGGCTACTATTCCTGTGTTCATGTAACCGTTCGTCAAGGAGCACTCACGTGGCCGCCACCGACGTCCGCCCGAAGATCACGCTGGCCTGCGTGGAGTGCAAGGAGCGGAACTACATCACCAAGAAGAACCGGCGCAACGACCCGGACCGTCTTGAGATGAAGAAGTTCTGCCCGCGCTGCAAGCAGCACACCTCGCACCGCGAAACGCGCTGACGCAGCACACACTCCGAAGCTCCACGTCGTGCCGTCCGAGCACCGCTACAGTAGCGATGCCCGGACGCGCCAGGCCGTACTAGTCCGTTCGCGAGGCCGTTCCCGTGTCACCGCCGGGGGCGGCCTCGCGGCATGCTCGTACGTCCTCCGCGTCGCACCAGCAGCAGCACCAGCCCCCGGAAGCTGAACCGCAAGCGCACCCGAACCGCACCGGCACCGGCACCAGCACGCCGAACCGCAAGCGCAGCCGGAACCGCACCCGCACTCGCACGCTCAACTGCCCCGCACCACACCGTTCGCACGGGAGATGCCGATGGCTTTGGACCAGTCCTTCGTGGGGCGCAGCTACCCGCCCACCGCCGCCTACGAGGTAGGCCGGGAGAAGATCCGCGAGTTCGCCGAGGCGGTCGGCGACCCGCACCCGGTGTACACGGACCCGGACGCGGCCAAGGCGCTCGGCCACCCCGAAGTGATCGCGCCGCCGACCTTCGCCTTCACGATCACCTACGCGGCGGCCGGCGTGGTGGTCCGGGACCCCGAACTCGGCATCGACTACGGCCGGGTGGTGCACGGCGACCAGAAGTTCGCCTACACCCGGCCGATCCGGGCCGGCGACCGGCTGACCGTGACCTCGACGATCGAGGCGATCAAGTCGCTGGCCGGCAACGACATCCTGGACGTACGTGGCGAGGTCCACGACGAGTCGGGCGAGCACGTGGTGACGGCCTGGACGAAGCTGGTGGCCCGCGCGGCGGCCCCCGCGGCCCCCGCGGACCCCGGTTCCGACCCGACGACGGACGCGAGCTCGGACACGAAGACGGACGCGAAGGCCGAAGCGAATTCCGGCACGAAAGCGGATGCGAAGTCCGAGGCGAAGTCCGAGGCGAAGGCCGACGCAAAGGGGGAGGCGTGATGGCGGCGACGATCGCTTACGAGGACGTCGAGGTGGGCACCGAGCTGCCCGCGAAGACCTTCCCGGTGACCCGGGCCACCCTGGTCCGGTACGCGGGCGCGTCCGGCGACTTCAACCCGATCCACTGGAACGAGAAGTTCGCCCGCGAGGTCGGCCTTCCCGACGTGATCGCGCACGGCATGTTCACCATGGCCGCGGCCATCCAGGTGGTCACCGACTGGCTCGGCGACCCGGGCGCGGTCGTCGAATACGGCGTCCGCTTCACCAAGCCGGTCGTCGTCCCCAACGACGACAAGGGCGCCCTCATCGAGGTCACCGCCAAAGTCGGCGCGAAACTCGACGACAACCGCGTCCGCGTCGACCTCCTCGCCACCAGCGCCGGCCAAAAAGTCCTCGGCGTCTCCCGCGCCACCGTCCAGCTCGCCTGACTCACGGGGCCCCGGCGCCACCCGGGGCGCCGACTCACAGCGACCGGCGACCGCACCCGGCCCTCACTCGGCCCGACTCGTCCCGCACCCGGCCCGACTCGTCTCGGAGCCGTCCCTCACTCGTACGAGTGCACTTGCCGGCCCGCGAGCCTTGACGCGGGTAGTGATTGGTCAATAACTTGTCCCTATGGTCAGGATGAGCGCAGAAGAGCGGCGCGGCAGCGTCATCCGCGCGGCGATGAGCGAGTTCGCCCACGGCGGCTACAAGGGGACGTCCACCGAGGCGATCGCTCGCCGGGTGGGCGTCTCCCAGCCGTATCTCTTCCGCCTCTTCCCGAACAAGCAGGCCATCTTCCTCGCGGCCTCCCTGCGCTGCATCGACATCACCCGCCAGGTCATCGCGGACGCGGCGGACGGCGTACCGCAGGAGGAGAAGGCGGACGCGATCGCCAACGCCTACAAGAAGCTGCTGCTGGACGACCCGGAGTCGCTGCTGATGCAGATGCAGACGTATGTCGCGGTGGCCTCGGCGGAGGCGGTCGGGGACCACGAGTTCGGCGAGGCCGTGCGGGAGCGGTGGCAGGAGATGTGGGACACCGTGCACCTCGCGCTCGGCGCGGACGTCGACGAGACGAAGACGTTCATGGCGTACGGGATGCTCGTCAACACCCTGTTCTCGCTGGGCTATCCGGCCGGTCACCGCAACTGGGAGGGCTTCCACGACTCCGCTCGGCCCGCCTGACACGTGACAACCCGACGTCTGACACCTGAGACCTGACGGCCCACCGTCCCGACGACCCTTTCGGCACCGCACCGTTTTCCTCCCGCTTCTGGCCGCGAAAGTTAGTCATCAATAACTAATCTCAGTGGAGACGGAACGAACGATGAACGAGAAAACCGCAGCAAGATCCGCCGGCGCCGGCTGGGCGCTGGTCATCGCCGGCGTCGCCGGATTCATGGCCGCCCTCGACAACCTCGTGGTCACCACCGCGCTCCCGTCCATCCGCGCCGACTTCGGCGGGAGCCTGTCCGACCTGGAGTGGACGGTGAACGCGTACACGCTCACCTTCGCCGTCCTGATGATGTTCGGCGCCGCCCTGGGGGACCGGTTCGGCCGCCGGCGGTTCTTCCTCGCGGGGCTCGCCCTGTTCACCGCGGCCTCGGCCGCCGCCGCGCTGGCCCCCGGCGTCGGCGCGCTGATCGCGGCCCGGGCCGTCCAGGGTGTCGGCGCCGCCGTGCTGCTGCCGCTCACCCTCACCCTGCTCACCGCGGCCGTCCCGGTCGAGCGCCGGGGCATGGCGTACGGGATCTGGGGCGCGGTCACGGGCCTCGCCGTCGCCAGCGGCCCGCTGATCGGCGGCAGCCTGACCGAGCAGATCTCCTGGCACTGGATCTTCTGGCTGAACGTGCCGATCGGTATCGTCCTGCTCCCGCTGGCCCGGCTGCGGCTGGCCGAGTCCTACGCGCCCGGCGCCCGGCTGGACGTCCGCGGCACCGCACTGATCAGCCTCGGCCTGTTCGGCATCGTGTACGCACTGGTCAACGCCACCTCGGACGGCTGGACCAGTGGACCGGTGCTCGCCGGGCTGATCGGCGGGGCGGTGCTGGTGGCCGCGTTCGTCCGGCACGGCTTCACCGCGGACAAGCCGATGCTGCCGATGCGGATGTTCCGCAACCGCGGGTTCGCCGCGATCAACGCGGCGGGCACGCTGATGTACGTCGGGCTGTTCGGCTCGATCTTCCTGCTCAGCCAGTTCCTGCAGAACGTGGTCGGCTACGGGCCCACCGAGGCGGGACTGCGGATGCTGCCGTGGACCGGCATGCCGATGATCGTCGCGCCCATCGCGGGCTACGTGAGCGACCGGATCGGGGGCCGGCCGGTCGCCACCGCCGGGCTCGCGCTGCAGGCCATCGGGCTCGGCTGGTTCGCGCTGATCGTCTCGCCGGACGTGTCGTTCGCCGCGCTGCTGCCCGCGATGGTGATCAGCGGTTCCGGGACGGCGATGTACCTCGCGCCGTCCACCAGCCTGCTGATGGGGTCGGTGCGCGGCGCCGAGGAGGGCATCGCCTCGGGCACGAACAACGCGTTGCGGGAGGTCGGCGGCGCGCTCGGCATCGCCGTGCTCGGCTCGATCTTCGCGGCTCAGGGCGGGTACGGGACCGCGTCGCTGTTCGTCGACGGACTCGTCCCGGCGCTGTGGGTGGGCGCGGGACTGGTGACGGCCGGGATGGTCGCGTCGGCCCTCTACCCGAA
>JAOPVE010000055.1 GCA_025963185.1 Actinomycetes bacterium
CTCGGCTGGCACAACCCAGCACAAACACTCAACAAACTCCTCGTTGCAACAGCCGCTTGAAACCGCCCGCCCGGTATGGCCGCGAATACTCGAATAGTCCCCCTGGAGCGAGGGCGCGGAACGAGGGCAACGGAACGAGGGGGCGGCGAAGGGCGGCTCGGGGGCGTGGGGGTGGTTAGGCGGGGAGGTCTTCTGTTGCTGGGCCTGCCAGCAGCATCGTCTCGGTGAGGCCGGCTCGGGTGGCGACGACGATGAGGTGGTCGTCCGCGGCGATGGGGTTGGATCTCGCCGGTGCCCAGTGCGCGTACCCGCGCTTGACGTGGCAGAGCACCCGGGCGGATCCAGGCTCGTCGATCATCGCGATTGTCCCGCCCGCGGCCACGCTGTCCCCGCTCACGGGCACCTCGGCGACGAGGAGTACGCGCCGCCCGGACGGGATCGCCGCGATCACCTCCCGGCCCATCATGGCTGCGGCGAACACCGGCGCGGCGGCGACGGAGACGCTGCGGGAGATCGACAGGTCCAGCCGTTTGCCGACGCGGTGGGCGAGGTCGTTGTCGAACAGCCGCAGGACGACTCGGATGTCCGCCCGGAACGCCCTGCTCGCGAGTCCGGCCTCCAGGTTCGCGACGTCGTCGTCGGTCACCGCGACGAGGCACCGGGCCGTGCCGACGTTGGCGACCCGCAGGACCTCCTCCTCGCTGGCGTCGCCGTGGATCAGCGGGATCCCCAGCCGCCGGGCCGCCGCGTACGCCGCCGGATCGGGTTCGCGGTCGATCGCCACCACATCGGCCCCGGCCTCCCGCAACTGCTCGGCGACCCGCAGTCCCACGGTGCCGAGCCCGCAGAGCACCACGTGCCCGGACCGGTGCCCGACGGGGACACCGGACGAGTGCGCCAGCCGCGCGCCGATCAGGTCGTCGACCACGACCGCGGTGACCACGGCGACCGTGAGCACTCCGAGCAGCATGAGCAGCGCCCCGAACACCTTGACCGTGGTCGACGCGCCGAGGTCGGACAGGTCCGCGTTGCCCGTGGAGGTGAACGTGGTGACCGTGAAGTAGAAGGCGTCCAGCCAGTTCGCCAGCTTGGGGACGGCGGTGTGGAAGATCGCGGTGGATCCGGCGACGAGCGCGAGCAGCGTTCCCGCGACGACTCGAAGCCGGAAGCTGATCAGCGCGCGGGCCATCGAGAGCAGGGCGGCGGTGCGGCCGCGGCTGCGGGTCCGGCGGCGGCGCGGGGTGGGCACGGGTGCGGGGGTGGGCGCGCCGAGCGGTCCGTGCGGGGCCGGTACCTCGGTCTCCGGATCGGTCGGGGTGCCCAGCAGTAGCGTCGCGCCGACTTCGGTGTCCGGGAGCAGGATCTTCGCGCCAGCGGGCCCCGCCCCGGCGAGCACCGCGAGCGGATCGTGGACCGCGCTGGGCGGGCCGGCGGCGAGCTGGCGATCGCCGATCCGCAGGAGCTGTGCACGCCCGTCGCCGAGGGCCGCGCTGACGAAGAAGGGCGCCGCGATGGCCCCCGCCGAGAGCACGGTGCAGTCGTCGAAGAGCCCGTCGATCCGCCGGGCGAGCCGCAGGTTGAACATCCGCACGACCAGCCGGACCCCCGGATTGAGGTCCTGGGCGGCGAGGGACGCGTGGACGTTGCCCACGTCGTCGTCCTCCACGAGGGCCAGCGCGCGGGCCTCGTGGACCCCGGCGGCGCGCAGGGTGCGCATCTCGCGGGCCGGACCTTCGACGATCCGCGCGCCGAGCCGTGCCATGCGCCTGGCCAGGGGAGACTCTGCTTTTGGCACCACTGCCGTGACGAGTTCCTCCATCCGGACGAGCTCTTCCACCAGCCGAAGGGCGAGTGAATCGGACCCGCAGACCACGACGGGACGGCCGGAACGCCGGCGGGGGAGGCGCACTCGCATGCCCGGAATGCTACGGAAGAAGGCACCGATCCCGATGGCGCGCCGAGAGTTCACTATCCGGAAACACGCCGTCACATCCGCGAAACTGCGGTGAACGCCCGTTGAAACAGGCCGCGGCCACGCTTCCGCCTGTTGCTGGACAAGTCCCGGGGCACGGCCCAGGGAGTCCGGCGGAAACACAGTCGATACGCGTCCCCGAAACGACCACTGGAAGGAGGGACATGAAGATCGACTCCGGCGATACCGCCTGGTTGTTGGCGAGTAGTGCGCTCGTGCTGTTCATGACACCCGGATTGGCGTTCTTCTACGGCGGGATGACCCGCGCGAAGAGCGTTCTCAACATGCTCATGATGAGCTTCGGCGCCATCGGCCTGGTCAGCGTTCTCTGGGTGCTCTACGGGTACAGCCTGTCGTTCGGCACGGACGCCTTCCACGGTCTGATCGGCAACCTGGACCACATCGGCATGGCCAAGACGCTGACCGGCGACGGTGCCATCTCGGGCACGATCCCGACCACCGTCTTCGCTGCGTTCCAGCTCATGTTCGCGATCATCACGGTCGCGCTGATCTCCGGCGCGATCGCGGACCGGACCAAGTTCGGCGCGTGGATGCTGTTCGCGGGTGTCTGGGCCACAGTGGTCTACTTCCCGGTCGCGCACTGGGTGTTCTTCTTCGACGACACCAAGGACAGCGCGGGCAACGTCATCGCCCACCACGGCGGCTGGCTCGGCGACCGGCTGGGAGTCCTCGACTTCGCCGGTGGTACTGCGGTCCACGTCAATGCCGGTGCGGCGGGCCTGGCGCTCGCGCTCGTGCTCGGCAAGCGGCACGGCTGGCCCAAGGAGCGGTTCAAGCCGCACAACCTGTCGCTGGTCCTCATCGGCGCGGGCATTCTGTGGTTCGGCTGGTTCGGCTTCAACGCGGGCTCCGCGGTCGCCGCGAACAACCTGTCGGGAATCGCGTTCATCAACACCCAGGTCGCCACGGCGGCCGCGATGCTCGGCTGGCTCATCGTGGAGAAGGTGCGGGACGGTCACGCGACGACCCTCGGCGCCGCCTCCGGCGCGGTGGCCGGTCTCGTGGCGATCACCCCGGCCTGTGCCTCGGTGAACCCGCTGTTCGCGATCATCCTCGGCGCCCTGGTCGGCGGGATCTGTGCCGTCGCGGTGGGGCTCAAGTACAAGCTCGGCTTCGACGACTCGCTCGACGTCGTCGGTGTCCACCTCGTCGGTGGCGCGAGCGGCGCGATCCTGATCGGCTTCTTCGCCACGGCGACGGTGACGGGCGGCGCGAACGGCCTGTTCTTCGGAGGCGGCCTCACGCAGCTCGGCAAGCAGACGCTGGCCGTGGTCGTGGTCGGCCTTTACTCGTTCATCCTCAGCTGGATCATCGGCAAGGTCATCGACAAGACGATGGGCTTCCGGATCTCCGCCGAGGACGAGGTCACGGGCATCGACACGACAGCGCACGCCGAGTCGGGGTATGACTTCACTTCGGCCGGCGGGTCTTCCGGTCTGATCGCGGCCGCCACGGCGAAGCCGCTCGCTTCGGCCTCGGCCGAGAAGGAGTAGTCCCGTGAAGCTGGTCACCGCAGTGGTGAAGCCCTTCAAGCTCGAGGATGTGAAGACGGCGCTGTCGACGCTCGGCCTGGCCGGGCTGACCGTCAGCGAGGTGCAGGGATACGGCCGCCAGAAGGGTCACACCGAGGTCTACCGCGGCGCCGAGTACACGGTGGACTTCGTCCCGAAGGTCAAGATCGACGTCCTCGTGGACGGGGTCGACGTCGACCGGGTCGTGGACGCCCTGGTCGAGGCCGCGCGCACCGGCAAGATCGGTGACGGCAAGGTGTGGGTCACCCCGGTTGACGAGGTGGTCCGGGTCCGTACCGGCGAGCGCGGACTCGATGCGGTCTAGCGCACAGCTATCCGACGCCCACGACCGGTGGCTGGCAGAACTTCTGCCGCCGGTCGCGGGCGTCGCCCTCGTTGCGGTCGGCAGTCTCGGCCGTCGCGAGTGTGTTACCCACAGTGACCTGGACCTGGTGCTGCTCCACACGGGGCAGCCCCGGGTCCGGGAGATCGCCGAGGCCGTCTGGTACCCGATCTGGGACTCCGGCACCGGGCTGGACCACGCGGTCCGCACGGTCGACGAGGCGGTCCAGGTCGCGCGCAAGGACGTGAAGGCCGCCCTCGGGCTGCTCGACGCCCGCTGCGTGGCCGGGGACCGCTCGCTGGCCGACTCCCTGGGCCAGGCCGTGCGGGACGCCTGGCGCAGCAACCCGGCGCGCTGGCTCGGTGAACTGCGCGAGCTGACCGACGCGCGCTGGCAGGCGAACGGCGAGCTCGCTTTCCTGCTCGAACCTGACCTCAAGGAGTCCCGCGGCGGGCTGCGCGACGCCGTGACCCTGCGCGCCATCGGGTACGCCCAGCTCGTCGATCCGCCTCGGGGCGCGGTCCGGGAGGCGTACTGGTGGCTGCTCGACGTCCGGGACGCGCTGCACCGCTCGTCCGGCCGTGGGCTCGACCGGCTGCTGCTGTCCGAACAGGACGCGGTGGCCGAGTCCCTGGGCTGCGGTGACGCCGACGACCTCATGCGGCGGGTCTCCGACGCCGCCCGCACGATCGCGCACGCCGCCGACAACGGCTGGCGCCAGGTGGACCGCTGGCTCGCGAGCCGCCGCCGCCTGCGCCGCCGCCGTCCGGTGCAGACCCGCAGGCCGCTCGCCGACGGGGTAGTGGAGCAGACCGACGAGGTCGTGCTCGCCCGGGACGCCGATCCGGCGGTGGATCCGGCGCTGGCGCTGCGGGTGGCCGCGGCCGCCGCCACCTCCCGGCTGCCCGTCGGCCGGGGCACCCTGGACCGCCTGTCCGCCCACTCGCCGCCGCTGCCGGACGTGTGGCCGGAGGGCGCGCTGCGCTCGCTCGTCACGCTGCTCGGCGCTGGATCCGCCACGGTCGAGGTGTGGGAGTCCTTCGACCGGGCCGGGCTGATCGAGCGCTGGATCCCCGAGTGGGGCCGGGTCCGCTCGCTGCCCCAGCGCAACGCGGTCCACCGGTTCACGGTCGACCGGCACCTCGTCGAGGCCGCCGCGGCCGCCGCGAACCACACCCGCCGGGTTTCCCGTCCGGACCTGCTGCTGCTCGCCGCGCTCCTGCACGACATCGGCAAGGGACTCGGCGGCGACCACTCGGCGAAGGGTGCCGAGATCGCCCGCGGGATCGTCGTGCGATGGGGCCTGCCCGAGGCCGACCAGGACGTCATCGTCCGGCTGGTCGCCCAGCACCTGCTGCTCGCCGACACCGCCACCCGGCGTGACCTCGATGATCCGGCGACGCTGCAGTTCGTCGCGGACTCGGTCGCGGGCGACCACGAGATCCTGGACCTGCTGCACGCGCTCACCGAGTCCGACGCGGCGGCGACCGGCCCGGCCGCGTGGAGCGGCTGGAAGGAACGGCTGGTCGCGGATCTGGTCCGGCGCACCCACGAGCTGATGGGCGACGGTCCGGCGCCCGCTGCCGAGTCGCTCGCCGCCGGGCTGCCCGCGGCGCTGGGGGTGGATCCGGCCGGGCTCGACCCCGAGCAACCCGCCGTGGTCAAGGTCGACGGTGACCGGCTGATGGTCCTCGCCAGCGGGGAGCACCTGCTCAGCGCGGCCGCCGGGGTGCTCGCCCTGCACCGCATGGACGTATACGCGGCCGACGCCGCCGAGGTCGCCGAGAAGGCCACCGCGGTGGTCCTGCGGGCGGCCCCGCGGTTCGGCACCCCGCCGGATCCGGAACTGCTGATCGCCGACCTGCGGCGGGCCCTGCGGGGCGGCCTGCGGGTGGGCGAGCAGCTCAGTCACCGGGAGGCGGCCGAGGCGCCGTCGGGCCCGGTCCGGCCGCCCCGGGTGGTGTGGCTGCACGACGTGGCGACCGACGCGACCGTGCTGGAACTGCGGGCGGCGGATCGACGTGGCCTGCTCTACCGGGTCGCGGCGGCGCTGGAGTCGGTGGCTGCACCGGTCCGGGCGGCCAGGGTGAGCACGTTCGGGGCGGACGCCGTGGACGCGTTCTACCTGGTCGGAGCCTATGCCGACCCGCTGCGCCGGGCCGAGGTGGAGCGAGCGGTGCTCGCCGCGGCGTCCGGAGCCGACGCGGCCGCCACGGCCTGAAGCCGTTACGCTCGGGACGGCCACCTGCCCGCATCGCCGTGAGGACTGACGCCCACCGTGTTCGACACCCTCTCCGACCGGCTCACCGCCGTCTTCAGCACGCTGCGCTCCAAGGGACGGCTCACCGAGGCCGACATCGACGCGACCGCCCGCGAGATCCGGATCGCGCTGCTCGAAGCCGACGTGGCCCTCCCGGTGGTCAAGGCGTTCATCGGCAACCTCAAGGAGCGGGCCCGCGGCGCCGAGGTGCACCGGGCGCTCAACCCCGCCCAGCAGGTCATCAAGATCGTCCATGAGGAGCTCATCGGGATCCTCGGCGGCGAGACCCGGCGGCTGCGGTACGCCAAGACCGCCCCGACGGTGATCCTGCTCGCGGGCCTGCAGGGCGCCGGCAAGACCACGCTGGCCGGCAAGCTGGCGCTCTGGCTGCGCAAGCAGGGCCACACGCCGCTACTCGTCGCGGCGGACCTGCAGCGCCCGAACGCCGTCCAGCAGCTCCAGGTGGTGGGCCGTCAGGCCGAGGTCGAGGTGTACGCGCCCGAGCCGGGCAGCGGCGTCGGCGACCCGGTGAAGGTGGCCCGCGACTCGATCGAGTTCGCCCGCCGCCAGCAGCACGACATCGTGGTGGTCGACACCGCGGGCCGCCTGGGCATCGACGCGGACATGATGGCGCAGGCCGCGGCGATCCGGGACGCGGTGCGGCCCGACGAGACCCTGTTCGTGGTCGACGCCATGATCGGCCAGGACGCGGTCACCACGGCTGAGGCGTTCCGCGACGGCGTCGGGTTCTCCGGCGTGGTCCTGACCAAGCTTGACGGCGACGCGCGCGGCGGTGCGGCGCTCTCGGTCCGGCACGTGACCGGCCAGCCGATCCTGTTCGCCTCGACCGGCGAGAAGCTGGCCGACTTCGACGTCTTCCACCCGGACCGGATGGCCTCCCGGATCCTCGGCATGGGTGACGTGCTCACGCTCATCGAGCAGGCCCAGACGATCTTCGACGCCGACCAGCAGGAGCGGATGACCGCCAAGGTCCTCGGCGGCGAAGACTTCACCCTGGAGGACTTCCTCGAGCAGATGCTCGCGGTCCGCAAGATGGGCCCGATCGGCAACCTGCTCGGCATGCTCCCGGGCATGGGCCAGATGAAGGACGCGATCGCCGAGATCGACGACTCCCACCTGGACAAGGTCACCGCGATCATCCGGTCCATGACGCCGGGGGAGCGGTCCGAGCCGAAGATCATCAACGCCTCGCGCCGGGTCCGGATCGCGACCGGGTCGGGCGTCACGGTCACCGACGTGAACCAGCTCGTCGACCGGTTCTTCGAGGCCCGCAAGATGATGAAGCAGATGGGCGGCCAGATGGGCCTGCCTGGGGCTCGCCGCAGCGCGACACGCTCGTCCAAGAACAAGCGCAAGGGCAAAAAGGGCGGCGGCGGACCCAGGCGGATGCTCCCAGGCCTGCCCGGTGGGATGCCCGGTGGGGGTATGCCGGGCGGCGGCATGCCCGGCGGGATGCCCGGTCAGCAGCAGGGTGGCCAGCCCGCGCTCCCACCCGGGATCCCCGGCCTGCCCGGCGGGATGCCGAAGATCGACTTCAGCAAGCTCCGCAAGCCCGACCAGTAACGAACGATCCGGGGTCCGGGGTCCGGGGGAAGTGCGGAACCTGCGACCGGCCCTGGGCGGCCGCAGATCCCGCACTTCGGCCAGTGGGGCGTGGCCGGTCAGCGCCGGATCCGCCAGGTGATGGTGCGGGCGGGGCTCGCGGATCCGCCGGGGGCGA
>JAOPVE010000059.1 GCA_025963185.1 Actinomycetes bacterium
CAGGTCGTGCTCGCCGAGCAGCAGCCGGATCCGGCCCGAGAGCACGTACAGCCACTCGTACCCTTCGTGCGTCTTCTGGGGCGGATCACCGGTCAGCGCCGTCGCCCGGAGGATCTGATTGAACGCCTGCACACCGCCCGGCCGGCGGGTCAGCGGCAGGAACGTGTCGCCGTTGCGCACGATCGGGCGGGGGTGGACCCGCGGATCCTGCGTCGCCGGGGTTCCGACCAGCTCGTCCAGCGAGACCTCGTGCGCTCTGGCGAGGGGCACCAGCAGTTCCAGGGTGGGCTTGCGGCCGCCGGATTCGAGCCGGGACAGCGTGCTGACCGAGATGCCGGTGGTCTCGGCGAGCTGGGTCAGGGTCGTGCCGCGCTGCTGCCGCAGAGCCCGCAGCCGGGGACCCACGGCCGCCAGCGTCACCGCGTCGTCATTTGCCATAACAGCAACGTTACTTGCCGGATCCGCGCAGCGAGGCGCACGGTGTGCACAACGGGCTAACGGAGGGACGCGACGATGGACGAGACCTACGACGTGGTGGTGGCCGGCGGTGGCGCGGCTGGGCTCAGTGGCGCGGTGGCACTGGCGAGGGCGCGGCGGACGGTCCTGGTGATCGACGCCGGGGAGCCGCGCAACGCCCTCGCAGGGCAGGTACACAACTACCTCGGGCGGGACGGAACGCCGCCGGCCGAGCTGCTGGCGACCGGGCGCGAGGAGGTCCTGCGGTACGGCGGGGAGATCCTCGACGGGCACGCCGAGAGCGTGGCGAAGGACGGTGACGGCTTCCGGGTGACGATCCGCGGTGGACGTTCGGTGCGCGCCCGGCGGATCCTGGTGGCGACCGGGCTGGCCGACGAGCTGCCCCCCGTGCCCGGCCTGGCCGAGCGGTGGGGCCACGACGTCCTGCACTGCCCGTACTGCCACGGATGGGAGGCCCGCGACCAGCGGATCGGCGTGCTGGCGACCGGCCCGCTCGCGCTGCACCAGGCGCACCTGTGGCGGCAGTGGACCCCCCACGTCCTGCTCCTGCTGAACGGCATGCCCGCGCCGGACGAGGAGGAGGACGAGCGGCTCGCGGCGCGCGGCATCACGGTCGTCGCCGGGCCGGTGGACGGGCTCGAGGTGACCGGCGGCGCGCTCACCGGGATCCGGATCGAGGGCGGCCACGTCGTCGCCCTCGACGTCCTCGCCGTCGCGCCGCGGTTCACCGCCCGCACCGCCGTGCTGGCGTCCCTGGGTCTCACGCCGGCCGACGTGGAGCTGAACGGGCACGTGGTGGGCAGCCAGATCCCGGCGGATCCGTCCGGAGCCACCGCAGTCGCCGGGGTGTGGGTGGCGGGCAACGTGGCCGACGTCCGCGCGCAGGTGGTGTCGTCCGCGGCGGCCGGACTCAACGCCGCCGCGGCGATCAACGCGGATCTCGTCGCCGAGGACACCCGCGACGCCGTCGAGGCCTACCGCCACCAGCTCGCGACGATGTTCGAGCAGGACGCCTGGGAGGAGCGGTACCGCGCCAAGCCCACGATCTGGAGCGGCCAGCCCAATCCCCAGCTCGTCGCCGAGACAGCCGCACTCACCCCCGGCCGGGCGCTGGACGTGGGCTGCGGGGAGGGCGCCGACGCGCTCTGGCTCGCCGAGCGTGGCTGGCAGGTGACCGGCGCCGACATCTCCACCACCGCCCTGGACCGGGCCGCCGCCCACGTCGAGGGCACCGAGGCCGCGGCCCGCATCGAGTGGATCCACGCCGACCTGCGCGAGAAGCCCCCGGCCGAGGGCGCCTACGACCTGGTGTCCGCGCAGTTCATGCACCTGCCCGGCGCCGAGCGGCGGGCCCTCTACGAGCGGCTGGCCGCCGCGGTGGCGCCCGGCGGGATCCTGCTGATCGTCGGCCATCACCCGGCCGATCTGGAGACGGCCGCGCACCGGATGCACTGTCCCGGCGCGATGTTCACCGCGGACGATGTCGCAGCGGAGCTGGATCCGGCCTCGTGGGAGGTGCTCGTCGCCGAGGCCCGGCCGCGCGCCGCCGCGAACCACGACGGCCGCGAGATCGCCATCCAGGACGCCGTCCTGGTCGCGCGCCGCCGCGCCGCCTAGCCGAGCGGGTGGGGCCGGCGGGCCGTCCGGTGGTACGCGTAACGGCGACCGGCCTGAGCCGGTCGCCGTTATCGCAGTGTGCGGAGATCTACCAGCCGGTGGCGACGGACTGCCAGCTGCTGCTCGACCAGGCCCGTCCGGACCAGGTGTTTCCGGACCACGCCCGGCCCGACCAGGCTCGGCCAGCCCACGCGGTGGTGCCCGTTCCCGCCTCCCAGCCGGTGCCGGTCAGGGGGTGACCCATCCACGATCCGCCGACCCACGCGGTCTTCGCCGCGCTGGCCGTTGCCCAGTCCGAGGTGCTGAACGGCCCGAACAGGTCCGCCTCGCCGGTCAGCTGGGTCGTGCCGTCGGAGATGTGGACCGTGCCACGAGCCCCCTCGAGGAGTCCCTTGCCGGTCCCCTTCGGGATGCTCTGGACCGACTTCGCCGCGGAGAAGTCCGGCGGGCTGCCGTTGCCCGAGAAGAAGTAGTACGACCACCAGATGTCGAGCAGCTCGATGGCGCCGTTGGTGTTCACGGAGGTCTTGGTGTAGTCGCCGCTGCCGTCGGGGTGCACCGCGGCGTAGATCAGGAGCTTCTTCATCTGGTCGGGCGTCATGCTGGGGAAGAGCTCCAGCAGGTCGGCCACGACGGCGCCGGTGACCGCGGCGGCCTGCGAGCTGCCGCTGCCGAGGAAGTAGGAGGTGCCGACCCGGGCGCCGGGGTAGTTGACGTCGATGTAGGAGCCGGGGACGCGCAGCGAGATCAGGGACCGTCCGGGGGCGATGAAGTCGATCTTGCGGGTGCTGTCCCCGACGCTGGTGAACGACGCCACGTGGTCGTCGGACCAGGTGGTGGTGCCGTTCTGGTCCATCGCGCCGACGGCGATGACGTACTTGTCGGTCGCGGGGTTGAGCAGCTTGGCTGAGTTGCCGTTGTTCCCGCCGGACACGACCACGGTGATCCCGGCGCGCCAGGCGTTCTCGACCGCGAAGGCGAGCGGATCGACGTCGGCGGGCTGGACCCCGTCCGTGCCGTACGCCAGCACCATGACCCTGATCGGGTTCGCCGGATCGTCGTTCTTGTGCGCGACGGTCCAGTCGATCGCGGCCATGACCTGGGAGACGTCGACCGCGCCGGAGGACGCGCCGACCTTGATCGAGAACAGCTTGGCGCCGGGCGCCATGCCGGTCAGCCCGCTGGACTTGGCCGAGATGATCCCGGCGAGGTGGGTGCCGTGGCCGAACCCGTCCGTGTAGCGCTTGGCGGGGTCCTGGCTGTCGAGGGAGAGGTCCGGGCCGTAGGCGACGTTGCCCGAGGTCAGGCCGGGGACCGGCGCGACTCCGGTGTCGATGAGCGCGATCCCGACGCCCTTGCCCGTGGGGTAGACGTTCCGCCGGTTCAGGGACGGCATGGAGACGCCGTCCTTGACGTTGGCGACCGTGACGCCGGTGCCCTCCCAGAGCCATTTGCCCGACGAACTGGTGACAGCCGCGTGCGCGGGAGCGGCGGGCGAGCCCAGCGCGGCCGCACCCAACAGTGCCGCCGCGGCCAGGACCGCCGCACCAGTTCGGGCCAGCAGAGCAGGTGTACGCACCACGGTTCACTCCGTCCGTTTGGCGCCCGGAAAGGTTCCGGGGGAAGACCGACGCGGAACTTCACCGAAGGCAGTGACGTCCCTACGAATGAGACGGCAACAGAGGCCCGATGATTACGGAATGCGACGGCGGACCTTCGTTCGGTAACCATCACCGATCGGCCGAGTGGACCACCCGAAAAGGCCCTGGTCAGAGCCCTGTGCTCAGGCCCTGGTCACGGCCTCGGCGAGCCTAGGCGGGCCGTCGCCAGCACTCACCCGGCCAGCCGGATCTTGTCGGTGCCCCCGCCTAGGCTCGGGACATGACTACCGCACCGATTGTCCTGGTTCCCGGGTTCTGGCTCGGCGCGTGGGCGTGGGACGAGGTCGCCGCCGCGCTGCGGGCCGACGACCACGACGTCACGGCGCTGACGCTCCCGGGTCTCGAGTCGGCCGAGGCCGACCGGTCCGCGATCACGCTCACGGACCACGTCGACGCGATCTGCGAGGCCGTCGCCGCGGCGGGAGCGCCCGTCGTGCTCGCCGTTCACAGCGGCGCGGGGGTACCCGGCTACGCCGCGACCGACCGCGTCCCCGGCCAGATCGCAGCCGTGGTCTACGTCGACTCCGGCCCGGCGACGGCCGCGCTCGATCCCGGGAACTCCGCCGCGGAGGTGCCGCTGCCCTCGTGGGAGCAGATGAAGGCCGACGGAAACAGCCTTGAGGGCCTCTCACCCGCGCAGCTCGACACCTTCCGCCGGCGGGCCGTGCCGGAGCCGGGCGCGAGCTACCGCGACGCCCCCGAGCTGACCGGCGAGGAGCGCCTCGGCGTGCCGTCCACGATCGTGTGTACCTCGATGACGTCCGAGCAGATCAAGGCCGCGGTCGAGAAGGGTTACCCGTGGGTCGGTGGCCTGGCCGAACTGCGGGACGTCACCTACGTCGACCTGCCGACCGGCCACTGGCCCATGTGGTCGCGTCCCCTCGACATCGCCGGCATCATCGGCTCGGTCGCCAAGGCACAGGCCGGTTAGGTCTCCCCTGAGGTTTCCTCGCCCTGGGCTCGGCGGCGGCGGACGAGGTGGAACACGGCATAGCCGGCGACGGCGAGCACCGCGGCGGCGATCGCGTACCACTGGTAGCGGCGGATCGTGGACGCGATCGCCGTGATGTGGTCCCCGGCGAGATACCCGGCGGTACACCACGCGCCCACCCAGGCCGCTGCGCCGATCGCGTTGAACAGCACGAACCGCCGCCAGGGCATGCCGGTGGTGCCCGCGACGATCCCGTTGAGCTGGCGGAGCCCGTCGACGAACCGCGCGACCATGACCACCTTCGGGCCGTGCCGGCCCATGAACTTCTCGACCCGGTCCAGGCGCTCGGGGGTGAGCCGCACGTACCGTCCGTATCGCAGCACCAGCCGGTGCCCGCCGGCCCGGCCGATGAGGTAGCCGATGCTGTCGCCGACGACCGCCGCCGTGAACGCCACCACGGCGACCCCGAAGATGTTCAGGCGCCCGCTCGCCGCGTAGACCGCGCTGGCGATGATCGCCGTCTCCCCCGGCAGCGGCACGCCGAAGCTCTCGGCGAGCACGAGACCGCCGAGGCCGAAGTATCCGTACTGCGCGAGCAGCCCGGACAGCGTCGGCAGCGCCACCACGGCCGGGCTCGCCAGGGTGCCGCCGATCGCCAGCGCCGCAACGGTCATGCGTCGGGATCGTAGTGGTGTACCCCGATGAGCACCCCCGCCGGATCCACGACGTAACAGCCCTGGCCCACGCCGGGGATCGCGAACGGCTCGACCACCACGGTGCCGCCGTGCTCGCTCACCTTCGCCAGCGTCTCGGCGAGGGCGTCCACGCGGATCACCGGCACCGCCCTCGGCTGGCCGTCGCGGGAGGCCAGAATGCCCGCGTCGATGCCCGGCCGGTCGCCGTGCGGGGCCACCAGGTAGTCCGGAGCGGCGAACGCCTGCGGCTGCCAGCCGAACACCGCGGTCAGGAAGCCGGCGGATCCGGCCAGGTCCGGGCTGTGCAGTTCCACGTAACTCACGGGCATGCTCACGAGGGATCCTCTCGGTCGGGTTGCGGGTGCAGGCGCGGGGCCTTGTCGTGCTGCGCGGCGAGTTCGCGCGCCCACGCCTCGATCTGGCCCAGGGGCCCTGGCGCGAGCTGGTGCCAGCGGTGCCGTCCGAGCACCGTGGTGCCGATCAGCCCCGCGTCCTGAAGCAGGCGGATGTGCTGGGACACGGCCGGGCGGCTCATCGGCAGCAGTTCGGCGAGCTGCCCGGTGGTGGCCGGACCGTGGGCGAGGCGTTGCAGCAGGATCCGGCGCGACCGGTCCGCCACGGCCCCCAGCACCTCATCAAGCTGTCCCACCCGCCCCACCTCCGCTCCGGCCCACCCGCTCCCGCCCCCACCCGGCGGTGCGCGCCGCGCCAACCTCCGCGCCCGCCCCCCGAAGTGCGGTACTTCCGGCCGGTCATAGGCGGTTGCACTTACCGCACTTCGGTGGTGGGTGGCGGTGCCGTGGGGCAACGCGTAAGACATAGCTTACGCGTCCGGTCTTCGGGCCGACGCGCCCGGGTCCTCGGCGGGATCCTCGGCGGAGTCCTCGGCGGGGTGCTCGGCGGGGTGCTCGGCGGGGTGCTCGGCGGGGGCTGGGGCGGGGAGGAAGAGGGTCAGGACCGGGTGGGGGCCCGGGCGGGTGATGACGAGGCGGCCGCCCTCGGCCTCGGCGAGTGCGCGGGCCAGTGGCAGGCCGAGCCCGTGCGGGGCCGTCGCGTCCGGCGCGCCGGACGGGGCCGCGAACCCCTCCCCCTCGTCGGCGACGTCGAGCGCGAGCCCGGTGTCGGCGGCTCGCGCCCGGATCGTGATCGTCCCCGCCCCGTGCTCGGCCGCGTTGTCGAGCAGGACCGCGAGCACCTGCTTGACGGCCGCCCGGGACGCGGTCGCCCGGGGTAGCCCGGACTCGGTCTCGATCCGCAGCGGACGGCCCTGCGCCGCGAGCGATCCGGTGCGCTCGCGGTGAAGGTCCGCGAGCAGCGCCTCGGTGTCGAGCAGCTCGGACCGTCCCGGTGCGCGGGTCAGCAGCAGTAGCTCGTCGATGGTCCGGGCGAGCACGTCGGCGGAGTCCACGGCGCTCGCCGCGGCGGTCCGGAGCCCGGTGTCGCCGCCCGCCAGCGCGGCCTCCAGGGTGAGCCGGAGGCCGGTCAGGGGCGTCCGGAGCTGGTGCGACGCGCGGGTACTGAAGGCGCGCTCGCGGGCCAGCAGGTCCTCGATCCTGGCGGCGGTGTCGGCGAGCGCGATGGCCACGGCGTCCACCTCGGGGATCCCGCTGGGCTTCTCCCTGACCGCGAAGTTCCCGTCGCCGAGCGCGTGCGCCGCCCGGGCGAGCTGCGACAACGGCCCCGTCAGGCGCCCGGCCTGGATCCCGGCGAGCACCGCGGCCGCCCCGGCGGCGAGCACCGCGAGCCCGGTCATCCCGGCCCAGGCGGCCAGGGTCCGCAGGTTCGCGGACCGTTCCGACGAGGTCACCCGCACCGCACCCACGACCTGCTCGCCGTCGCGGATCGGCGCGGCGATGAGCAGCCGCCCGCCCCCGGCGGTGTCGGTGAGGTGCCCGGCGAGCGCCTCGAACACCGGCGCGTCACCGACGGCGGGCCCGGCTCCGGCCACCCTGCTCGCCCGCCCGTCGTACACGCCGATCTCGGTGTCCTGCTCGGCCGCGGGCAGTTCGATCGGATCGGCGCCCCGGAGCGCGTCCGGCGAGACCGAGGACGCGGCGCGCTCGGCGATCCGGGTGAGCTCGCCGCGCTCGTCGTTGACGAACACGATCCGGACCGCGACGGCCAGTGGCGCGCCGAAGATGAGCAGGGCGAACAGCGCGGTCACCACTGCCAGCCGGACCACTCTGCGCCGCACGGCCGCCTCCTCGCTCCCGGGCCGGACACCCGTCCGCAGTAGGCCCGACTCGCCGAGTGTGCAGGACCGGCGGCCCGGATCTGGGCTCGCGCCGGCGATTTTGCTTCCCGTTTAACGTCCGCTCGCGGACCTCTGACCGGCCCGCTCGTAGCGTCGATTCCGGGGCAGCACGCAGCTGGCCGCCGATCCACCAGAGGGGGCACCCGGTGACGAGAACGCAGCGCACGGCGATCCGGCGCACGGCGATCCTCGGCGCGGTGATCTTGGCCGTGCTGGCCGCGGCGGCCTGCGGCAGCGCGCCGAAGCCGTCCGCTCAGCAGGCGCCGGCCAGCACCGCCGGGCCCAGCACGGCCTCGCCCTCGGTGTCGGCCTCGCCCCCGGCGGCCGCGTCGAAGACGAGCGCGCCCGAGACGAATCCGCAGGGCGACATCCCCGACAACCAGCAGTACGTGGCCTACGCGCCGCCCGGTGGGGGCTTCTCGGTGAAGGTCCCCGAGGGCTGGTCGCGGACCGGCACGGCCCCCACCGTGACGTTCACCGACAAGCTCAACAGCATCCGGATCGAGACCGCGCCCAGCCCGTCCGCCCCGACCACGGCCAGCGTGCGGCGGGAGATCGGCGCGCTCCGGACGACGGCAACCCACTTCTCGGGCGGCGCGGTGTCGACCATCCAGCGCAAGGCCGGATCGGTGGTCCTGGCGACCTACCGCACCGACGCCTCGCCCGACCCGGTGACCGGCAAGGTGCGCAACGACGACGTCGAGCGCTACCACTTCTGGAAGGCCGGCAAGCTCGTGACCCTGACCCTGGCCGGACCACACGGGGCCGACAACGTCGATCCGTGGCGGATCGTCACCGACTCGTTCCGGTGGACCGCGTGACCGCCCCGGCCGGCGAGACCGCCATCGCCGCCCACGACCTGTACCGGTTCTTCCGGGCCGGCGACGAGGAAACGCTGGCCCTGCGCGGGATCTCCCTGTCGGTGGCCCCCGGCGAGCGGCTCGTCGTGGCGGGCCCGTCCGGATCCGGAAAGTCGACGCTGCTGGCGTGCCTGGCGGGCCTCGACGAGCCCGACGGCGGATCGGTGTGGATCGCCGGAGCCCGGATGAGCCACCGGCCCGAGGCCGAGCGATCGGCGCTGCGGGCGAGCCGGGTCGGCGTGCTCTACCAGCAGGGCAACCTGCTCGGCCACCTGACGATCGCGCAGAACCTGCAGCTGGTCCGGCGGCTCGGGCGTCGTCGCCGGGCTCGCGCGAACACCGGCGCCGCCCCCACGCGCACGCCGTGGGACGTGCTGGACGCGGTCGGGCTGGCGAACCGGTCCGGCGCCTACCCGGCCGAGCTGTCCGGGGGCGAGGCCGCGCGGGCCGGGCTCGCCGTGGCCCTGGCCAACAACCCGGCCGTCCTCATCGCGGACGAGCCGACCGGCGAGCTGGACTCGGCGACCGAGCGACGGCTGCTGGCGCTGCTGGGCAACCTCGCCAGGGCGGGCACCGCGATGGTGATCGCCAGCCACAGCCCGGCGGTCCTGCGCACGGCGGACACGGCCCTGCACCTGCGCGACGGAAGCGCGGTGGCGGCGTGAGAGCCCCGGCGGCGGCGGCCCGCAAGCGCGTGGCGGACGAGCGCGAGCCGCTGTTCGTGTGCCGGGACCTGAGCCGCGGTTACGGAAGCGGCGAGCACGCGGTGCTCGCGGTGGACGGCGCGAACTGCCAGATCAGGCCGCTGGACCGGATCGCGCTGACCGGCCCGTCCGGATCCGGCAAGTCCACGTTGCTGCACCTCATGGCCGGGCTGGAACACCCCGCAAGCGGTGAGCTGTCCTGGCCGGGGCTCGGCGGCGATCCGCGGCTGCGCCGGGACCTCGTGGGCGTGGTGTTCCAGGCGCCGAGCCTCATCGACGCACTCGACGTCGCCGAGAATGTCGAGCTGCCGCTGTTGCTCGCGGCCGCGTCGGCTCAGCGGCGATCCGGTGCCAGGCCGGGGATCCCCGCGGGCGAACGGGACGCCCGTGCGCGGGCACTCGCCGCGCTCGGCGCGCTTCAGCTCGGCGGGCTCGCGAACAAGCTGCCCGAGGAGCTGTCGGGCGGGCAGTCGCAGCGCGTCGCGGTCGCCAGGGTGCTCGCCGGTGAGCCGCGCCTCGTGCTCGCCGACGAGCCGACCGGGCAGCTCGACCACGTCACCGGATCCCTGGTGATCGACGTGCTGCTCGCCGCGGCGGACCAGCTCGGCGCCGCGCTGGTGGTGGCCACCCACGATCCGGCGGTCGCCCGGCGGCTGAGCAGCGAATGGACCATGGCCGACGGCCGCCTGGTCACCGGCGAACCCCGCGAGGAGCTGCCGTGATCGCGATCTGGCTAGCCGGGCTGGTGCGCCGCCGCCCCGGGACTCTCGCCGGGGTGGCGCTCGGGGTGGCGGTCGCGGTCGCGCTGCTGGCCGCCCTCGGATCCTTCCTCGCCGGGTCCAAGGCCACGATGACCAGCCGCGCGGTCCACGGGATCGCGGTGGACTGGCAGGTCGAGGTCCAGCGCGGCGCGGATCCGGCGGCGGTGCTGAGCGCGACCCGATCCGCCCCGGGCGTGCGGACCGCGCTGCCCGTGACGTTCGCCCCGGTCTCCTCGTTCGGCGCGACCGTGGACGGCGCGACCCAGACGACCGGCGCCGGGGTGGTGCTCGGCCTGCCGGACAACTACGCCACCACCTTCCCAGGCGAGCTGCGGACCCTGTCCGGATCCGGCGGCGGGGCGCTGCTCGCCCAGCAGACCGCGTCGAACCTGCACGCCGTTCCCGGCTCGTCGGTCACCGTGAGCCGGCCCGGCCTGCCGCCGCTGACCGAGCGCGTCGCCGGAGTCACCGACCTGCCGCAGGCCAACTCGCTGTTCCAGAAGGTGGGCGCGGCGCCGCAGTCCCAGCCGATCGCGCCGCCCGACAACGTGCTGCTGCTTCCGGCGGGCGAGTTCGCGCGCGCGTTCCCGCCGTCTTCCGACGGGGCCGGCGGGGTCACCACGCAGATCCACGTGGCCCGGTCGCACTCGCTGACCCCGGATCCGGCGGCCGCGTTCACGCAGGTCACCGCCGCCGC